>NZ_CP143258.1:647142-970714 GCF_036320655.1 Porphyromonas pogonae
TTTCAGAGAACTATCTGTTTCGAAACGGATATTTGCTCCCTCCTTTTTCCCTACGTTTAGCTTTGGAGTAAAGCCGGCAGCATGTGTAAATAAGTCTATGAAGCTATTAGCAATTAAGGCTTGTTCGGCGCTTTCTACGGAAAACACCGTTTTATCAGTAAAAATAAAATTTCCATCACCAGGTACTACCTGCATTGGACGGGGGACTAGAGATATATTAGATACCGGTTTGCAGGTACCGCACCCGAATGCTATGGGGGATAAAATTATCACCCATAATATAAATATATATCTTGTTATAGCGTGTTTTATCATAAAAATCAGCAATTTCTTAGATCTCAAAGATACTCAAATATCCAGATTTGTCAAAGAATATTCATGTGTATATTATTGGTAGTCAATATGTCGTGTATTTTTAAGGGGCGATGTTATATCTTTGAATTTGTATGAACACCTTTTTATATCAAATTATATTATAACAGAAATGAATACTACTTCAATAATATATTTCACGATATACATAATATTGATTTCCAGGGCATTTCATCCTGTCAAACAGGACCGGTAAAAAAGAAATATCAAATTGTCAGAATGTAAAGAAACAGAAAATTATAACGATAGAAAAACCGCAAATGGGTATAACCATATCCCGTTTGCGGTTTTTCTATCCTGAATTGCCCCTAAAGCATTTATATCAATCTTTGAGAACGACTTCCTCAATCTTTGAACTTGACGGAGCCAATCTTTGAATTTGACGGAGTCGAAGTTTGAACCATATAAATCGTTCTTTTTGCAGAAAAAAACTAATATTTATGAGTAAACTAATGATTTATTTTAACCTGAATCAAGTTTACTATGGAACTATAATGACAGCATAACTTGGGCATTTCGATCTTTTTTTGAGGGGGAGATATTTATTGGGGGCATTTATTTCAAAATGATAATTCCTTTTTGTGGGTGAATCACCCCGGACAGGTAAAAAGTAGCCTTTGAGCCTCCCCTAAGGCAAAGTGCACCCTCCTCCTATACATTTAAGTAATATTCAACCAATAGTTATGGAGCTATTAGGATTATTCTTGTGGATATACTAAGAGAGCCTTCTTTTTCACCGGATGTGACAAGATGCAGTACACCATATATTGATTACAGATCTTTGTTTCTGAAATGGCGGTTGCGTCTCTTTTTGGCCGAATTGTAATATTGGAAATAAGCTAATACCAATACCAGCACTAACAAGATTATGAATATGAATAGAAACACTTGTGACATAATTCAAGATGTTTTATAGTTATTCAATACCAATTATTAATTGCAAGGTACAAATTTTTATATACGTTATAAAATAAAATTAGGGAATATCTCTCGACATCCCCTAACCATCTTTGTTAACCTTAAATCTAATACTATTATGAAAAAACCACATCACAAATATACAAACGTTTTTTTAACGACCAAAACTTTTAGAAAGTTTTTTTATTTATTTTTTCAAAATAATTTATCAATACTTATGTTTATTATTTCATAATGCTCTTTTAGTTGGCTTTTATTTGTTCAAAGTGATAGCGTTGGTGGTTGGCTTCTTGTTTTTCATTCTATTCCATATTGTTTATGTTTTGATGTCAAAATGTATATGACTGTGCCAATAATAGGTCTTTTAGATTTTTTGCTCTTAAATCTTTTTTGTAGATCGATTATATATCAACTCTCAAACAGCATAGGAATACCTGTTGTGAGTGGATAAAGGCAATATATCTTATCTCTTTTTTGTTATCTTTGAAATAGAACTAATTAAAAGATTAATAGACATTATGAAAGAGTATCACATATTATGGGCTGACGACGAGATCGATCTCCTGAAACCTCATATTCTATTTATTGAAAAGAAAGGATACAAAGTAACTCCCGTACTAAGTGGCGCAGATGCTGTAGAAGCGGTAAAGAACGACAACTTTGATCTTATCTTTCTTGATGAGAATATGCCAGGTCTTACGGGGCTCGATACTTTACAGGTAATCAAGGAGCTCAAGCCATATATTCCTGTCGTCATGGTGACAAAGAGTGAGGAGGAGCAGATTATGAATCAGGCTATTGGCGGTAAGATAGCAGACTATCTCATCAAACCGGTCAATCCCAATCAGCTCCTTCTTTCTCTCAAGAAAAACCTCCACCAAAGCACCATCCTCACCCAAACAGCTACGGAAAACTATCGCCAGGAGTTTACCCGCCTTGGTGCCCAGATAAGTGATACTCTCACGCTGGACGAATGGAAAGATCTTTACAAGAGACTTGTGTATTGGGAGATTGAGCTGGAAGAGAATGCTCAAGATATGGGTAGTTTGCTTGAGATGCAAAAGGCCGAGGCAGGACGCATGTTTAGCCGCTTTGTCAAGAATAATTATGAAAGTTGGTTAAACGCCTCGCAGGACAAACCTGTGATGAGCCCGGATTTGTTCAAGCACAAAGTATTTCCTTTGCTGGATAACGGCGAGAAAGTTTTTTTCATTCTTATTGATAATTTTCGTCTCGACCAGTGGGCTACCGTCAAAGATATGCTCAGTGAGTTTTATACCTTCGAGGAAGATCTCTACGTCTCCATTCTTCCTACGGCCACTCAGTATGCTCGCAATTCCATCTTCTCAGGACTTATGCCTTTGGATATAGAGAAGATGTTCCCTGAACTATGGATTGATGAAGAAAGTGAGGAGGGCAAGAATCTCAATGAAGAGCCCATGATCAGGACACTTCTCGATAGATATCGCAAGCCTTATAAGTTTTCTTATAATAAGGTATATGAGACACGATTTAGTGAAAGATTGCTGGCAAATATATCCCAGCTCAAGGAGTTTCCGCTCAATGTCATAGTTCTTAATTTTGTGGATATGCTTTCTCATGCCCGCACCGAAAGCAAGATGATCCGTGAGCTTGCCAGCTCTGAAGCTGCATACCGATCCCTCACGCGTAGCTGGTTCAAGCACTCTACTACCTACAATCTCTTCAAGCGCATATCCGAGATGGGATACCGTGTTATACTTACCACCGATCACGGTACCATACGTGTCAAAAATCCGGTGAAAATAGTTGGAGATAAAAATACCAATACTAACCTGAGATATAAGATAGGTAAAAGTCTAGGTTTTAATCCTAAAGAAGTTTTTGAAATCAGTAATCCTGCTAAGATCGGTTTGCCACAAAACAATATTTCAGATAAATTTGTATTCTGTTTGAATGATGATTTCTTTGCTTATCCGAACAATTATAACTACTACGTTCAGTATTACAAAGACACATTCCAGCACGGAGGCGTCTCTATGGAGGAGATGTTAGTCCCAATTATCACCATGCAACCTAAGTAGCGTTTTATGTCAAAGACGATAAAAATCGAGTCCGCAGATACTATACGTGAGTCGGCTCGTGAGTTCATCCGAGAGGTACTTCCTCTCGGAGATGTATTTGCTTTCTATGCCCCCATGGGCACAGGCAAGACTACCTTTATAAAAGCGGTGTGCGAGGAACTCGGTGTTACCGATGTTATCAATAGCCCCACCTTTTCTATTATCAACGAATACCGTTCCGAGGATTCGGGCGAACTCATTTATCATTTCGATTGCTATAGACTCAACAAGCTTTCCGATGCACTCAATCTTGGTGCAGAGGATTATTTCGAAAGCGGTTGTGTTTGTTTTATTGAGTGGCCGGAGGTTTTAGAAGATATTTTGCCCCACGATGCCGTCAAGATAGCCATTGAGGAGCAAGCTGACGGTTCGCGTTTATTATCCGTATTAAGTTAAACCTGTAATCAATCTTTTTTTTATCCCATGGATCATTATATTATTGAGAATAATGCTTGTGGCAGTGTATCTAAGAGAGGAAGCATAGAAGTCATTTGCGGATCTATGTTTAGCGGAAAAACTGAAGAACTCCTTCGTCGACTTCGCCGTGCCAAGATAGCTCGCCAGAAGGTAGAGATATTCAAGCCCGCCATAGATACACGTTATGACGAAGAGCAAGTTGTTTCTCATGATCGCAATACTATTGACTCCACACCGGTGGACAATTCCGGCAATATCCTTCTGATGTGTTCCGAAGTCGATGTCGTGGGTATTGATGAGGCGCAGTTTTTCGATGACGGTCTTGTCTCCATCGTGCAGCAATTGGCTGATCAGGGTATTCGTGTGGTTATAGCGGGGTTGGATATGGATTTCCGACGTAATCCTTTTGGCCCCATGCCGGCATTATGTGCTATCGCCGATAGCGTTCTCAAGGTACATGCTATTTGTGTGGAGTGTGGTCGTCTTGCCAACTATTCATACAGACTCGTTGAAGCTACAGAGCAGGTAGTGCTGGGGGAGCTCAATGAATATCGTCCTTTGTGTCGCGGGTGCTACATGAAGCATCATTCTCAAGAGAGCAAATAGAAGTTCAGCGGTTCCCTTATTAGTTGGGGAATCATCGTAATGCTTGCGCTACAAGATAGAAACAGTTAATACAATCAACTTTATGAAAATCAATAAAACTACATTCATCTCGGCATGTGCCACCATACTGCTTACATCTGCATGCAGTACATCTTCGCACATGATCAACACCCACACTCAAGCACCCGACAATGCTGTATTGGGAGGTAAGCTTTACAGCTCCGCCTGGATACAGCGCTCTGCCGAGTATAAGGCTCTGTGCATGCAAGCTTATAACATTGCTGAGCTGAGGTTAAACGAAGCTTTGCAAGAGAAAGAGAAAAATCTGGCGTCCAAACCTTTGGCCGTAGTAACGGATATTGATGAGACTATGCTGGACAATACTCCCAACAGCGTGCATCAGGCATTACTGGGCAAAGATTATGAAGAAAAGTCTTGGAATGAGTGGTGCCGGAGAGCTGAAGCCGATACCTTGTGCGGAGCTTTGCATTTCTTTAGGTATGCCCACAGCAAGGGTGTAGAAGTATTTTATATCTCCAATAGATCGGAGGCTGATAGAGCCGGTACGTTGGAGAATCTGAAGAAATTCGGATTTCCGCAGACAGATGATCAGCATCTGCTTCTCCGTCAGGGATCGTCCAACAAACAGTCACGTCGTGATGCTGTTCTCTCCAAGTACGATATCGTTTTGCTTTTGGGAGACAATCTTGGCGATTTCGATCATGTCTATGATGACGGCACAGAAGCCATGAGGCATGAGAGTGTTGTGAAGCAACGAGCCGAGTTTGGAAAGAAATTCATCGTATTGCCCAATCCCAATTACGGTACTTGGGAAAAAGCGATGAACGGAGGTTATCCTACTTTGGACAAGCGCAATGCTATTCTCAAGGAAAAGCTCAAGGCATACTGAGGTAGAGTTCCTTCTGTCACATCAATGCAAACCCGATGTACTGCTATGGCGTACATCGGGTTTGTTCTGTATTGTTGAGAGTTTAGCCTCATTGCGTATACCTTTCCTTGACCTTGATATATCCCCTGTAATAGCTGATGTTTCTTCTTCTGTTATTAGGAGAGTTGTGGCAGCTAAGCTTTTTAGTGGAGGCATCATCGTCTCGTAAATAAGCATTGGCTATCGCACCATGGGTTGGGGTAGTTTTGCAATGGGTTCGTCAATAAGTTGACAGCTTTATTTTACGGGTATAAACTTTGTTTTTATCGTTAGCTCTTTATTCTCATTGATGTTTTTGGTCAGTATATTCAATACCATTGTGCGGGCGAGAAAATCAACACCATCTTTAATTTTACTCAACTTATCTATGAGCTCCGGCAGATTATCCGCTGTGATTACTATAGGGAGCTTGGGTATCTCGATGTGCTCTTTGGCGGCTTTCTCGAGGAATGCTTTGTTTTGTGCTTCCAGCACAATCTTTAGCATAATCTGTTCTTTCACCGAGTACTTGGCATAAGTGGTAAGCTCTGTTTCCGACACTTTTACTTGTCCCATATTCAGTGGCATTGCCGCTCCCTCGCTTTGGGGAATATTGAGTGCAAGCATCCCATTCTCCTTATAGCTGTATGTTACACTAAGCCCTTTATGCTCTTTAGGAGAAAGTGGCGTACCGTAAGGTACAGCATCGATCTTCATTTCTGTAGGCGTTACAAAATCAAAAGTGACTTGCGGCGGCATCTTTTGCATCTTCTTGAAATACATCATAACCAGCTCTTTTATCTGGGGGACACTGGTGTCTCCATCAGTCAACACCCATTTGCCGGTTAGTTCTGTAGTTTTCTTTGGTTCGTCTTTCTTGTCACAAGAGGTCAGCAACATTGAGCTCAATACTACAGCCGTGAGGACGAACATACTCCTAAGTAATAGATTCTTTTTCATCATTATGATCCTTTTAATACCTTTATAATATAAACGACTCTAAGTCGGTGCTTCATATAGACATTGAAGTAAATAATTATTCCCTAAAGTCCCAAATGTTCTGACGTTTTGTTTCTACAAAATCTCAATTGTGATTTAATATCAAATATATAGAGCAATCTTTTCTTGAGAGGCTGTCTTGCCCGATTTCATTTTTATCATTTACCGCTGTTACAGTCCTTAGTCCTTTTATATAGGCTTTTTAAGGCTAAACTATTATCTTTATGTGTTATATTTAAACCAAACAACTTTTTAGTACTTTTGTAACATGAAAAAAATATTTATTCTATTTGCTTTATTAAGCCTTTGGTCATGTCATAAAGATGTGCCCGTATTGCCTGTTGTTGAAGAGCCTGCCAAAGAACAGGCAAAAGAAGACCCGGAAAAGAAGGATCCCGAAACACCGAAACAATCGGGAGATTCTATTACTTCAGATGAGCATGACTCAGCTTTGACACGCGAAGAAACTTTATTTCGTCGATTGGCAAACGCGGCATTGAGAGGACAAGAAACATGTGATGTGGGAGACTTGAATATAAAGATGGAGGCTAAGGAAGGCACCCTTTCAGAAAGCGAAGAATTATTTGCAAAATTTGTCAAAAAGTATCCTTTTATATTTCATATAGAAACGGATGGTAGTTTCTCTGTAGTTTATAAGGAATCCGATCATTCTTTGGTTGACAAATACCGGATTGAGTCTAAGGTCCCAATGAATCAGATACGTGAGTGGGCTAATAATGTGGAGAAGGGCATGGAAGAGTGCTATGCCTCCTTGGCTGAGGGGATGTCTGATGTAGAAATTGCTTATTCAGTAGGATATCAGATTACCAAAAGAACATCATATAGCTTTGCTGACCATCCTTTCGATTTATTAGGGCCTCTCGTTTTAGGGAAAGCTGTATGCCAAGGTTATAGTCTTGCATATTGTATGTTGATGGAAAACCTTGGTATTCGTACCGATTATATACGTGGCAGTAGTCTTTATGAGAACTTAGGACATGTCTGGAATAGAATTTTTATTGAAGGGCAGTGGTACAATATGGATCTTACATGGGATGATTCCGGTGGATCATTCCCAATTTCCGACTTTGTATGTAAATTTGCTTTCACATCCGATAGTAGATTTTATGATGAACTCAAGCATGTAAGAGCAACTGAATTTCCTAAGATTCCTGCTGCAAACAGCCGTCGTTTTGAGAATGATAACTATTTCTTTCGTAAAAATCCAAATCAAACCGAAGCTATTTACATAAATAAATACTGGTATTATTTGTCTATGACTGATATGTGCATTTATAAAAGTTATTTCGATGGAAGTAATAGGCAAACTATCTACAAGCTTAATCGTCCCGCTAAAGAAGGATATTTATGGAAGCAAATAGCTTTTGGTGATAAAAAGATTTATTTCATAGACAAATTTGATAATGAAAACTACGTTTGTTCAGTCGGTTACGATGGTACAGGTTTCGAAAAAAATCAACGTGTAACATATGGTCAATTGGCTATGGAGGGATATCGTGTTAAAGCCCAAGAAGGTCCTTATAAGAAAAAAGATTTTGGTATTGTGGCCTTGCGAGCGGAAGTCGCTCTCGCCAAAATGAAAGACGCTTATTATCACGGTCAAGAAGATTATTTGGTACCCAAAGATCCTCGCAGAGTTGAATTTGTAAATACAATTAAGCAGGCCGAAAAATTATTGCAAAGCAAAAGTGGTAATACAAGTGAAGCTACGGCCTTATGTCACAAGCTTAGAAGCATCAGGAAAAGCTACTCCATGCCACTAACTTACAAAGCATAACCGATCCGCTCTATATTATTGCTCCTCCGTTTCTGCATTGAGACGGAGGAGTTTTTGTTATCTGTAGCATGGGGTGTTTACATTTTTTAGCATACCCCTCTTGACAGCCTAATCTTTATACACATCTTTTAATTTTTTTGTTTCATGAAAGATAGTACAGTGAGGTGCTCATGGAAAACCTTTAGACCTTTGCACATGGTATTATATCCTGGAGGTCCGCCAGATTTTACATAAGCTTTCCATGATCCCAGTCGGGCTATTATCCACGAAGCCCAAGCTAACGAATCTTCCCGAAAAGGATTATTCCCATCTTTTGATCGAGGAGACTCTTTATGTAGCATTTCCATCTCTAGATGCAGCATCTCGCACTCTTCCTCTGTAAAGAGTCGATTACATGAAACGCTCTCATTGGCAGTGTCATATTTTTTCTTTAGAGTCATACACTTTAGCACAACATAGAACCCCATTGCCATAAGCTTTTTCATCGCCATACCGTTTTCTAATTGGGCAGAGGTAATACCCAAGCCTTTGGTTTTCATTAATCTAAAGACTTCTTCGATATGCCATCGATACTTGTACCACTGTATAATCCGGAGTGCATCTTCCTTACTCTTTACTTCGTGCGAGGTGAGCAAACGCCATTCGATAGGCTTTTCACCCTCGGGAACGCTACCGGCATCTTCTCTGACATGAACGTAGTGGCAGCTAATACTCTTTGAAACATCGTCTTTACCATTACCTGTGTTGCCGAAAGTGACTGGTGCATATTTGACGTCGAACAACGCCTTGCGAGGTTTACGCCCATTTTGCCTAGTGATCTGGGATGTGCAACTGAAACTAACCGGTTGTTTATCCAACCATTCGATGATACGTTCTTTTTTAGATTTTGAATCTCCCTCGAGAAGCCGATTGTGAATGGAGCGAATCAGAAAATCACATCCTTCTTCCAACGTCTTACTCATGACGGTGTAGATATCATTCTCACGATCACCCACCATGGTTTTACGTAAATTTTCTGGCAAATTTGCGTTTGCCATTTTAGCCGATGCAGCCCAACGAGACGATTCTTTCTCATTAAATCCAATTTTTTTACGCAGCTGTTTCTTCTGGCGTGCGTCTTTGCGATCTCTGTTATACAACTCAATCGAACTATAACCCATAGGGGTTTCCGTCTCAGGGTCAAAGAGCAAGCAAGGATGAGCAAAGATGCTGTACTCCGAACTCTTGTTGGTTCCATACCCATAATCTTCGTCATTAGGGTTTAATCTGCCACTGATATTATCAAAAGTAAACTCTGTAGTATCCTGAATGCAAAGCACATGCTTAAGATCTTTGCAACATTGTGCGCTATTTGCGGTAACGCAGTCCAAAAACTGATCCATTTTCCATCTTTTATTATTTAGGAGTCGATAAGCCCCCTGCCTTTCTGCATGATTCTTAAAACAACTGTTCATGACCCCGTCCACACGACGTGTCATTGCTGCCAAGACGAAATATAATCGCTTAGCGATACGTGCATCTTTTATGACGCCTGAAAATGTTAAGTTACATATATAAAGATACGAAAAAAACAACGAGGATACAATGCAATAAATTGAATAAAAGTATGTTAAATCGTTGAGATATGTGTATAGATTAGCTTGACAGCGGGGGGCTCGTCATTGTATATTTGCAGGAGTATATTTTTTTATTTCACACGCCATGATTGTTTATTTTATTATCCTCTCCATATTCATTTGCATCTGCATCATCTGTAATGGAGCCCAGTTTGTTATAGTACCAAACCGAAGCTCCACACCTCTATCCCGTATATATGAGGTGTACGGTATTTGCATGCTTTTGTTTGTTTATTTCAGTTTTTACATGCACAAGGCTTTACATCCTGTGACGTTGTGCCCCCAACGTAGTCTCATTCTTGCAGGTCTCTCATAAGTCTACGTTATCTCACCATTATATAAGGAGTCATCACCTATAAACATACTCACAGCTCGGAAGCTATTGTTGCTTTCGAGCTGTGAGTATTTATCCCCTTTCTATTGATATAATATTCACCTTTTACACCTAAAATGATTCAACATTTTAGTTAAGATACAGATCTATTACAGTTAAAGTACCGCAATATCACAGTTAAACTATTTTGGTGTTTTAACTAAAACACTGCAACGTTTTAGTTAAGACACAGAGCGTTTGCCCTATCACTACAGTACCTTCATCCTACATTAAAATCTTGTATTAAGGACCTTTACTTACCCTCAGAACTTGAAATCAAATAGGGAGTTAGCAGATTTATTTTGAAACTTCTACTCCTTCGGTGTCTGTTTTTTAATAATAGTCTATCCCCCGTAGGGTTAAATACTGTTGCAATGATTTGTGGGTATTTGGGCTAATGTTAATAATTGCAAATTGAATGGAGCCCTTTTCAGTTGTTTTGTCTGTAATATCTTGCTCTATTCAATGGAAAACGGATGCGCTACAGTTGCATGAGGTCAGTGGTGCCTCATCTGTGACAAGGTAGCCTGTGGGCTATGATCATAAAACAACAGTTGCATAACGTAGTGATTATGAATATCTATTACGCTCCCATACAGGGTGCGATTTGGTTTAGAAATTGCTTTTCTCTTTTTCGGTGGATTTACAGAGATGAGCATGTATTTTTTCTGCTCTAGAGGGTATATACAGTGCTGTTACTAATGATATGATCCACAACCAAAGGATGTCTTTAACTCTAAAAGATGGTTTGTTTACTGTAAAGAAAATAGAGTTTACTAAAGTGAGCAGTACTATAATAGTTGTTTTAGAATGGATAATTTTCTTGTAGTTCATTTGTTTAAATTCGAAGGTCAAGGTCCACAATGCCACTTCATAGCTGTAGATGTTACGATTGGAATTATATTATATATGTAATCTCAAGGTTATATTAAATCTCGGGATCTTACTACAACAATGTAACCTTTTTACAATGAAGAGATCAAATATCGTATTATGGGTTGGCTTTACTCCCACGTTCAAATTATAGGTGGCATACACAACCTCTTTATTACAGCACGGCTTATGTAGGGAGCGGAGTGGAGCTTATGCCTAAAATACAGGCTACTATCCAAATGCTAGGGCCGGAGATTCACAGCCTCGTCTTTTTTAGATTGAGGGAACAGCAATAAGTTAGTAGGTGCTGCAAAGGTTGGCCCCCTTAAAGAGAGCATCCCCAAAGGTACTCCCCAAGGTCTATGGTGATATCTTCAGGCTTGGATGAAAAAAAGAAGAAGCCCCCGACGTTAAGTGCCGTAAGACTTCTTCCCCATCATTCGGAATGGATCCGTAGTAAGGTTTATAATCGTAATTTCGAGCAATATACCAATCTGTATTGGGCCTATGCTTGCATATCAGCACGAGGGTATGTGGCATGCCCATTGGTTACAGATCAGAAAGGGGGGGATCTATTGTGCCTCCTGTTGAGGACGTGCCTGTGTATTTCTGCTAAGGTAAATGCTGCTATTGGTAAAGAAGTTCCACTATGCTATACAGCACTGCTATTTGTTGAACTTGTATGAGCGGACAAACTCTACGCTTTGTTGTATCTGCTTGTACATCACTACATCGTCTTCCACTCTGGGCACCTCCTTGCGGAATGCGGCGAGCATGGCCTCAAGCGTCTTGGATGTTTTGACAGGTCTCCTGAACTCAAACGCCTGAGCCGCATTCATCAGCTCTATAGCGAATATATGCTCCAGATTGTCTATGATAGGCAGTAGCTTGGTAGCAGCGTTGGCACCCATGCTCACGTGGTCTTCCTGCCCGTTGCTGCTGACTATGCTATCACTGGATGCAGCGTAGCAGTACATCTTATTTTTACTGACCATAGAGGCGGCAGCATATTGCGGTATCATGAAGCCGGAGTTGAGCCCCGGGTTGGCAACAAGGAATTCGGGGAGGTTGCGTAGCCCCAGTATCAGTTGAGCTACCCTTCTCTCGGAGATATTACCCAGCTCGGCCAGAGCGATAGCCAAGAAGTCATAAACGATGGCGAGAGGTTGCCCGTGGAAGTTACCTCCCGAAAGTATCATCTCTTCGTCGGGGAAAACAGTGGGATTGTCCGTTACGGAGTTGATCTCACGGATTACTACGCTTTTGACATAGTTGATAGCATCGCGGCTGGCTCCATGCACTTGTGGTACACAGCGGAAAGAGTAGGGGTCTTGCACTTGCTTTTTGGGGCGACTGATCTGTTTGCTTCCCTGAAGTAGTTCTCTCATATGGCGAGCTACGGCTATCTGCCCTTCGTGAGGGCGTATGGTGTGCAGTTGCTCGGTAAAAGGAGCTTCGAGACCATCGAATGCTTCCAAAGAGAGAGCCGCAAGATAGTCGGCTGCCTGGGCGATACGTTCGGCTTTGATGAGGGCATACACCCCATGTGCACTCATAAACTGGGTGCCGTTGAGCAGGGCTAGCCCTTCTTTGCTCTTGAGTGTCACCGTCTCCAGTCCTACTTCTTTGAGTACCTCTCCGGCGTTACGCTTTTCGTTCTTATAATATACTTCGCCTTCGCCTATGAGAGGGAGAAAGAGATTGGCCAGGGGAGCGAGGTCGCCCGAGGCTCCGAGTGAACCCCTGTCGTAAACGACCGGTACAATATCGAGATTGAGCAAATCGAGCATACGCTCTACCGTCACTAGTTGTACTCCGCTATGTCCGAGCGACAAAGCATAAGCTTTGAGGAGGAGCATGAGGCGCACGATATCAGGGTGCACTTCTGTGCCGCAACTACAGGCATGACTCTTGACGAGGTTTTCCTGAAGGCGAGTGAGGTCTTCTGCTGAGATGGATTTGCAACAAAGTGACCCAAAGCCCGTGGTGATACCATAGAGAGGTTTGTCGCTAAGCGCTACTTTCTTATCTAGATACTCCCGGCAGTGATGTATACGTTTTACGGCATCTTTGGATAGTTTGAGATGGCATGGTGCACTCAGATATTTTTTGAGGAAGTCTAAGGTGAGTTGTTCGGTGCCTAAATTATATGTTTTCATTGTATCATGTGGTGTGAAGAACCGGAGCAATAAAGCAGCTTCCTCTTATGATGGTTGCTGCCGATGATTGCTCCGGGTTTGATTAGAATGTATTTTTGACGTGCTCGAGGATCACTTTTTCTCTCTTCACAGCATCCTCTTCGAGGCGGTCCGCTTCGGCTTTGAGCTCGCTCACAAACTGCTCGTCTTTGAGCGAAGTGAGGTTGATGCGCACATTGAGCAGTGCCCCGATGATGGCTGTGCGTGCACACATCATGGCTACGCAACCGTCTGTAATGGCATTCTGATTACCTTTTGCCACCACTTGTTCGATAAGATCAAGAAGGCTGTGTGTGCGTCGTGCTACCTCCATAGGTACCAGAGCAGCCTGCTTGGTGCTCTGCTGTATTTGCTCGGAGCGGTGAGCTTTCTCTTGGTCTGTCTCTTTGGGGAGTTTGAAAGCATCGAAAACCAAGTTGTACGCTTCGCTGTCGCGGTCGATGTCCAGCACAAGCTCCTTGTAGATTGCATCGGCTTTGGAGCTTATTTGTTTCATTTCGTCTTCGACTTCGGCATATTTCTTTTTGCCTATGGTGAGGTTTGCCACCATCTCTGCCAAAGCACCGGCTATGGCTCCGTTGAGAGCTGAGATGCTACCACCTCCGGGCACAGGCTCCTGGCCTGCTGTTTCGCCCAGAAAACCTGATACGGTGAGTTCTGTCAAATTCATTTTATTGGTTGTTGTTGTTTTATTCTTTGTATACTTTATTAATTATTACGAAGCTTGAATAGTATTTACCCTTCATCCAAAATCATACACTACTCCGTTTTTCACTGTGGCTTTTACGAGATTCATGCCGAAGTGATAGGAGAGGAATTTGTATGACGGATAATGAAGAATAGCGAAGTCGGCTTTCTTGCCGGGTTCGATGCTACCGATGCTTTGCTCTAGCCCCAAAGCCGCAGCTCCGTTGATGGTAAACGCAGTTACAGCTTCCTCCACAGTCATACCCATATAGATGGTAGCCAACGCAAACATGAGCGGAACAGATGCGGAAAAGCAACTACCGGGATTGAGATCTGATGCCAGCGCTACGGCGCAGCCGGCGTCTATCATGCGACGTGCCGGAGCATAATCTGCTTTGAGACTAAAAGCCGTACAGGGCAGTAAGGTGCCCACGGTGTTACTATGTGCCAGAGCTTCGATGCCGGCGGGGGAAATCTGTAGTAGATGATCGGCAGAGAGACAGCCCAGCTCGGCTGCCAACTCAGCTCCGCCAAAGGGAACGATTTCGTCGGCATGCATTTTTATTTGGAGCCCGTGTGCTTTGGCCGCATTGAGCATGAGGCGTGTCTGGTCGTGATCGAACACTCCTTTTTCCGTAAATATGTCACAGCATTGAGCCAGTTGCTCTCGCTCCACGGCAGGCAATACTTCTTTGCACAGATATTCGATGAACTCATCTTCGCGCCCTTTGTACTCCGGAGGAGTGTCGTGCGCCCCCATGAATGTGGAGAATATGTCTATCGGTTGTGCGGTATTGAGCCTCTGTGCCACCCGAAGTTGTTTGAGCTCCGTGTCGAGTTCCATACCATAGCCACTCTTGGCCTCAACGGTGGTGACTCCCATACGTAGCATAGCCTGCAAGTGCTTGCCGGCTCCCTGGAATAGCTCGGCCTCGGTAGCGGAGCGCGTAGCCTGCATGGTGCTGGCTATACCGCCGCCACGTTGCATGATGCTCATATAAGAGTCGCCTGCGAGTCGCCACTGGAACTCATCCTCACGGTAGCCCCCAAAGACCAGGTGTGTATGACTATCTACGAAACCCGGCAGTACACATGCGCCATGGGCGTCATACTCATGACACCCTATGACGTGGTGCTTGTCCACGTCATTCATCGATCCTGCAAAAACGACTAAGCCGTTGCGCACTACGATAGCAGCAGGGCCGTCGATCACTTGCAGGTCGTCCATCTCCGTGCCTCTGCGAGCATGAGATCCTCTGCAAGTGACGAGTTGGCCGATGTTCTTTATGAATAGGTTGTCTGCGGGCTTCATGGCTATTCCATCATGCGTGATTCCAATATCTGGTCAGCGGAGAAATTTTCGATACCCAGATAATACTCGGCACAGTCGATGAGCGCCATCATGGGCACAAGGCCTATCACTTCGGAGCCTACTACCTCTACACCATAGCGCTTGGCTTCCATTCTCACCATCTCGTGAGCACGGTAAACGGATGTTTTGGTATAGTCGGTGAGATTCATAGATACTTGTGTGATGTGTCTGTCACTAAGCTCTACCCCCATGGCTTTACAGAATCTGAGGCCACCGCCTATAAAGCGCACCTTCTTGGCGATAGCTGAGGCGATGTCAAGATCGGCTGTATTCAGGTTTACATTATAAGCTACCAGAGGCATCCTGGCCCCCACAGCTACAGTACCGGCTGTGGGGTGACGCTCTTCCGGCCCAAAGTCGGGATGCCACTCCGGCTGATGTATCTTCTCGGCCATACCTTCGAACTCGCCCTTGCGAATAGCGGCAAGATTCTCGCGATGTGGTGAAGTGGCGGACTTTTCATACAGGAATACGGGGATGCCATAGCGACTCCCGATCTCCTCTCCCACACGTTGGGAGAGCCCTATGGCCTCGTCCATGCTTACGTTGCGGATAGGGATGAATGGGATTACATCCACGGCACCCATGCGCGGGTGCTGTCCTTGATGTTTGGTCAGGTCTATAAGCTCTACAGCGATACCTACTGCTTCCAATACGGCTTCTTTGAGAGGCTCAGGCTCACCCACTACGGTTACTACCAGTCTGTTGTGATCTTCGTCATTGCTATAGTTGAGTAGCTTCACCCCATCTCTGGTGCGGAAAGGGTTTACTATCTTTTCGATTTTTTCTCTGTCGCGTCCTTCACTGAAATTGGGTACGCACTCCATGATTCTTGATAAAGATGCCATGATTTTGTTGTTTTTTAAATATTTCCGGTAGGATAATACTTCTCCGGACCGGATTGGATTGTACTGAATATTTATTTAGAGATAGAGAGATTTAGTTTACAAGACCTCATCCAGCAGGTGCTCGTCGACCAAGTAAGGCATTGTGATGTGATAGCCCTCGGCGTGAGATTTGTTGAACTCCTCACTTGTCTTCATGGCGTTCTCATTTCTTGCCCATGAGCGACGTGCCACACCACCCATAACATCCCACAACATGGCAGAACGCAAGATGGTGTCTACTCTCTCTGATCCGTCCAGAACCATACCGAAGCCGCCGTTGATAGCTTTGCCTACGCCCACGCCACCACCGTTGTGCAGAGCCACAAGGCTCATGCCGCGGGCAGCGTTGCCTGCAAAGCACTGTACTGCCATATCAGCCATAACATTGCTCCCGTCTTTGATATTGGATGTCTCACGGAAAGGTGAGTCTGTGCCGCTTACATCGTGGTGGTCTCTACCCAGCATGATGGGGCCTACCTCTTTGTTCCGCACCATCTCGTTGAAGCGTAGTGCAATGTTCATTCGTCCCAAAGCGTCCTGATATAAGATACGCGCCTCTGTGCCCACAACTAATTTATTCTCCTCCGCATCACGTATCCAGTTGTAATTGTCGCGGTCTTGCTCGCGTCTTTCAGGGTCTATGCAGTCCATAGCAGCCCTATCGGTTTTGATAAGATCTTCATGATTGCCAGAGAGACATACCCAACGGAATGGGCCATAACCGTAGTCGAACAGCTCGGGTCCCATGATATCTTCCACATAACTTGGCCAAATGAAACCGTCTTTTTCGTCTATGCCGTTTTTGGAAATCTCTTTTACTCCGCTGTCATAGATGGCTTTCATAAAGGCGTTGCCGTAATCGAAGAAATATGTACCGGTAGCAACCAACGCTTTTACAACGTTGAAATGACGGTGCAGGCTTTTGTCTACCTCGTCACAAAACTGCTTGCGATCTTCCTTGAGCATCTTGGTACGCTCCTCAAAGCTAAGGCTCGCAGGGCAGTACCCTCCTTCATATACAGCATGACAACTGGTTTGGTCCGAGAGCAGGTCAATATGAATATGATGAGCAAGAGCATACTCCAGCAGATCTACGATGTTGCCATGGTAGGCTATGGAACAAGCCTCTCCGGTTTGCATGGCTTTATGGGCAAGGTCGAAAGCTTCTTGCATAGAGTCTGTGCGATGCTTTACCCATCCTTGATTGTATCGGGTATCGATGCGTGAGTTGTCTACTTCGGCGGTAATGGATACTGCCCCGGCTATATCTGCCGCTTTGGGTTGAGCCCCGCTCATACCTCCGAGCCCTGAGGATACGAATAACTTACCACCGAGGTTTTCACCTGTTTTGATGCCCAGTTTCTGACGTCCAGCATTGAGTAGGGTGTTGAAAGTGCCGTGGACTATACCTTGCGGGCCGATGTACATCCACCCGCCGGCCGTCATTTGCCCGTAATTGGCAACACCCATCTGTGCGGCTATTTCCCAGTCTTTGATATTGTCGAAGAGTCCTACCATCATGGAGTTAGTGATGATGACGCGTGGGGCTTCGGGCTTGGATTTGAATAATCCCAGAGGGTGCCCACTCTCAACAACCAACGTTTGGTCTTGTGTGATCTCTTCCAGATATTTGATAAGAAGTCGGTATTGCATCCAGTTCTGACACACCTGCCCCGTTTCGCCGTAAGTCACGAGTTCATAAGGATAGAGTGCTACGTCGAAAGCAAGGTTATTATTGATCATGACTTGAAACGCTTTGCCTTCGATACACTTGCCTTTGTATTCATCGATGCTTTTGGCTTTGAGATCACCTTCGGGGCGATACCTGTATCCGTAAATTTTGCCTCGTGTTTTGAGTTCTTCAAGAAACTCGGGAGCTAACTCAGCATGTAACTCTTTCGGTATGTATCTGAGAGCATTCTTGAGAGCTGTTCTTGTTTGATCGGGTGTGAGTCTGAATCCGCGGTCGGGTGCACGCCTAATACCCTCAATAAACTGTGGGTAATGCGGCAAGTTATTATCCAGCGTAAATTTCATGATGCATTATGTTTTATATGGTTCGATTAGTCTTGCAAAAAATCGTGTGGTATTTTCTTTTACGATTCGGCAATATACGATATTTTTATGACTTATGCTTGCTTTTCCGGTTCGTTTTCGTTTTGATTTCGTTTGTTGTGCACCATCGATCTGATGAAGATGTATGACATCACAAATATTGGGATAATGTGGTACTGCAAGGCATTCTGATGAGCAGATTGTGAGGACGCTTGGGGTATTCCGTAACTTTGATGTCTATTAATTTTATGGTTTTTATTGATTATCTATCTCTAAGTTTATATCTTTAACCAATATTAAAAACACGAAATCTTATGAGATCATTTCATTATCATATCCTGTGCCTGATATCACTGGTGCTGACAGGCGCTATAACTAGTAGTTGTAACAAAACTTCTTCGGTGGAGTTTCGTATTATTCACACCACAGATATGCACGGAAACGTCTTCCCTAAAAACTTCATTAATAATGAAGAGGGTACCGGTAGCCTGGCAAGACTTTCATCTATGATGAAGGAAGTGCGTAGAGAAAATAGAAACGTGTTGTTGTTGGACGGAGGTGATATCTTGCAAGGCGAACCTACGGCTTATTACTACAATTACATCGATACGGTGGCTCCGCATCTCATGGCTTCTGCAATGAACTATGTGAAGTACGATGCTGCTTGTATAGGTAATCATGATATAGAGCCGGGGCATGAAATCTATGATCGGTGGGTAAAGGAGTGTAACTTCCCTGTATTGGGTGCTAATGTAATCAGCTTGAAATCTTCTGAACGTAAGCCTTATTTCCCTCCGTATAAAACATTTGATTTCAATGGCGTGAAAGTGGCTGTTGTGGGGATGGTTACCCCGGCTATACCTGAGTGGGTACCCCAAAAAATGTGGACAGGATTGGAATTTGAAGATATTATAAAATCGGCAAAACATTGGATTCCTCTTATACGTAAGGAAGTCAAGCCTGATATTTTGGTTGCACTATTGCATACAGGGCTGAAGAATACGGATACTCACTATCTTGAAAATGCAGGAGAAACACTGGCAAAAGAGGTGTCGGGGATAGATATTATGCTTTTGGGGCATGACCACCAAAAAGATATGCGATGGCTGAAAAACAGCAACGGCGACTCTGTGCTGCTAATGAATCCTGCCAATCATGTTGATTTTGCTTCGGATATCAAGATACAGATTAAGAAAAAAGGAGATAAAATTATTGAAAAGCATATTACTGCGGGTTTTGCGGACTTGAATGCTTTTGACCCCGATACAGCTTTTATGTCTAAGTTTATTACGCAGGAGGCTGCGGTGACGCAGTTTTTGGGCAAGAAAGTTGGTGAATTGAAAAAAACGGTTTATGGAAAAGATGCTTTGTTTGGAGCCTCAGGATATTTGTCCGTAATCCATAATATGCAATTAGAGTCAGGAAAAGCTGATATCTCACTTGCTGCACCTTTGTCCTTGAGTGCTAAAGTGGAGGCCGGTGATATCTATGTGCGTGATCTCTTTAAGTTTTGTCCGTTTTCGAATTTCTTATACGTGATGGACATGACGGGGCAAGAGATTAAAGATTATCTTGAGTATTCTTATGGGTTATGGACGAATGAAATGAAGTCAGCTCAGGATCACCTGCTTCTTTTTAGACCTGATGCCAAGAAGGAGGATAAATATAAGACACAAAACCCCACCTTCAACTTCAGTGCGGCGCAGGGTATAGACTATATTGTAGATGTATCCAAACCGGTGGGTGAGCGTGTAACTATTCACAAAATGTCCGACGGTAAACCGTTTGAATCAGCCAAGCATTACCGTGTGGCTCTCAATTCATATCGTGGCGGTGGCGGTGGTGGTCACATGACAGACGGTGCCAAGATACCCCGCGAGGCATTATCCTCAAGAGTATTGGAGACATCCTCCTACGACGAAATGTATTTGCTCATGAAATATTTCGAGAGTAAGGGTACAATTGACCCTGTAAATCCGGCTAACTGGCTCTTCGTCCCCAAAGCGTGGGTAAGCGCGGCGATAAAGAAGGATGCTACATTTATGGATTTATAATTCCCACATAAATTACATTTTTGTCTGCTTACAATCATAATCAACTGTTTCATCCCTTAGGAGGTTTATCATGACACTTTGGGGACTTATCGCTTGTATCCTTTTTGTCCTGGTATTTGCATGGTTTGCACTTAGCCGTCGCAAAGACATATCTGCATACGAGCAAGAGAACTTCAAGCCGGCTCATATCCTCAATGCGCACGAGTCATCACTATTGGTTCCCCGTATAGAAACAAATAGTACTTCACCTCCTTATTATTTACTTTTTGATACAGAGACTACGGATATTGCCTCTGAAGACCTCGATACAGATCATGATAATACTCCTGTATTGCTTGCTTTGTCATGGCAAATATTGTCTGAGGAAGGTTCCTGCCTGAATGAGCATAGTTATATTATGAGAAAAGAAGTCAGGGATACGGACAGCCTGCAATGCTGTGGAATAAGTAGAGGAGAGCTATCAGAGGGTAATGACGCCGTTATTATTTATAACCGATTCATTGAAGATGTCCTGAGTTGTAAAGTTTTGGTCGCTCACAACCTTTCTTTTCATCGAGAGGTATTGTATGCGGATATGGAGCGCTTGGGCTTGGATCCCTCTCCGATGTTTCTTCTCCAGCAGTTGTGTACGATGCAATTGGGGGTAGATATTGTACATATTATGATGCCCGGAGGCGGATGGAAACTACCCAAGCTTTCGGAGCTCTTCGGAACCCTGTATTTCAGAACCCCTGCCGTGAAGGTAGAATGGCGTAGCAAAACACTTTCGGATGTGAGGGTTTTGGGAGCATCGGTCAAGGAGCTTATTCGTCGAGGTATAATTGCTGAAGAGTAAGAACCGCACTGTTATATGCTCGATATAACTTTATCATGTGGAGTAAGAGGAGAATATAAATACTTAGATATGCCAAATAAACGTTACCTTATAAAAGTTTGGTAACTTTATAGCCCGAAACTCATTGCTTTGAGTGCGGTGTAAGGTATTATTGCTTAATTAACAGAAAGAAAAAATCCTATATGAATATCAGACATATCAGCCTTTGTGTGTTAATGACACTTGGAGCTATGCTTTCTTCTTCAGCGCAGACCCCGACTCCTAAAAAGGAGAATAAAGAGTCTGCTAACCAGTACAATTATATACGCTCGCTTGATGTAATTGGCTCTGTGATGAGCAATATCAACAGGTACTTCGTAGATACAGTGAGTGTAGATAGGATGAGCCGTAAAGGTATCGACGCCATGCTCAGCAGTCTTGATCCTTATACCGAGTATTTTGCAGCAGAAGATACTGATCAGCTCAAGCTCCTTACTAAGGGTGAGTATGGAGGCATTGGATCTATTATATCCCAGAGACCCGATAGTACCGTTGTGATCAATGAGCCATTCGAAGGTATGGCAGCAGATAAAGCCGGGCTCAAGGCCGGTGATGTAATCTTGGAGATAGATGGTAAGGATTTCAGAAAAACCACTACCGTAAAAGTGAGTGAAGCCTTGAAAGGCGTGCCGGGAACTACAATTAAAATTCTTGTACGCAGACCTTTTGAGAAAAAAGACAGGTTGTTTGAGTTCAAGAGACGTATAGTGGTGGTAAACCCTATAACATATTATGGAGTATTGCCCGGTAATAATGGCTATATCAACTTTAATAGTTTTACCTCAGAAAGCGCCGATGCTTTCAAAAAAGCATTCAACGACTTGAAGACCAATCATAAGATCAAGGGTCTGGTTATAGACCTCAGAGGCAACGGAGGCGGATTGATCGAAGAGTCTATAAAGATGGTAAATCTATTTGTCCCCCAGGGCAAGGTGGTCGTAACAACCAAAGGACGTCCTGACCTCAATGACGAGAATATCTTTAAGACATTCAGCAAGCCTGTCGACACAGAGATTCCTATCACAGTGTTGATAGATGGTCAGTCGGCTTCTGCTGCTGAGATCGTTACAGGCGCTTTGCAAGATATGGATAGAGCAGTAGTTATCGGACAAAAAAGTTATGGCAAAGGCCTCGTACAAAGCACTCGTCAACTTCCATACGGTGGAGTTATTAAACTCACAACAGCTAAGTATTACATCCCCAGTGGCAGGTGCATACAGCGTATTGACTACCATGAAGCCCGAGAGGGAAATACCAATACCGTTACCCCTGACAGCCTGACAAAGGTATTTCATACAGCAGGTGGCAGACCGGTAAGAGATGCGGGTGGTATACTGCCGGATATATCCGTGGTGCCGGATTCTATGCCCACCATGCTTTTTTATATTGCTACCAACAATATAGCTTTCGACTATGTCACAGGCTATATGAGCAAGCACCCTCATATATCCCAGCCGGAACAATTCTCTATCACTGACAAAGACTATGATGACTTCAAGAAGATGCTCATCGATAAGAAATTTGAATATGACAGGCAGAGTGGCAAGATGTTGGAAAAATTAAAAGAGGTAGCTCGACTTGAAGGCTATCTCGACTCTGCTCAAGAGACTATCAAGAAACTTGAAGAGCAACTCAAGCCGAATCTAAACCGAGATCTTGAGAAGTTTAAACCTCAGATTACAGACTATATTAATAGTGAGATAGTGACGAGAGTTTATTACAAGAAGGGAGCCGTAAAGAAAATGCTCATAAAAGATAAGACTGTGGAGAAAGCTCTGGAAATACTTAACAATTCTGATAAATACAAAGAAATCCTCACCAAGAAATCTGATGAAAAGGAGGTGAAAGCGTGAAAGTAATCCATTGTCCCAAATGTGACAAGCAGATCATCATCTCTGATGAAAAAATGGAACAAGCCAAGATCGATGGTAAATTGGCTGTGGTGTGTGGGAGTTGCGGTAGACAAATAAAAGCACGGATAAAATCATCTGTAAATAAAACTACTGCCGGACATGACTCTCGCAAGGGAAATGTATTGGGACAAATCATAGTACTTGAGAATGGCTTTGGTTACCGACAGTCATTTGCCATTTACGAAGGTGCTAATCATATAGGACGACGCAACAAGGATACGGATGTGGATATCCCTGTACTTACCGGTGACCCCAGTATGGGGAGGCACCATGCGGTGATCAAGGCTGAGACCAAAGCTGACGGAACTAAAAGATTTGCCGTTAAGGATGATGACAGTCTTGTGGGTACATTTGTTGGCGGGCGCATTCTCGGAAAGAAAGAGTGGGCTTGGATAGAACCCGGAGAGGTGATTACTTTGGGGGCTACCAGCATCATACTATCTGACGAACTGCCGGAGGTAGAGCAAGAAACAATAACAGAATAATAAGAAAATACTATACAAGCCGATGAAAGTTGCTTTAATTACCGGGGTGACCGGTCAAGATGGCGCCTACCTCTCAAAATATTTGCTAAAGAAGGGGTATGAAGTGCATGGTATCAAGAGGCGATCTTCTCTATTCAATACTCAGCGTGTGGATCACATCTATCAGGATCCGCATGAGAGTAACAGGAACTTCTTCCTGCACTATGGTGATTTGTCGGACTCGATGAATGTTACTCGCATCATCAAAGAAATCCAACCTGATGAGGTTTATAACCTTGGAGCTATGAGCCATGTCAAAGTAAGCTTTGAGAGTCCCGAGTATACAGGTGATGTAGTAGGTTTAGGAGCTTTGAGGATATTGGAGTCTATACGCCTTTTGGGGCTTGAGCAGAAAACACGGAT
Source organism: Porphyromonas pogonae (assembly GCF_036320655.1). NCBI lineage: Bacteria > Pseudomonadati > Bacteroidota > Bacteroidia > Bacteroidales > Porphyromonadaceae > Porphyromonas > Porphyromonas pogonae. Next base: position 671,072 of record NZ_CP143258.1, read on the forward strand.
GTACCAGGCGTCGACCAGTGAGCTTTACGGCTTGGTGCGTGAGACTCCCCAAAGTGAGATGACGCCTTTTTATCCGCGTAGCCCGTATGCTTGTGCCAAGCTTTATGCTTATTGGATTACAGTCAATTATCGTGAAGCTTATGGTATGCATTGTAGCAATGGTATCCTTTTCAATCACGAATCCCCTCTTCGAGGAGAGACATTTGTAACTCGCAAGATTACCAGATCGGTAAGCCGTATTGCCCTTGGTCTTCAAAAGAAGCTTTATTTGGGCAACCTTTCTGCTCGACGAGATTGGGGGCATGCCAAGGATTATGTGCGCTCAATGTACCTGATCTTGCAGCAAGATCGCCCTGATGACTATGTCGTAGCTACAGGAATTACCACTGAGGTAAGAGAGTTTGCTCGGCTTGCCTTTGACGAGGTTGGGCTTGAGATTGTTTTTTCAGGAGAAGGCGTGCATGAGACCGGCAGATTGTCTTATATCAATGAAGATAAGTTTGTGCGGTGCGTAGGCGAATCCTATTTACCCGTAGTAAAAACGCTCATAGGACAAGATGTAGTGGCTGTAGATCCGGCTTATTTCCGACCCACTGAAGTGGATTTGCTACTGGGTGATCCTACCAAAGCGCACGAAAAGCTTGGTTGGTTCCCTAAATACGAACTCAAGGATATCGTTGCTGATATGGTGGAATGTGATGTCAAACTGATGAAGCAGGATGCTTATCTCAAAGAGGGCGGTTATAAGATCCTCAACTATTTCGAATAAATGATGAAGAAAGATGTCAGGATATATGTAGCAGGTCACAGAGGATTGGTAGGGAGTGCTATTGTGAATAACCTCAAGTCCAAAGGCTACACTCACATCATCTGTCGTACGCACACTGAGCTCGATCTCTTGGATGCTATTGCGGTAAAGCGCTTTTTCGACGAAGAACGCCCCGAATACGTATTTTTAGCGGCTGCTTTTGTTGGTGGCATCATGGCCAATAATACCTACAGAGCCGATTTTATATATAATAATCTCGGTATCCAACAGCATGTGATCGGCGAGAGTTATCGCCATGGCGTCAAAAAGCTTCTTTTTCTCGGAAGCACGTGTATATACCCTCGCGAAGCTCCTCAGCCAATGTCTGAGGATTGCTTACTCACCTCTCCTTTGGAGTACACCAACGAGCCCTATGCCATAGCCAAGATAGCCGGTCTGAAGATGTGCGAGAGCTTCAATATCCAGTACGGCACCAATTATATTGCGGTGATGCCTACCAATCTTTATGGCCCTCAAGATAATTTTGACCTTGTCTCATCACATGTGATGCCTGCGATGATCAGAAAGATATTTCTGGCAAAATGTGTAAAGGAAAGAGACTATGATATGATCAGAAAAGATCTTTTGTGCCGTCCTATTCCTCAGGTTGAGGATTCTATGAAAGCTACTCCCGAAGACCTTCTCGAAGCCCTGACCAACTATGGGATATCCCCTCACCAACTATGTCTCTGGGGTAGCGGTAAGCCTTTAAGAGAGTTTCTTTGGAGTGAAGAGATGGCAGATGCCTGTGTTTACATCATGGAAAGGGTGAATTTTAGTGATTTATATCAGAAGGATGCGCATGAGATCCGAAACTGCCATATCAATATAGGTACCGGTAAAGAGATCTCCATTGCAGAATTGTCCAGCCTCATTGCACAGGTTGTGGGGTATAAGGGAAATATCGTTTTCGACTCATCTAAGCCTGATGGTACAATGAGAAAGCTTACCGACCCTGCTAGACTGCATGGACTGGGATGGCATCATAAGATAGAAATTGAAGAAGGTGTGAATAGACTTTGTCAATGGTACTATGAATCTATCTTAGCATAAAAAACAAACGAAAGGAATTATAAAAATCATGAATGCACGAACTGAAGAACGTATTATTGAACTAATAAAAAGAGAAGTAGTCCCGGCTACGGGATGTACCGAGCCTGTGGCAGTAGCTCTCACAGTGGCATATGCTTCATCTATCTTGCCCGGCAAGGTAAAAGATATCCAAGTGAAGTTGAGCGCTAATGTGCTCAAAAATGCTATGGGTGTTGGTATACCGGGCACCGGTATGATAGGTATTCCTATTGCCATAGCATTGGGAGCTGTAGTGGCGGATCCGTCCAAAGATCTCAAAGTCCTCGATGGTTTCAGCCAACAAGACTTTGCTAAAGCCAAAGCGATTGTGGAAAAAGGGATGATACATGTCGATCTTAAAGAAGGCGATGTGGACAAACTTTATATCGAAGCTATCATGACTGACGAAGAAGGTAATGATGCTGTTGCCATTATTAGCAAAAAGCATAATGCACTCCATAAGCTTCTTCTCAATAATGTCCCGGTGCATCTTGATCATGATAAACATGATGACGAGCCTTGTGAAACAGAGGAAGAGGTACAAGACGAGGATATCACCCTTAATTTTGACATGGTTTATGATTTTGCATTGAATGCTCCCTTGGAAAAGATCAGCTTTATTCTGGAGGCTGCCGAGCTCAACAGAGCTGCCAGTGACTACTCCCTAAAGGGTAAATACGGACACTCTGTAGGCCGAATGATACAAGGGAAATTAGGCCAAAAATATTTGGGTAATAGTGCTCTTACACATATGCTCACCTACACCAGCTCTGCATGTGATGCCCGTATGGATGGAGCTCCCGTTACGGTGATGAGCAATTCCGGCAGTGGTAACCAAGGTATCACGGCTACATTGCCGGTATTGAGTTTTGCAGAAGACGAGAAGGTATCAGAAGAGAAAAAGATACGTGCTCTGATGTTGAGCAACCTCATGGTAATTTATATCAAACAGAAGCTGGGGCGTCTCTCAGCGTTGTGCGGATGTGTGGTGGCTGCCACAGGGTCAAGCAGTGGTATTACCTATCTTATGGGTGGAACCAAACAGCAGATTAGCTATGCTATAAAGAACATGGTTGGTAATCTTACCGGCATGATATGCGACGGAGCCAAGCCCAGTTGCAGTATGAAAGTCTCCAGTGGGGTAAGTTCTGCTATGTTTTCTGCATTATTGGCAATGGAACATCAGGTGGTAACCAGTAATGAAGGTATTGTGGAAGATGATGTGGATAAGTCAATAGACAATCTTACCAGTATCGGCCGCGAAGCTATGGAGCAGACAGATAAATATGTGCTTAATATTATGACTCATAAGCAGTAAAATGTTATTTTTCTCGTTTATTTTATACGAGAAAAGTATACAAGGAGCATTTCTTTTCCCGTTATGGTATAGAAATGCTCCTTTTAACATTTCTGATGCAATATATAAATGTTTAAAATTGTATATTTGATAAAAATATATAATTTTAGTACACGCAAAGATTAAACTCCCGTAATTAAGGAAGTCTAATATATATAGAAGGAATTCAAATCGATTAAAAACAATATGGGTATGAAACGGAATAAATTTAAACTCCTTGCCGGAGTGATGTTCATGACATCCTTACTGGCTTTTGCCCAGAATGACAATCCTTATAAGGATGATGTTTATTATTCACGCAAGGATGCGCAAAAAGATCGCAAGATAGAAGAGAAAAGGCTCCAAGAAGAGCGCGCTCGTTATCGTCTTGCGCAGGAAGAGTTGGCAAAAAACCAAGGTAGCAATACTAATGTCTTAATAACAAGCAATGCCACTGATGCTCAGATAGAGGCATACAACAGACGTTTATCGGATAAGCAGATCGACAGTCTATCCCGAATGGGGTATAACTCTTTGTCTTTTGACAAGAACAATAGGGTATACGGCACTTACTCTGCCAGACTCGATCGCTTTCATAATCCTGATGTAATTATGATAGATGGCTCAGAGCCGTTGCTTATTTCTTCAGCAGGAGCATATGACTACTACATGGTGCCTTCGGGCAATACTAATTTCAACTTCAACTTCGGTTGGGGTAATAATTGGTATCCTTGGTACGACTCTTGGTATGGTCCATATTATCGTCCCGGATATTATGGCGGATATTGGAATAATTACTACCCACGCAGGTGGGGAGGATGGGGATATTACGATCCTTTCTATGATCCCTTCTATTCCCCTTATTACGATTTCTATTATAGACCGTGGGGCTATTACGGTGGCTATTATGGTGGTTATTGGAATGGTTTTTATGATGGGTGGTACAATGGGTATCCTATATATGAGAGACGTAATTATTACACCCACAGTCAGACTTCGCCCCGTTATGGATATGATAGAGGTAATGGTTCCTACAACAGGGATAATATAGATCGCTACAATGATTCTTATTCAAGACCTCGCGGAGGATGGGAGAGTCGCAGTAGCACTTATGATTACAATAGTAACCGCAACAATAATTATAACTATCAGTCTGATTACAATAGAGCTTCTTCAAGACGTGACTATTACAACAACAGAAATAATGTGAATAGTCGTAGCTATGACTCTAACTCTACCAGATCATCATACAACTATGACCGCTCATCATCGAGCAATAGTCGCAGCAGTTATAATAACAGCAACTCTTCAGGTTCATCAGGTAGCAATTCATCCAGTGCACGTAGTTCATATAACAGAAGATAATCTATGAAAAGAATATATATGCAGATCAACATATGGGGTGCGTTTGCACTCCTTTGCTTGGCATTACCTTCCATGGCCAACGCCCAAAGTGAGACAGACCCTATCCGTAACACCCAGAAAGAATTGAGAGGATCAGCACGCTTCCAAAGTATGGCAGGTGCATTTGGCTCTTTAGGAGGGGATTACTCATCTACCAAGCAAAATCCCGCAGGTATTGCTTTGATGCGTTCACCTATGGACTTGAGCCTTACACTGAGTGCCTACTCTACTAAGTTTAAGTCGTCATGGACAGGAAGCAATAATGACAAAACCAAAGGAGGTGTCGACTTCGATGCTTTCAGTTTTGCTTCATGCAGTCGCAGGAGTTATAGCGGATGGAGTTTTTCCTATGGCTTTGGTCTTCAGAAAGACGCTGTTTTTGATAGGAAAATTGATATCAAAGGAGGTTTCGACAACGCAGGGTCTATCCATTCCTTAGGTGATTATTTTGCAGGCTTGCTCAACCTCACTGCTCTGGGCAACGGCGGATACAATAGTATTACCAAAAAAGACCTTTTGGGCGATGATGCATACAGCAGATATCCATGGGCTCCGGTGCTTGGGTATGATGCCGGTTTCATTACCTCGGATACAGACAAGGGAGGTCCTTACTATTCACGCTTTAGATATGGAGCGGGAGCAGGTAAGCCTGTAGGGCCCTCCACAGCGTCTATGGTATTGACCGAAAAAGGTGCTACAACCAATTTCGACTTTACATTCGGAGCAAATTATGACGAGCGTGTGTATATCGGAGGGTCGTTTATCTACTCCACTTTCTATAGAGAGATCACCTCAGCTTACAACGAGTCTTTTGTTAAGCCTGATTATCTCTATCTCGAGAACTACCAGAAGACTACCGGCGGAGGTTTAGGAGGTTCTTTAGGCGTTATAGTACAGCCTTTCGACGGGTTTAAACTCGGGTTATCCTATTTCACTCCTATGTTTTATAGCTTGACTGATAAGTATAGCGGTTATGCCGAGACACACTACAAGATTCCTGTAGAGCCCTCCACTACCAATTTATTTACCAAAGCTAATACTCCCAATGGCGGTTCTACGGATTTTGATTTGACTACCAACGGACGTTTTGTGGGAAGTGCGTCTTATGTTTTCGGCCGTTACGGACTTCTTAGTGTTGATTATGAATACACCAATTTTGCAGATGTAAAGTTGAAGTCTCCCGACGAAAATGATGGGTATAAATATACCAACCTGGCTTTAAAAGATGACTTTGGAGCTCAGCATACATTACGTATAGGAGCCGAAGCGAGACCCACAGACAGGTTATCAGTGCGTGCAGGATATATGATGCGTACTTCTCCTATCAAAGACGAAAGGATAAAAAATACAGACGGACCTGCTACCAAAGAGGTCTATATCGACAGGACATTACCCCACTACACCCTGGACAAGGGGTTGAGTGCTATTACTGCCGGTGTAGGTTTCCGTATTACGCCTAAGTTTACTGCCGATCTGGCTTTGGTTTGGACCACCAATAAGAGTTATACTTATTCGTTCCCATCCATCAATGACAAGGACGTAAAGGTAACATCTCTGCCTCCTATAAAAACCGATCGTAATGATCTACACTTAGCTCTTACGTTAGGATATAGATTGTAAGGATACGATTTGATTTTTACTTCCATATTGTTTTAGTGATGCCGTAGCACTCTTAGGTGCTACGGCATTCTTTTCTTAGCGCCTCACAATCATCCTCTTGATGATCATCGGATCTTTTTTCGCCCAAATTTTGTCCACCTTGCGAAAAAAGCTTTTAGTACGCCCGTGATAAATAAAAAAATCGCTACCTTTCCGCAGAAAAATGTGTTAGCTGAACTTATTTGACCCAACTATGACTTTCACTCACAATCAAAGTCTCAGAAGGGTGCTTCCACCTCAATAAACAATCGTATAAATTATGAATTACACCATCAATCCCATTGTGCAATTCCTTGAAAAGACGCCTTCGTCTTTTACCAAAGACGATATGATACGTTATATCATGGGCAATAAAATACGGATGATGAACTTTCGCTACATAGCCGGCGACGGTAGGCTCAAAGTTCTCAACTTCGTTATTCACAACGCCTCTTACCTCGACGAGGTACTCACCGCAGGTGAGCGTGTCGATGGCTCCAGTCTCTTCTCTTTCATGGAAGCGGGATCTTCGGATCTCTATGTGATACCTCGATACTCATCCGCTTTTATGGATCCTTTTGCAGAGAATCCCACCATATCTTTCTTTTGTTCTTTTATGGACAAAGACGGAAAACCCTTGGAAACCTCTCCTGAGTATATTCTCAAAAAAGCTCATGATGCTTTCAAGGAAGTGACAGGAGGTCTGAAGTTCTATGCTATGGGCGAACTGGAGTATTATGTGATCAGTCCGCGTGAGACGGATTTTGCAGCCGTAGATCAGAAAGGTTATCACGAGATGGGGCCTTTCAGCAAACATATCGATTTTCGCACGCATGCTATGAGGCTTATTGCCGAGTGTGGCGGAGAGATCAAATATGGTCATGGCGAAGTCGGAAACTTCAGCACGGATGCGCATAATTATGAACAGAACGAAATAGAATTCTTGCCAGTCAATGTGGAGAGGGCCGTAGAGCAATTGCTTTTGGGAAAATGGATCTTGTATGAGCTCGGTTGGCGTATGGGGCTCAATGTAACCTTTGCACCCAAGATCAGTGTGGGTAAAGCCGGTAGCGGTTTACACATACATACCAAGATTGTCTCTGAAGAAGGAAAGAATATGTATGTCGACAGTGCAGGACTACTGACTTCCATAGCACGCAAAGCTATTGCGGGTATGATGACGATGTCCGGATCCCTCACGGCTTTTGGTAATACCAATCCTACATCATATCTACGCCTTGTACCGCATCAGGAGGCTCCCACCACTATCTGTTGGGGCGACCGCAACCGTTCTGCCTTGGTACGTGTGCCTCTGGGATGGGCCGGTAAATCTGATATGTGCCGTATTGTGAATCCGAAGGAGAAACCATGCACCAAAGATTACTCATTCAAGCAAACCATAGAGTTCAGATGCCCTGATGGCTCGGCCAATCTCTATCTCTTATTGGCAGGACTTGTGTGTGCGGCACGTCATGGATTTGAAATGAATGATGCCGAAGAAATAGCTCGTTCAACTTATGTAGATGTCAATATTCACAAGAGTGAATTTACCGATAGATTGGGGCATCTTGACAGTCTGCCTGCATCCTGTGCAGAGTCGGCTTTACGACTCGAAAAAGACCGTAGTATCTATGAGGAGTACGGAGTATTCAGCAAAGATCTTATCGATAGTATCGAAACACAGCTCAATTCCTACAACGATGCACACCTTAGGGAACAGATCAAAGCTGATCCCGGCTTGCTTGCCAGAATAGTGGAGCGATATTTCTATTGCTAAGCCGATAGAGCCTTATTATTTTCCCCATAGTCGTCACCATGCTTAGGTGAAGACTATGGGTTTTTTGGATGGATGCTATCCAGTATAATGTATCAATATCATGAGACTGTTGCAAAAGTCAACAGTCTTGTGGATTTTGGAGGCCAAGCCGACAAAAGACACTTTGACCGGGCAGAGAGGGTAAAGTGCAAGGCGCTAAGAGTGAGTGCACAGGGAGTTTACTTCAGGTAAATGAGCAAGCGCAAATCTCGTAAGCAACGAAGCAATTTGCCTGCTATGCAACGGTCTCATCATGTACCATGTTTGCGATAAATACTGGTTTGTGGCATAAATCTTAACATTTGACACTTTGCAGAAAATGCTCTATCATCCTGACATAATGTCAAAATAAACCGCCTTCACTTATAATTGCCTTGAAATACGCAACAGTATATACACAAGGATATTAAATAAATTTCTTAACTTTTGATAAGGCTCAGAATTTATCGTGTCTTAGTTACAATTATAGGCTTATTTATACAAAGTCTAAATAAGAATCCTCTATTTTGAGTATCAGAATCGACCTGAAACAGGTGCTAAATAAATCCGCGGCTATACTTTTCTCTCCCAAATGAATAATGGCAAAATATGCCGTGGCATTATTCTATTTCTTTATCTTACACACCAATTTTGTGAGGATAGAATTTGAGATCAAAATTTCACCATAATAGGATCACCATCCATATAGGATAAGTCTAATGACCTATTATGATAAGTCAACCGACTTGATACGATAAGTCGATTGTCCGTATACGATAAGTCAGCTGACTCTATACGATGAATCAGCCGACTTATTATGATAGGTCACAGGGGTCAGATGCGGGATTGTTGATGTTTAAGTAAGGAATGTACAGAAGTATCAGAGCGGGTATGCCCGGTATGATAGTCCCCGGCTTGGATCATTCACTGAGGGGGCAAAGACTTGCCCCATAGGAGGTGACGAATGGCAATCGAGCAGCATGCACACACCCCGCATATCCCTCTACGGATAAGCTCTTGTCTGTACAAGGATGTAAAGTGTTTATCGTCATAACTCTGTTTTTGTAGTAATGTAATTCGTGGGATGTAAATGGGGCAATCACAAAGATACAACATGTACCCCCCTTTGTCAAGAGCTCTAACATAGAGGTACAAAGCGGGAACACATGGTCCGATGTTTTATCCCCGAAATTGACAAAATGATAGTTATATCCTATGTAGGAGGTGGAGCTTAGGCTGTATAGATTGGCTAAGGGAGTAGGTCTCTTGTAAGTCCGTTTTATGAGCCAATGATATTATTTATAAAAGTATTCATCAGGCTGTGGCAATCATGAGCCGTTATATTTTTTATATTTGTAATTATGAAAGAAAATATGACCTATACAGAAGCGGCTGATCGGCTCGAAGCTATAGTAAGCCGTATAGAGCACGAAAGCCCGGATGTAGATGAGCTTACCAAGCTGGTAGAGGAGGCCATTGATCTCACTCGTTTCTGCCGGGACAAGCTTACCAAGGCAGATAAGCAGTTGGAAGAGCTGATGGCTAAGTTGGACGAAGAAGAACAGGAGTCATGAATACAGCCAGACGTTATGCCATCATTGTAGCAGGAGGAAAGGGACTGCGCATGGGGACGGACTTGCCTAAGCAATTCATTCCTATTGGCGGCATACCCGTACTTATGCACACGCTTGCCGTATTCGAGCGTCAGGCCGAAGAGATTGTGCTGGTAATACCACATGATCATCAAGATTATTGGGAGCAACTGGTGGATGAGTACGGCTTCAGTGTACCCCACATTGTAGCTGACGGTGGTGATACTCGATTCCAATCCGTTAAGAACGGTCTCCAGGCCTTGGGAGAGAAGACCGGTGATAGCGACCTTGTGGCTGTGCATGACGGTGTGCGACCACTGGTTTCGGTTCAAACCATAGAGCAACTCTATACTCAAGCTGCCATCCATGGAGCTGCTATTCCCTACCGCCCCATCACGGAGAGCATCAGACATCGCGAAGGTAATGTCAGCAAAGCGGTAGATCGATCGGATTATATAGCTATACAAACACCACAAGTTTTTCGGTTGGATATGCTGAGCAAAGCATACGACACAGAGTATAAACCACTCTTTACGGATGACGCATCAGTATTTGAGAATACATTTGACAACCCCATCGCTTTGGTCGAAAGCAATGTGGAAAACATCAAGCTCACCACGCCTACAGACCTTATCATAGCTGAGCATCTATTGCCCAAGGATCTTTGATATCCAAGACCAAAATTGGCTATCTATGGCAGATATACTCAATACTTCCGTAAAATATCTTACCGGCGTAGGGCCCAAGAAGGCCGAAGTGCTTTCCAAAGAGATCGATGTGGAGACTTACCTTGATCTGCTTCACTACTTTCCGTACAAATATATCGATCGCAGCCGTATCTATACTATCAGTGAGATGTCATCGGATATGCCCTATATACAGCTTTGCGGCACCATACGCGAATTTAAAGAAATGGGTACGGGGCGCAAAAGGCGACTTGTCGCAAACTTTCATGACAAAACGGGGGTGATTGAGCTCGTGTGGTTCAAGGGATTTAAATATATCGAAGAGAATTATCAACTGGGGCGTCCTTATATAATATTTGGCAAACCGGCTTTGTATAACGGAATATACAATATTGCACACCCGGAGATAGATCCGCAGGAAAAAGCTGCTCAGGTGGCCGGTGGTTTGGTGCCGATGTACAATACATCCGAAAAGATGAAGGGTATCGGGCTCAACAACAGGCAGATGCAAAAGATTATGCACTCCCTCATGCTGGTGCTTTCACCTTATCTCGAAGAAACATTACCTGCATATCTCCTTAGTCATACCGGTTTTATGAATTACGCTGAAGCTGTGCGACAGATACACTTTCCTGAGAATGCACGTCTGCTGGAGGCTGCCCGACAAAGGCTGAAATTCGAGGAACTTTTTTTTATCCAGCTCAAGCTACAAAGTCTCAAACACGAGCGCAAGGTAATGTTCAAGGGTATTGTGTTTACCAATGTAGGAGACAATTTCAATAGGTTTTACAACGAATGCCTGATGTTTGAACTCACCGGAGCTCAAAAGAGGGTGGTCAAGGAGATCAGGCAAGATACGCTGAGCGGTAAGCAGATGAATCGCCTGTTGCAAGGGGATGTGGGGAGCGGTAAAACGCTTGTGGCGCTACTGAGCATGTTGCTGGCTCTCGACAATGACTGTCAGGCTTGTCTCATGGCTCCTACCGAAATCTTGGCACGCCAGCATCATGCCGCATTGGAGGAGATGTTACGCCCTATAGGCCTGGAGGTGGGGATACTTACGGGAAGTAGTACCGCAAGGCAGAGAGCACAGTTGCTCCCCGCCTTGGCTGATGGTTCTATGAAAATTATTGTGGGGACACATGCCTTGCTTGAGCCTACAGTGATTTTCAAGCATCTGGGCTTGGCGGTAATCGATGAGCAACATCGCTTCGGGGTAGAGCAGAGGAGCCGTTTGTGGCAGAAAAATCAGGCCGTATTACCTCATATTCTCATCATGAGTGCCACACCTATTCCCCGCACATTGGCCATGACACTATATGGTGATCTTGATATCTCGGTGATAGACGAATTGCCCCCCGGCAGGAAGCCCATACAAACGATACATCGTTACGACAATAGTATGGTGCCTGTATATAATTTCATCAGACAGCAGATCGAGTTGGGACGCCAGGTCTATGTAGTTTATCCCATGATAGAAGAGTCTAAGACCGAAGACCTGAAAAACCTCGAGGCGGGGTATGAGCTCTATTGTCAGGTCTTTCCCGAATATGAAGTCACATGGGTACATGGTAAGATGAAGGCCAAAGAAAAGAATGCGCACATGCAGCATTTTGTTACGGGCAAAGCCAAAATATTGCTTGCAACTACGGTGATAGAGGTGGGCGTAAATGTACCCAATGCTAGTGTGATGGTGATAGAGGCGGCTAATCGTTTCGGGCTTTCGCAGTTGCATCAATTGAGAGGTCGTGTAGGGAGAGGGGTTGACCAGAGCTATTGTATCCTTGTTACCGGTCATAACTTGTCGGAAGACTCACGCAGGCGCATCAAAGTGATGGTAGATACCAACGATGGTTTTGAGATTGCGGAGGAAGATATGCGCCTCAGAGGTTTCGGCGAGCTGGAAGGTACGCGGCAAAGCGGTAAACAGATAAGCCTCAAGATAGCCAATCCGGCTCGAGACGGAGCTATGGTACAATATACACGGGACTTGGCGGAGCAGATCCTCTCTACTGACCCTGAAATGTCACGTCCGGAACATCTCGTTCTCAAGGAAAGGATGAATAAAATATACCATAAACAGGAAGAGTGGGGCGTGATTTCATAAAAAGCCTATGACCTCATGCATGATTTTGCATCGTAATCCGTTACATATTTATAAATTAGCATCTCGAAAGCAATAATCATAACCGTGACAATTTATTATAATATGCATCTGACCTGTTTAAAAAATATATTTCCTTCCTTAGTCTTCTGCTTGATCATATTACGGAGTATAGCGCCTGTCGCAGCCCAATCCAATGAGAATAGAACAGAAGCACTCAAGAAAGTGATGCAAATGGAGGTGATCGACGGTGATACTATCTACATCAACGCCTTGCCGGCTGTGACCGTATATGGCAAAAGTTATAAGGCTAAGGCTCTTACTCAAGAACAAAAAGAGGAATTCTGGCGACTCATTCGAGATGTGAAGCGCACACTGCCGTATGCCAAGATAATATCATCGACGCTGATAGAAACTTACGAGTACATGGAAACGATGCCCGCCGAGAAGATGCAACGTGAACATCTGAAAAAAGTGGAAAAAGAACTTCTCGCTGAGTATAAGCCCAAGATGAAGAAACTGACTTTGAGGCAAGGGAAGTTGCTCATCAAACTTATAAACCGACAGTGCAACCAATCGAGCTATCATATCGTGAAGGCATTCTTTGGCGGATTTAAGGCTTTTTGGTGGAATATGTTTGCGGGGTTCTTCGGAGCCAGCCTCAAAACAGGTTATGACCCTATCAACGATAGTACTGATGCCTTTACTGAGCGCATCGTTTTGTTGGTGGAGGAGGGACGGCTGTAGCTTATCGTAAATCGACTTGTTACACAAATATCTATTCCTCCTCTATCTATAGCCTCATCATTCACTGATACTGAGTCATGTAATCTATGGTGCTATTGATAAAACCAATTGAAGATTATACCGAAAAATAATACATTAGCATTGACATTGGAAAAAGCATAAATATGGACAACGAACAAAATAACTCTTCCTCAACGCCCAATAAATATCACGATATTGCTACTCCCCAAAGCTTTGAAATGAGCAGTAAGCGCAATAGTTTTATGCTCACGCTTACACCTGACCCCGAAGGTGCGGGTGTATTGCATGGCGCGGGAGAATACCGTGTAGGATCACTGGTGACATTGGAAGCCCAACCGTCATCGCATCGATATGTATTCGATGCCTGGATATACCAAGGAATAGTATTTTCTAAGGCTCCCTTCTTCACGTTCCTGATAGAAGAGGACTTGGACTTACAGGCACGCTTCATACGTACGGAGCATCCTTAGCCCTCTTTCTCAGGATGAGACCGTTGCATAGCAGGCCAATTGCTTCGTTGCTTGCGAGCTTCGCGCTTGGTCATTTACCTGAAGTAAACTCCCTGTTCACTCACTCTTAGCGCCTTGCACTTTACCCTCTTTGCCCGGTCAAAGTGTCTTTTGTCGGCTTTGCCTCCAAAATCCATGAGACTGTTGACTTTTGCAACAGTCTCAGTATATATAACAACCATAAAGACTGTTCTGAATCAATTACTGATTTGAAACAGTCTTTTTCATTGGTTGAATGGCTTGTATATCGAAAGCCGGGTATTATAGTTCTTAATCTCTTTTATATCCGCATTGATGAGACCGTTACATACCCAGCTTTTGGTGGATTATTGTATCAAAAGGCTTAGTAAACCTCTATATCTCTTATGAGTTCTGCATCAATTTCATTATTGATGCGTTGGATCAGATCGGCCTTGGTAAGTAATATCTGATGTTTCATGGCAGAGGAGTAAAGGCGAAGGGTGAGAGTCCCGTCCACGATGCGACACTCGGCTATATAGCGCTTGAGAGGGCCGAAGATATTATGCACAACTTCCATAGCTTCCGTTTCCTTCAGGTGCTCGTGCATAGTGGGTTCTTCTTCCATCCAAGCTTTGACTATGTCGCTTACGCTGAGTGTACGTGATCGTTTCATAATGTTGTGATTACGTTACAGACGGTGACTTGTCTCTTCGTGTATGTCCCCATTGTAGATACGGAATATCTTGTAGTCATTACTCCATTTTCGGATGATCTCATCCAAGTATTTGCGGTTGGTATCAGTGATGAATATCTGTCCGAACTCATTACCGCCAACCAGATTGATGATTCTCTCGACACGTTCGGAGTCGAGTTTGTCAAAGATATCATCCATCAGAAGTATGGGGATCTCCGGATTATCTTTACGTAAATGTGCAAACTGCGCCAATTTGAGGCTGATCAGGAAGCTTTTGTTTTGTCCCTCGGAGCCTACCTTACGGATAAGTTCGCCATTGAGTGTCATGAGCAGCTCATCTTTGTGTATACCATGGGTAGTATATCCTAGGATGTAATCTTTGGGGCGCGATAGCCTAAGCTGCTCCATAAGCACGGGTGCATCCGGTGTGAGCTGTGTTTCGTATGACAAATTGATACGCTCGTGTCCCCCACTGATGATAGCGTAGTATTCGTTGAAGATGGGGATAAACTCGTGGATGAACTGACGCCTTTTGGAGGCAATCATAGTGCCGTATCTATCCATTTGCATCTCTATTACCTCCATGAGGGCGATGTCTTTGTGCTCATTTTTGAGAAGGCTGTTGCGCTGAACCAAGTTCTTATTGTATTGGATGAGTGCATTCATATACGAAGCGTCTTGCTGTGACAGTAGTTGGTCCAGAAACCTACGTCTCTCATCACTGCCACCTTGTATGAGCTGATAGTCTTGCGGAGATATTATCACAAGTGGAAACTGCCCGATGTGCTCACTGAGTTTGGTGTATTCTTTCTGATTCCTGCGCAGTATCTTCTTTTTACCCGGCCGTAAAGTAAGCATCACGCTCCGTTGGTCACCATTGTGAGAGGAGTACAATCCTTCCAGCATAGCGATCTCCTGACCTTGTCTTACTGCCAGTGTATCAGGAATGCCCAAGTGGCTCCTGACGAATGACAAGTAATGCAGGGCATCAAGGAAATTGGTTTTGCCCATACCGTTGAGTCCCACAAAGCAATTGATTTTGGAGGAGAAGCTACACTCGGCAGAGGCAATGCTTTTGAAGTTGATAATATGCAACTGATCTATAGTCATACTTTATTCGCGGCTTATGTATTTGGGGTTGCGCATTGTACTTATGCATGCGACAGAGCCTATCATTACAAAAATACAAATTATAGTTGGGCAAAACAGACAGCAAACGCCAAATACACATCCATCAGCTCATCACATCCTGCAGTACACGAATCAGCGGAGGGGAGGTTTGATTGTTTTAATGCTATCCGTTCGGAATACAGGTCTTCGCGGAGTACGCTTACGGGAACTGCGGAAGAGCTCGGAGAATGTATCGAAGTCTTTGCGGTAAAGGATACCTACACCCTGAGTCGTGAGTGACTGACGTAAGTATTGATACATATTGTTATAATGATTGTACGCTTTGAGGCGCCATACCCCGCCCTCATCCAACTTATACTCCAGGTCGAACTCTCCGATGTATGTATTACGCAGATAGGGATTGTCACGATACCCGAAATTACCATTGAAGAGCAGTCTGTTGTTGAGTAGAGACCCTGAGAGTAGCAGCTCGATGTCAGTATCATCGAAGGATGTATTTTTGGTTTTAATACTGGTGCCTATAGACCAGTTTTCGGATAGTCCGCCCAAGAGATATGACAGTTGCTCGGAGAGTGTGGACGAAGCTACCGACGCCCAGCCCGAGGAGAGGTTGTTGTTGAATGAATTACCGGTGTTTCTGTCCGATGTATAAAATTTGCCCAGTACGAGCAGATAGATTACCTGCTTAGCCATCATCTCATCGGTATTGATGAGTGATCGCACTCTGCGCTCCAGCTCGGTGTCTGATCCCGGTAATTCTATATTGAGCTTTACGGTAGGTTTGGCAATCTGTCCGCTTACATTCAGTACACAGTTGACAGGCACGTTGGTACGTCTTACGTCGGCAGACAAGTGATCATCAAGATCCGATATATTGGCCGTAAGGGAATAGACGGCAGAGAGGTCCAGGAATATATTGTTTTGGTCGCCTCGGAACATCACTTTACCACCTTCTTTGATCTTGAATGTTTTATGAGAGAGTTGCTCGAAGCTGAAGTTGTACGTACCTGTGTCTACATTGAGGGTGCCATACATCGTAGCATCACCGAGAGTAGGGATGTTGATCTTGATATTGCCGTTGGTACGAGCCTTGATACCGTCTTTACTCACGGGGTCTATCACCATGGATACCTGAGCATCCGGTGTCACCATAAGATCCATATAGATATTAAATTCATCCTCTGTGGTAGCTTGTAGAGCCTTGAGTTTGTCTATGATAGATGTATCGGCAGGTGCTGACTCCGCTTTCGTGGGCGACGACAAGTTTGTAAATGTGATGAATCTGTGATCGGCATTGATGGACGGACTGTTAAAGTCCAGCTTCACATCGGTACGCTTCTCCGTCTTCATCTTCAATCGCAGATCCATTTTTTCCACAGGCCCTTTGAGTGATGCATCACCCGATGCGTAAATCCGTCCAGTAACAGGGAATCTCTCGTTGACCCCCACATTGTATGCGAGCAGATTGCTGAGGTTTTTCATATCAAGGTCAAGTACAAAATTCCCAAAGTGGTCGTGTGTAATCCTACCGTCGAAAATAGCTGTATTGCCCTCGGAGTCTTTCATGTTGATGTTCTCAAAAGACATCAGAGTGGGAGTGAAATGCAATGTGTCTGAGAAATGGTAAGTAGTATTGAGGTGCTTGACGGAGAAATAACCATCTTGGATGTATGGATCTCCTTCTATGGTGACTCCATTCTCAAAAAGTCCGAATAGGCGTGCTTTACCGGTAGCTTTACCTCCCATACCATGGGAGAAAGTATCTACAAAGCCCGACAGGAAGTCGAGTCTGAACTTATCAGCGTCAAAATTGAGAGACAGCCCCGCATTATCTACAGGCTTGATATAGCCATTGACATGCACCTTGCCTCCCAAAGGATCATCTACATCACCATCAAGCATAATCTTCTTTCCTGCTTGATCCCATCTTCCCTTAATATCTACATCGCCTGCTATGATGCCATTTACCTTAAAGTCTTCTCCATGAATATCAGCCGTGATATCGGGTTTGTTAAAGATGTCACGGATGAGCACTTTGCCTGAGAGTTTGGTATCGAGCATGTCAAAATCTACCTTCGCCACATCGAGGATGTAAATAAGAGCTATTTTGTTGAGATCTACTTCCATCTTGTCCAATGGATTGTGGGTAAGTGCGCCGTTGATCTTGATATATTTATCATCGGAGACAAGGTTTAGGTGATCTACGTATACCCCTTTTGGGGATACGTAGATATGAGATGGGCTCAGCGTCCACGCCGTCCCGTCCAAGCGTATGTCAGACGGTGCAACATTGATAATACCTTGCAATCCCCCTGCTCCAGCCTGTGCTGTATGGTACAAATCACGCTTGAGCAAAGCATTGAGCCGTACATTACCATTGGGCAGACTGTCAGTACCCTTACCTAAGTCGATATTCACATCTACCTTGTCTTCTGCGGCACGGGCTAGAATAGATGCGTGATTGAAGCGTACACTGTCCGGTGTCATCACAGACCCGCTCAGCCATACTTTGGCCTCGGATTCATGAGCCAGTACTGACCCGTTGAGGTTGCTTATTTCGTTCACGCCATACCGTACTTTGGTAGATCGTATACCGATATTGAGGAATTGTGACAGGGAGTTATATTCTCCGTTGATATCTATGGGTTCATAAACTTTGAGCGGTATATCTAATAGATCGGCTACAGCATTGTCCCATTTCTTGACCTTTACAGAGAACCCCGCACGTACTTCTGTGGAGAGATTCCGTGGTTTGTCTTTTATCGGGCTCAAAGCCGGGAGGTAAGCATAGGTAAGGTATTTGAGATGTTCTCCAATGTCTTTGATCTTGTATGCACCCGTAAGCGAAGCATCAATATAGGGGGTAGTGATAGTAGCTGTGCGGTCGGTAATATCACCTTGAAGGGAGAGATGGCTATCGCTCAGATCAATTTTGGTTTTACCTCGAAACAGAATCAGCTCCTTCATGTGCATATCCGCCGATGCATAATTAATATCTTTGCCATGAAGCGATACTGTGCCTGCAAGCGAAGCGCTGTTTTGTCCCCAATCCGGGCTCATCCCTAAAATCTTGAGGTCAATGTGGTCAATATCCATTTTCATGTCTACACTATGGAAGTCATTGAGGTTTTTGCCCCTGTTGAAAGTCGCATCGACAAAGCCTTTGACATGCTCATTCTCAATGTCTGCTGATGCTATATAATGACCTGCCGACTCGGCGCTGAAATTGACCAGAAGGTGTCGGTAAGCTTCCGTGTTGCATGTGATCAAAGGAATCTCTGCACTGAGATAGCCTTTTAAGTTGGAGAGGTCGAAAGCTCCGCCCTTAGGATGTGAAAGGTCGAATCGGATGTCAAAAACACCTTTGCCCAAGGTCTTCTTTAGTCCGAAGAAAGGTTCGAAATTGAACGACTCGGATTTTATAGACCCTTTTACCGCATGGAGTTCGTATGGCTTAGGCTGTATATCAGCCGTGATATCGGTGAGTAGTGCCCCTTGGGGTGTTGTGAGAGTTCCTTGTAGCTTATACTCATGGGGGCTATAACCGGCAATGCCCTTGAATTCGAGTTGGCGGATGCGTTGTGCCATTACCACGGCTTCTTCATTCACAAGATGGGGCGAGAACAAAAGTGCTGTCTCCAAAGCTTTGTCTGTGACAAAGAACCTATCCACTGAGAGTTGGGGAATATAAACTCCATCAGCATGGTGTGTCAGTAATCCGTGCGCATCGACTTCTATCATCCCCTGTCCGTAGAGAGCAAGATGCTTGATCTGCAATTCTTCATCTCTGCCGGGCACAACTTCAAGATTGATTTTCACTGGTTCGTCCATCTTGGATAGAGCAGGTATGAATCCGGCGAAGTCATTGAGATATATTTCGGAAGGATTTATCTTCAAAGAACGTAGTGCGGGTGGTTTGTTTTTGAGTATCTGCAATTTCAATAGCGGCATCTCAAGCCTCGTATTCTTCAAATGCATTACAGCATTGGTGATACTTACTTTTTCTTTATTGAGAAGTAATTTTCCGCTGAGTTTCTTGAGCACAAAGCCTCTGTTGTCCACAAAACTGAGATTGTCGAGGCTTCCGGATATCTTATCCCCTTTGATGTTGAGTAAGCGTGCTTTTATAGAAACTTCGTTTAGCTCATAAGTAGGTTTGTCGATCTCAGTATATGCTATGCGACAACCACGGAGTAATATGGTGTTGAAGTCTATTACTTTTTGAGATGGAGTATCGGAGGGCTTGGCCAGAATATCGATAGCATACTGGATGTTGAGGGGCTTGTCTTTGGCTGTGCGATAGATGTTGACATCTCCCCCAAAGAGCCTTGCCGAGGAAAACTTAAGATTGCCGGTCTTGATGAGTTCCCATACGTTGATGCTGAGAATAAGCCTTTCTCCGCTTACCATTGGTTTATTGGCTCGGTCGTAAAACACTACGCCATCAAGCTCAAGTAGCCTGCCTATCCCCCATGATATCCCCTTGATACGAACTTCTGATGATAACTCTTTTTGTAATAAATGAGCTACTTGTGACCCTATCTTTTCCTGGACAAAAGGAATTCTAAGCGCAATATTGGGCAATACTACGAATACCGCCACCAGGACGGCAAACACGATGGCAATCTTGCGCAAATGGTTGAGAACCCAATGATAAAAACCGCTGAATTTACGGCGTAAAGACATATACAATGATTAAATCCTAGCACATAACATATATAAACATACAAAGATAGCCAATTGCAATCATTGTATAATAACCAAACGCTCTGATACCGTATTTATTTCCATATTACTGCTTTCCGATCAATTTAAGGTGGCATAAAAAAGGGCGCCTTACATCTGGTAAAAATTTCATCCTATACGGACAACTGACTTATCCTATACGGACAATCGACTTATCGTACACGGACGAACGTTTTATCGTACACGGACGAACGACTGTATAGGATAAGTCGATTGTCCGTATAGGATAAGTCAGTTGTCCGTATAGGATGAAATTTCAGAGGGTATAAATGAGTCGATGAGCTTCATGGTCAGGCGTTAATTTGTATCTTGTCTAATGGTTATTAAGAGACCTTTGCATGGTAATTTGGCGAAAAATAGTATCGTAAAAGCTTGTATGTTAGCCATATATTTAGTATATTGTAGTATAAAATTCAGTAGTTTATTATGGCAAACAAGCAAAAAAACACACAAGAAGAGGATGTAACCTTTGGAGACATTCTTTATCAGAGACGATATCGTAAGGTTCAAAATGAATTTTTGAATCAAATTGACCAATTGATTGATTGGCGCCCCATCCGTACGTTGATCAATAAGAAATATACGAAGAGACAGAATGCAGTTGGGGCACCTGCCTATGACGTGATACTTCTTTTTAAGATGTTGCTTTTGGAAACGTGGTACAATCTCAGCGACGTTGCCTTGGAGGAGCGTGTAAATGATTCCATTTCTTTTTCTCGCTTTTTAGGATTGAAGCTGGAAGAGGTTTCACCGGATCACAGCACGGTGAGTCGGTTTCGTACCTCCTTGACAGAGCTTAATCTAATGGATCCACTCTTAAAGATGTTTAACAAGCAATTATCCAAGCATCATATTTCAGTAAGAGAAGGCGTATTAGTGGATGCAAGTATTGTAGATACCCCCCACAAGCCTAATGGCTGTATCACGATTGAGGTGGCCGAGGATCGTGAAGATACACGTAGCGAGGAAGCTAAGAAGGCGGAGGCGGATTATCAGAAAACCGTGGTTCGTCAGCGCAAAGGAACCGATGAAGAAGGCAGATGGGTGTACAAGCATGGATACCGGTATGGATACAAGAAACATGTGATGACGAATGTTCAAGGGATAGTTCAAAAGGTGATTACCACTCCTGCCAATCGTAGTGATACGAAGGAGTTCATCCCACTATTGGAAGGAGAGGAAATTCCCAAAGAGACACCTGTTCTTGCGGACAAAGGCTACGCCTCGCGGGAGAATAGAGCATACTTACAAAGTCATGGATTACGAGATGGGATAATGCACAAGTCTCATCGAAATAGACCGTTAACGGATATGCAGAAAGCCTTTAATAAATCTATAAGCCCTATACGAAGCACTATCGAGCGTACCTTTGGAAGCATCTGTAGGTGGTTCCATGGAGGGCGATGTCGTTACCGAGGGTTAGCAAAAGCACACACTCAGAACGTTATCGAAAGCATCGCCTTTAACCTTTATCGGACTCCGGGGATAATTGTGTCCCATTGTGTCGGATAGTGTGAGAAAGCCCTCTTCGGAGCCCCTCTTTGGAGCTCCGAAGGGGGAAGGGGGGCATGTTCCGATAAATATTTCCGGGATTTCGATCAGTTTTCACCCCAGTCTACCCATCCTTTTTTACCCTTTACATTTTTCAAAGGTCTCATTAAATCAGATTATTACATGGTGAGTTACGGTGATAACTTGTACACTTCACTATTGTTTGGAGGGGGGAGATGAGCATCTGATGCTGAATTGTGGGAGGGGAAATACTTTAGATTCCTACCTCATTCTGTAACGCAAATTACATAAAAGCATGAGGGCACTGCCATATGGCAATGCCCTCAATATAAGGTTAAAGGGGAGAATTATCTCGCAAATCTTATTTCAAAAATATCAATATACTTCTTATTCCCTGTTTGAGACTCAAATTGGTCGAATCTGATCTTCATGATCTCTACAGGTTGCTTAAATTTTATTTGTGAGAATTTTATTTTTGTTGTTATATATACACCTTGAACCACAAACTCTCCGCTTTCATCAGCTACAGATATTCTTACTTTTTTTAGAGCTTTCTCTGTATCCTGTGAATTTGCAATAACTATACCAGATACTTTTTCTTTACGACTAAAGGATCCGATAAGAGTAGTCTCTTCTCCATTTGTCCACCAGTTTTGACGATAAAGATCATTATCAAATAATTTATCTATATTTCTGGGTTGCTGTTCACATGTAAAAATTACACTGTCATTAAAAAGATTATTGCCTAACTCTGGATTTCCTTCTTCTATATTGTTACCTTCTGGAAATCCGCCTTCTTTTACGATAAGTGTAACCAAAGCCAGGTTTCGTCCATCTTTGAACTTTACATCTTTATTATCTGAAGACAACTTGACATAGAAATTATATTCTCCGGCTTTAAGTTTTTTCAGCTCTTCTGTTTTAAATTTAATACCGGTAGAGACCTCTTGTGCCCCTTTGCTTATCGTTAAAGATGCAGGCAAGGTAAAAGCGGCTTCCGGCAATAACAATTTACCTGAATTCACAGATGCAGCCTTGTCATAGGTGATCTTGAATTCAACATTTTCAGAAACAGGGAAGCTTGCTTGCACATTGAGTTCCGGGCTCTTGGGTTCTTTAACAGTAATCTCCGCACCCTTCTTTATGATACTTGCTACAGAAGTGGCTTGATTAGCATCAAAAGAAGCATATAGATGAAGGAGGTCTACTTCGGGAGCAGTATCCCTTTTTCCTTTAGTAGGCTGTTTAGGGTTGTACTTCTCATTGAACTGAACCACTTCGGGCTCAAACTTTGCGCATTGGGTGAAAAGGAATCCAATACCCAATACTAATACATATTTTAAATATCTCATTTTATTATCAAAATTATTAGTTAGGGAAAATCACCTCTTCATCGAAGTTTATATTCTTATCTGTTGCTCCTGAGTTGAAAGAAACCTTATACCAGTCAGCTTTACCTTCGGTAATATTTTTGGTCTTGTTTTCTTTATCAAAAGGCATGTACAACTCCAACCCCTTAGCCTTAGGATCGGCAAAGTATAAAGTACTATTTACTTCTGATAGTGTAAGCGCACGCTCCCAAAAACGAAGTTCACGAACTAAAGAATTAAAGTTAGCATTACCAATATATATCTTAGGCCATTTAGACACTTTACCCGGCCATACATTTTCCAAAGCCAACTCGCCATTAACATAGATGCGCAACATAGGTTTGCTGTTTTCTTCCTTGTACACAATAGCCATATGATACCATTTGCCGGTTTCAAATTTGAAATTATCAAATTTAGGTTGATTGAAGTTGATCTTTCCACCACCACCGGTATTGGCATGAAGGAGGAATCCACCACCACTTAAAGACATGTAAAGAGGAGAGTCATTACTTTCTCTTGTATTGGGGTACATCAAACCCACATTACTATTAACCTCAAAAGGACAGAAACTATACTGAGCTGTCCACTCGGTATATTCTTTGTCATTCTTAGGATCGGCAACTTCACACAACATTCTACCATGGATTTTCAAAACAGAAGTTTTGAATTTTCTATCCAAAAATATAATTGCGACATTATCACTTGATTTTAACTGAACAGAACCTCCGCTTACACTTTTCAATCTAACGGGGATAGCATAGTTTTCAGTTAAGGGAACTAGGGTACCATCAGCATTACGCATTGTATTGACTTTGACAGCCACTGCTTTGCCATACTCCATGGGAGCCAATTTGAGATCAAGAGCCTTCCCCTTCTGATCGCCGCAAACAAGATCATAGCATGCTTGTGGCAATAGCTTGTAATTGCTCTTATTGTCTTTATTATACTTATCCAAAATGTCTTTATCTACTTCCACAGCCAAAGACACCTCTTGTTCTATACGATTGGCTATGCGCGGAGTGATAACAGTGGATCCGCCATCGTCACTTACCGTAAAGCGTAAGGTAGAGCTGGCAACAGCTTCTTCCAAATAAGCAATATTTACCTTGGGATCCTTAGTCGAAGGAAGGCTTGATTCACAGCTTGCCAACGTAACGCAAAGCAAAGCTGCTGATAATATTTTACTGTATGTATTCATTGTTATTAGGGTCTGTATTTAGTCGGATTCTGAATTTGAATTACTTTGCGCACATACTTATAGTTTGCAGGATATTCGAGCTCAATATGGTAAGCAGCCCAACCGCCCTTACGTTTAGAACCTGTAGGCTTCCAAGCAGCTTTTCTTTCCGCATGAGTAGTCCCGTTCTTCACTGCATCAGCACTACTGCCTCCACCGGTAGTCCATCCTCCATTCTTTTCAAACTCATCTGCAACGATAAACTTCTCAGATGTAAATCCCTTGATTCCTAGACACTCACTATAGCGACTCTGGAGAGAAGATGGATTCGAATTATAATACGCTTGAGAAATGAAGTAGTCCATGTACTCACCCATGTCTGGGAAATGTTTATTCATTGTATTAAGTTCTCCATCAATAATCAAGATCTTACCTTTACGACCAGACTTAGGCCCATACATCTTTCCCATCTCTTCAATGAATAATTTCATATTATTTACCCAATTAGGATTACTGCTTGGAGTAAACTCATGAAAACCACCCCCATGATCACCGACATATGGCTCGTAGTCAATGTCATATCCATCCAAGCCGTGCTTTTCAATAAAACGAGTAAGCTCTTGAGCATATTCTACGATGGCACGCTGCTCTCTGCTCAAGTTAGGTCTACCATATAATTTTAGAGACTCTTCTTCTTTCATATTCTCAACCTTCTTATAAATCGCATCACGTCCGCCCGGTAATCCCAAACCAACGCTTGAGTTTTGCCAGCAAAGCAATACCTTAAGCCCTTTTGTCTTTTGAGCATACTTCAGGTCTTTCCACTTATCACTATTCTCTTCATAGGGAGCAGTGCCACCCCAGAGAGATACCATCTCTACAGAGTCGGGTAAATTTGACAAGAAACTACGTGGCATTCCTTCGGTGGCACTCCAGCCTGCATACCAACCATACACGATCTCATGATCAGACTCTTTGTATTTCCTTACAGATTCCCAGTATCTATCATACATCACAGCAACATCCTTGTTCCACTGTTCCGTTGCTTTGTTCTCGTCATTCTGAAGTTTTTTCTCTTCAGCCCATTTCTTAAGATCTCTTTCGCGAAGCTGATTTGTGATTTTATCAGTCTCGATATCTATTTTTTCGACATCTGTCCACTTACTACAACTTGAAAAAGCAAATACCCCTGCAAGCATGGACATAAATAATATATTGACGTTTTTCATTTTATGAATGTCTTAATTATTAGTTTAACAACGGATTCTTATCCCACCATAGGCGAGTAGCACTATTATCAGGACCTTGCAACAATGGTAATGCAGCATTTACATTATCCTTATTCTGCTGTTTTTCAGAAAGAGGGAAAGGAAATCTTCTTACACCGTATTTATAGCCATCACTACTTACAACACCTGCATTGGTACGGTTTTCGAAGGCTGTAATCTGTTTGGGATATCCGGTTCTTCTCCATTCTGACCATGCTTCTTGTCCGTCAGGGAATATAGCGATGTATTTTTGAGTGATGATTTGCTCTAAATGCTCTTCGTCGGTCTGAGCTTGATCCCACACTTTGCTCAACTTCGATGGGGCTGTGGCACTGTAAGTAGGATTCAAGACATCATCATAGTTGCCTGAAGAAGCTTTAGTTGATAAGTATGAACCTAATCGAACGTTATTTTCTTCAAAAGATTTGGCTACACCTTTTTCATAGAAATCTTTAGAGTTACCTTGAATAAGTCCATAGAGAGCAGCTTCAGCCTTGAGGAACAATACTTCTGAAGCTTTGAACCAATAAACAGGGGTATCATCTTCTACATTGGGTACCGAATAGTTTTTATAAAAATCAGCTTTGCTTTGCTGGGGGATACCTGTTCTTATAGCAAAGAAATCTTCACGGTCAGCGGCCTTCCCTCTTCTAAAGTATGAGTCTATACGTGAGTCGCCAAAACCTTTCAAATAAGAATAGATTGTAGCGCCCATGCGAGTATCGCTATAAGAGTCCCAAATCAATTTCAAAGAGTTCAAGTAATTGAATCTTGTACTATTTTTGAGGCAAGCTATTTCAGCTACATCATCAATGGTACCTCCGGGGTGTGTAGTGGCAGTTATTGCATACTTCTTAGCCAATTCAGGATCGGCATAGCGTACACGCATAGCCAAACGAAGCATAAGAGAGTTACCCAATTTGATCCATTTCTTAACATCACCATGGTAAACACCGTCAAAATCAGCAATAATCTCTTTGCTACTTGCCGAGTAGTTTGTCAATGTCTGAACAGCCTCTTCCAATTCAGCCAAGAATGAACGATAGATTGACTCTTGAGAATCATAAGGAACTTTCAGCTGTCCGAGTCCGATCTTAGAGTAAGGCATGGGACCAAACATATCGGTAGTGCGGTGCAAAGCTTGGATTTTGATGATCTGAGCTAAAGAGAATACACTCTGATTGAGCAAATCTTTATTTTTGTATATCACTTTACCATCAGCAGTCTTCTCTTTGATATGCGTCTGATCCTTGATCTGCATCCATGTATTGATAATATTATTGAAAGAAGTGGAGTAAGCGTAATTTACCCATCCTTCGATCATATAATAAGTGGTAAAGTTGTTCCCGTTATTGAACTTATTTACCATAGGAGAGAAATAGCCGATCCAGTTATCAGATGCCAAGTTCAGCATTACTTGATACTCGTTGGGTCTATCAGTACTTTCTCCCGGGCTTCTCGTAGGGATCACTCTTTTCTGAAAATCAGTGAAGTATCCGCCAAGCCCCACACCATCGTATTCTTTTTGCTGGGCATCCGGATCAAGAGGGTTCTTATTGATTGATTCGAAGTCTTTCGTACATCCTACGAAAGCCAATAGCGAACAAGCCAATGCTCCCTTAACGATGCTATAGTATATATACTTAAATCTATTCATTGTTGTTATTGTAAGTATTAGAATTCAACTTTTACATTAAAACCAAAGCTTCTCAAACTTGGAGTCATGAAGAATTCGGTGCCGGTATATGTGCCGGTCGATGACGTTAACTGCGGATCAAAAGGTGCATGATTGTAGATCATCAGCAAGTTTCGTCCCGTAAGAGAAAATCTCAGGTTCTTCACACCCCAGAATAGAAGGTTTTTCGGAAGGCTGTATCCAAGTGATAGCTCTTGCAAGCGAACGTTGGTAGCATCATAGGTATAGTAAGCCATAAGTCCTTCACCACCGATAGTGCTATAGAATTTCTGTGCATCATATTTATCTCCGCCTATCATTACACCGCCATTATCTCTTGCTACAGCAGACTCTTTCGATACACCATAAGCATCAAGAACCGCTTGAGTACCTGAGTTTACAATACCTCCGAAACGGCCTGTGATAAGCATATTCAGAGAGAAGCCTTTGAACGTGAATGTATTATTAAGACCGAGTGTAAAGTCCGGATTTACCGTACCCACCTTGATCAATTGAGATCTATCTATTTCATACAAACCGGATTTGCCTTCGATAAGCTTGTTATTCTCGTCTTTAGCAAGTAAGCCTTCCACATATACATCGCCGATTTGGCCTCCTTCACGAAGATATACACCGCCTCTTTCTTTAAGTTTTATCTCTGTGAGGCTAAACTGTTCGCCTGTCACAGGGTTTGTATAATCCTTCACAAGTTCCTTGATTTTATTCACATTGCGAGTATAAGTCAAGTTGGTACTTAACCCGAAATCACCGAACTTATCATCATAGCCAAGCGACATCTCAATACCCGTATTCTGAACATTACCGGCCTGAACATAGAACCCTGAATAACCGGAAGACGGCGCAAGGTCACTTAAGAATGTTTGGTTATACGTATTAGAGCGATAAAGTGTAAGGTCGAAGTTAAACTTACTGTCCATGAATTTAGAGTTAAGTCCGAACTCATAAGATTTTGTTCTTTCAGCTTTAAATTCAGGGAAAGGATATGTAGACAAAGGTACTACACCCTTTGCAGGAGATAATGGGTAAGTAATGGTATTAGGAGTAATACCCGTCTGAGTAATAGGAGAACCCACCTCTGTGTAAGAAGTTCTCAATTTAAGATAATTGATGAACTTGGGAAGCTTAACCATATCTGAAATAATGCCTGAAAGACCTATAGACGGATAGAAGATTGACGGTTCTTTTGAGTTTACAAGTTGAGAAGCCCAGTCATTACGTCCGGTAAGAGAGAGGTAAAGCATACCCTTATAACCGAATTCCATGCTTCCGAATAATGCAATATTTCTGGTGTGACCATGCAATTGTCCGGGAGATGAGTTGGTGGGGTCATAGTTGTGAGAAGAGAAAAGGTTAGGGATATGGAATAACTGACCACCCATAGTATTACCGAACTTTAATCTATCCTCGTAGCTTGATCCGAAGTTTCCTGTCAGACTAAAATCATCGTTGATGCTCTTATTGATATTCAGGATGACATCAGCATAAGTCTGGTTGAAGTTTTCGTTATTGTTTGTGTAATATCCTTTGTTGGATCCTGCCAATAATTTAGTTGTAGAAGCATGCAACTTCTGCTCTATTACAGAACTTGTATTGTCTATTCTCACACGACCGGCAACGTTCATCCAGCTATTGATATCGTATTTCAGGTTGGCATAAAACATGTAACGTCTTTTCTTAGATGTAAACATCTCACGGTTTACTATCCAGTAAGGATTTTCTGTAAAGAATCCTTCACGTTGCACCAAGTAGTTCCAGTTTTGCTCGGCAATACCACGAGAAGGATTGAAAACCTCATATGCTTTTACGGAATTGAAGTCCTCATCTCTCGGGAAAAGATAAAGAGAGGTAAGAGGATTGAAATATCCGCCTTCCGAGAACATGTTTTGATCACCTTGCAAGATATAATTGGCGCTCAAATCAAGATGCAGTTTATTATCAAGGAAGTTTGCCGAATTTCTCGCTCCAAAATTATATCGATAATATCCATTTGAAGGAATAATACCATTTGCATTAGTGGTCGCTACAGATACGAAAGTCTGATTATCCTTATTGCCAGTGGAAAGAGTGAGAGAGTTCATG
Source organism: Porphyromonas pogonae (assembly GCF_036320655.1). NCBI lineage: Bacteria > Pseudomonadati > Bacteroidota > Bacteroidia > Bacteroidales > Porphyromonadaceae > Porphyromonas > Porphyromonas pogonae. The sequence continues at coordinate 700,417 of NZ_CP143258.1, forward strand.
AAATTCATGCCGGTATTGAAGAAGTCTCTCGGATTGTAAGTCGAGGGCTGCTCCAATTTATTTCCCCAGCTACGGAATGTTCCGGGTTGGCTTCCGTATGTATTCTGAAATTTCTGCATCACAAAAGGCTTGAAGAAGTCAACACTTGAGGAAACATTCACCTTCATTTGTCCCTCTGCTCCCCTCTTGGTATTGATCAGAATAACACCATTTGCAGCTGATGCACCATACAACGCAGCAGCGGAAGGTCCGGTAAGTACTGATATACTTTCAATATCTTCCGGGTTAAAGTCTGATATACCTTCACCACCTCCGGGTCTGCCATATCTTCCCCCTGCAGCTCTGGAGTCATTACCTAAAGGTACACCATCGATTACATATAAAACATTATTATCTCCAATGATAGATTTTGCACCACGCATTACTACACGTGTGGCACCACCTACTCCGGTAGAACTTTGCTGAATGTTGACCCCTGCCACTTTACCGTTGAGGCTGTTCATAAAGTTTGCATCCTTTACAGTGGTAAGAGCATCATTCTTTACTTTTTGCACATTGTAGCTCAATGCTTTTTGAGAGCGCTTGATACCGAGAGCCGTCACCACAACAGCATCAAGTGCTGTGGCATCTTCCTGCATCACAATGTTAAGATTGGATTGGTTAGTTATTTTGAGAGTCTGGGGTTTGTAGCCTACATAGCTAATTTCCAGAGTCGCCCCCACAGCAACCTGCAATGTAAAGTTACCGTCAAGGTCTGTAGTCGCACCTAATGCAGTGCCCTTTATAGCGACACTCACACCAATGAGAGCCTCACCCTTGTTGTCTGTAACATTACCCTTTACAGTTACTTTCTTTCCCTGCTGCATGTTGATGCCCGGGACATTTACACTTACGTTCTGCTCCGCAGTAGTGGAAGCCAGCAAGTTACCTGCTCCACATAACGGCATAGAAAGTACAAGTGTCAATAAACCAAAGTACTTTTGTTTCATAATGAATTAGTAAATAGTGTTTTTATCTGTAATCGAAAGATTATTTTCCATCAGCAATCTTTATTATCTGTATGATTGTGCGCTCATATGTTTAGTTACAAAGGTAGTTATATGTGCATTAAATAATCTATTTAAGAATACATTGTGTTATTTTAACTATTTTATAACATTAAATAAACTATACGTCTAAATATAATTTATTAATATCGGCCTTTGTGATATTGTATAATATATTATTTAAAGATATGTGTTCAGTAATTGATTTTCTTTTAAAAACATCGGATGTGTAGATTGTCTCATGCCCCTCCAAGCATTTGCCTTAGAGTACTTATTATGCCACTTAGTGTCGTATGCAAGGATATGGTTTATAGATGATCCAAAGTTGGGGTGTGTGAAGATGTTTCCATAATAAGAACCCTGAGAAGATTGGCTCCCGCAATACCTTTTTTCGCTTTTATTCGAGTAGTCGGAGACCTGTGTTTTTACCTGTTTCCCTTTATAAACGGGTTGTGCTTTTAGATTACTGATTTTTGCTCATTGGCAATCATGCGGGATAGGATTTACATGTATTTACATTTCAGATTACAGGTCAGTCTTTTGACAAAATGTCAAAACTCATTCTCGAAAATCGACCTTCTTGGATATTATTAATGGGTTGTGAACTTGTAAACTAAATATTTTGATGATGGCTCACATTACTGTTATTTTTCGGTTTCTTAGTTAAGAGAATGAGCTTATTTGTACAAAGTCTAAATAAGAAATGGTTTTTGAGGGCTCTAAAATCTGTCTCAAAGTAGGGTTTAATAAATATACCGTTGCATTACCGACCCACAAATGAATAATAGTAAAATGTGCAGCTACAATACTCTTTTTCTTTATGTTGCGTCTCGGTTTGTAGGAGTAAGGGGTAAGATGTAAATTTTATTATGAAGAGACTGTCATGCATATAGGATAGGTCTACAGACCTATTACGATAAGTCAACTGATCTGATACGATAAGTCGATCGTCCGTGTACGATAAGTCAGCTGACTTTATAGGATAAATCAGCCGACTTATTATGATAGGTTGGGGGAATGAAATGCAAGAGGAATGGGGCTCAAAATTAGGCACAAAGGTGACAATAACTTTAGAGTGGCGGAGTCAAAGTGTGCAGAGCTCAGGATTGGTGCTACTGCCGTGTACAGGGTTGTGAGAAAAGGGGAGAGCAGTCACTGCTTACGGTGAGGAGTGGAGTGTCCTCCCGATGCCCGTTATGGGATAAGCGATGGAGTGTATCTATCTGTGGATGATGATGAGGTGTCATGTTCATTTATTTCTGTATCAGGTGTGGATTCGTGCTAAATTAATATACAATTAGTGCCATTATAAGTATGGTCGATTTGTACTCCACAAATATACAACATGGGATACCCCCTTGTCAATACCCCGGATAAGTGAGGTGATGTTGCAGGTTGTTATGTCCGAAAATCATCAAAAAAACTGACAAAATGATAGTAAGTGGAGTTTTTTGCAGGCGAATTTATATTCTATGATTGCGATTGTGACTACTTGATTATCTTTCGTTTAGAGTCTTATTTTATTTTTTATGTGGCTCTGTGTCTTGGTTTCTTGGTGTGGGAGTATTAAAAAATGTAATGAATTGGTATTGTATCTTTCATTTTTATTTCTTTAATTTGTACCCAAACCAATAAAAAATAGAAAGCTTATAGGAAACATCTCTACTTTGTAATTAATTTAAAAACTTATTGAATCTATGAATAGATTTAATGATTTGACTGACGATCAACTCGTACAGTCTTATGCAAAGGGATGTAATGAAGCTTTTGATGTTCTCTTGAACCGCTACGATGCCACAGTGCATACTTACATCAGGTTTTCAATCCAGGATACTGATGCGGCGGAAGATATTTTCCAAGATACATTTATCAAAGTTCTTACTACCATCAAAAGAGGTCGCTACAATGCTGAGGGCAAGTTCAAAGCATGGCTGTTGAGGATAGCGCACAACTTGGTTATGGACTATTTCCGTAAGACAGGGAGTGAGGCACGCTATGAACAACCGCACAGTGAGGAGTATGACTCTCCGTTTGCCCGTATAGCTTCTGACCAGCCCAATAGGGAGGAAGAGATGACCAAGGAGGATTTGCTCAATGAGCTGTACCGCAATATCACTAAGTTGCCCATGGAGCAGCGTGAAGTGGTGATGTTGAGATATTGGGAAGATATGAGTTTCAAAGAAATTGCCGATGCCACAGGAGTAAGTATTAATACGGCTTTGGGTAGAATGCGCTATGCTCTGATTAATTTGCGACGTTTTTCTTTGCAATAAGAGATATAGGTTGTACGTTTGTTATGTGAAAACAAACAAATGTATTGCTTATGACAAACTTCTACACATTATCTGAGCGCGAGCGCCAAAACATTATCCTGAGAGCTGAGTACGAACGCAGAAAACCAAGACATCAGGAGACATTGGCTAAGCTCCGTATCCTGGCGGCTATCATCTGAAAAGAAGGAGTGTGACGACATGAAATCACCTATTATATCTCCTTCTTTACTATCCGCCGACTTCTTACATCTGGACCGAGACATTGATATGATCAACCGCAGCAATGCGGATTGGTTACATATTGATGTGATGGACGGTGTGTTTGTACCCAACCTTTCTTTTGGTTTCCCTATCCTTGAAGCTATCAAGCCGGTGGTGAGAAAACCGCTGGATGTGCATCTCATGATCGTAGAGCCGGCCAAGTTTGTCAAAGAACTGGCAACTTTGGAGGTGCATACAATGAATGTGCACTATGAGGTGTGCAACCACCTGCATAGGGTAGTGGGCGCCATACACGATGCCGGCATGCAAGCAGCGGTAACCCTGAATCCCCATACTCCCGTAGAATTACTCACAGATATTATACAAGATCTTGATATGGTATTGCTGATGAGTGTAAATCCCGGTTATGGCGGACAAAAGTTTATCACGCATACGGTGGACAAAGTGACGAGGTTGAGGCGGATGATAGATGACAGAGGACTCAAAACACTGATCGAAGTGGATGGCGGCGTAAATGCTGCCACGGGCAAACTATTGGTCGATGCCGGCGCTGATGCGCTGGTAGCCGGTAGCTATGTATTCGGGAGTGATGACCCTCTTGAAGCTATAAACACGTTGAAAAGATTATAAAGACTGTTTATAATTTCGGCTAACCGCTCAAATCTCTTACATGGATATAAAGACACCTTCGGCATTTGCGGCGGAGGAAGTATTGAAACGCCCATGTGTTATCGTTTTTGCATGTATATTCTGTGGGGTGTTGTGCAGTCAGGCATTTCACTCTATACGCATACCTGCCTTCTTCGCAGGTTGTGGCATGATAATCTTGTGCACCGGGCTGTATTACCGCCATCGCAAGCATGAGGAGCTTAGTTACAGCTTTGCCGACCGCATGATATTTACAAGTGTGCTCCCTTTGCTTATGGCTTTGGGGGCATCCCTTCATTATGTCTATACTTGGCGAGTGCTCCCTGATCTCGATGGGGGTCGCATGCGCGAGGTGCAGTTACAGATGATCTCTGATGCTACGGCATATGGCGAGGGATTCAGATGTACGGCACGGGTGATATGCTCGGAAAATGATAACCTGAGTGTAGGTTCACAGTCTGCTGTTTTGTATGTCAAGCACAGGCCGGCAGGGACATTGCCACACAAATATGACACCATATCGCTCTCACACGCCTATTTCACTCCTGTGAGGTATCTGCCTGCCCCATATGGTACATGGGTAAAAGCCCGCAGATCAGTAGGGACTTTACGCAGTACCCAATGCCGTGTGTATCCTCTGAAGCAAAGGGGCGCGGCAGATATTCATTATCGCATGCTTCATCTCAAGGAAATCTTTGTACAACAGCTCCTCGCATGGCGGATACCTGCAAAGGAGAGGGAGATGTTGGAGGCTCTGGTGCTGGGCAGACGTGGCGGGTCGTATGAATACCGGGATGTGCAGCAGGCGTTCAATGCCGTGGGGATATCACACCTGTTGGCTGTAAGCGGATTTCATGTGGGTGTAATGGTCTTTTTTGTCTCTTTTCTTACCTCCATATTGGGCTGTGGCAGAGTGCTCAATTGGTTGCTACTCATTGCTGCGGCATGGACCTTTTGTTTCTTTACGGGGAATTCGGTACCCACGGTGAGGGCTGCGCTGGTTTTTACACTGTACGGCTTAGGGTTTATCATCAAGAGGAAGGCGGACAAGGTAAATACGTTGGCACTGGCTGCCACGATACTACTCGTGGGTAATCCGTATATCTGGTATGATGTGAGCTTTCGCCTCAGCTTTACCGCCGTGCTTTCTATCCTGCTATTTTATAGACCTCTGTACAACCTTGCTGGCGAGGTACGGCAGCCTCTGCTGAAGTACTTGTGGTCGCTGGTATGCCTCTCCTGCTCGGCACAGATCCTTACCTTACCACTGATATGCTACCACTTTGGCTCTGTTACCTTTATGGGCATTATAGCCGGCGTACCTGCCGTGATCATGGCATCGTTACTTATTCCCCTGACGTTAGTGGTATTGATAATAAGCTCATGGAATATTGTAGGAATTGCTCCTATATTACAGGAAGCAGTGATGCGACTTACGCACTTGATGTATGGAATGGTAGAGGGGTTTGCCCGGGTAAGTATAGCTCCCGTAATGTGGGATGCAAGGCTGTGGCAGATGCTGTTGTATTGGGTAGGTACTATAGCTTTGGCTCTTCTGTACTATTATAGACGCTCAACATCTTCTCGATTTCTTTGACCAAGATGTCTTCATCTTCTGGCGTCTCCATCTTGTTGCAAGGGAGGCTCAGGCGGGCTTGTTTATATATGGGGAGGCGCGTTTGCATAGCTTTCACCACATGATCCATTAGTTCGTCTCCTGATTTGTCTTTGATGGTAGGGCGGGTGCGTTTGCAAAGCTCCAGGCGTTTTGCCAGTGTCTCATTGTCTACATCGAGATAGATGGTAACGCCGCTTTCGTTCATCAGCTCCATATTGCCGGAGTGACAAGGCAGTCCCCCCCCGGTAGCGATAATGCAATCTTGCATGCCCGACAATTCTTGGATGATCACAGCTTCACGCTTCCTGAATTTAGTCTCCCCTATAGACGCAAACATATCTGAAATGCGCTGTCTGAAACGATTTTCCATGAAGATATCTGTGTCAATAAACGGCAGAGACATGCTCTCTGCCAATTTCTTGCCCAGCGTGCTCTTGCCCGAGCCCATATAACCTATGATAAATATCGGTTTCATGCTTTTGCAGGCTGCACATTCTTTTCGGGATAAGTGATGCGGGAATGATACATTGTTTTGAGCTTTTGGTAAAACACATTCTTGATGATCTGGATATCATGGAAGGTAAGAGGGGTGTCGTTGAGGAGTCCTTCAGAGATGATATTGTCTACAATCTTGTCGATAAGTGTCTTGATGCCCTCTTCGGTATGTTCTTTGAGACTTCGGCTCGATGCTTCCACGGCATCCGCGAGCATCAGTATACCTGTCTCTTTGCTGAAAGGGTTGGGACCCGGATACGTAAAGTTTTCTACATCGATCTTTTCGTCGGGGTGTTCGTTGTAATAAGAGGTGTAGAAGTACTTTGCTTGTCCTCGCCCATGGTGTGTGCGTATAAAGTCTATGACAGCATCAGGGAGATTATATTTCTGCGCCAGTGCTATACCGTCTGTCACATGGCGAATGATGATGCGTGCGCTCTCGTCGTACGGTAGTGTGGCGTGGGGATTGATTACTCCTTGATTCTCTGTAAAGTACATGGGGTTCTTCATCTTCCCGATATCATGATATAGGGCTCCGGTTCTGATCAACTGTACATCGGCTCCTACTTTGGAGGCTGCTTCTGTGGCGAGAATGGATACTTGTAGCGAGTGTTGGAAGGTACCGGGCGCTTCTTCCGATAGCTGACGTAGCAAAGGTGTGTTGATATCGCTGAGTTCTACGAGGCTGATGTTGGACACATAGCCGAATACCTTTTCAATAATATACACAAGGACATAGGAGAACATCAGGAAGATCAGGTTGATGGCGAAGTTGAGTACCATGGGCCATATCTCTTTGTCCAATGCCCCGTTGCGCATGAGTATAAGGCAAAGGAAGATGATAATGTAGGAGACAAACACCAGGAATGTGGTGCGGATCAGATACCATCTCGAACTCAGGCGCTGTAATCCCGATAAAGCTACCATACCTGCTATGACTTGTAAGATGATAAACTGGAGCGGATCGGACACGAAGATGGATGATAACAGGATGCAACTGACGTGAGATACAAAGGCTGTGCGCGAGTCGAAGAATGTGCGCATGATTACAGGCATCACCGCATAGGGGATGATGTAGAGGTCGAACCATCCGTACGAGACCACCAGCTCCGTGAGCACCGTGAATGTAAGTATGGCTGCTGCAAGGAACAGCCCGTTCTTGACTACTCCTATAAACTGAGGGCTAAAGAATACAAGGTGCACCCACAGGGTGAAGAGAATAAATACGGAAAGTAAGAAGATGCCTATATATACGACATGGCGCTGTGTGTCACCGCCTGACTTCTCCTCATATACTTGCTTGAGTGAGCGTAGTATGTTGTAGGTGTAGCTATCGACAATCTCGCCACGGCCTATGATGCGCTCCCCTGACTGTACGATACCGGTAGAGAGTGATAAGTTGCTGAGTTCGTCCTGAATGAGGTTGTCTGTAAGTTCTTTATTGTAATTAATATTGGTTTTAAGGAAGCGACTCAAATCCATTCTTGTGAGCTCTTCTTTATCAAGATGTGCGGGTAGTCCCTCAAACATCATGTCATAGGCTTCCTTGAGCGTATAGAATCGGGTAATAGGTTGATCCTGCAAAGTATTGTCCTCTCCGATGAGGCTTACTTCGAGGTGATTCTCTGATCTCAGCTTGTCCTGCTCTTCGTTGGTGATCAGTCCTCTGCTGTATAGTTTACGGAGTGTGGTCTCGATGTAGCTGAGGTACTGGTATGACAATTTCTTGGGTACGCCATCTTCCTTGCATTGCACTTTCCATGCGGATATCATGGCTTCCCCTACTTTGCTGTCATAGTTGTAGACCGGTTTGATGTTCTCTTTGATACTGTCGCGCTCGGCTTGTATCACTGCTTCTGTCTTATAAATAGGGAAGTCGTACGGAGCCGTAATGAGCTCGTATTGCCAGGGTTTGCCTTTGTTGAACTGATATTTGAATCCTTTCTTGCCGGGCGATAGCGCTGTTACTATCACAGCAACCAATAAAAGCGACACCAAAGCTTTGATGTTTTTGCTTGCTTTAAATTTGTCCGATATATTGCTGATTTTATTCATTGTCTTTGTCCTTTAGACACAAATATACCAATATTTAATAACAGTCTGTAAATCGATCGATAGATAAGTATATTGCTTTATACGGGTTAATCACTCAATACAGTTATAGTTTTTCTCATTACTCACCGAAAAGATAAGCGAGCGTTCGCAAAGTACTCATATGCAGTATATAAATCATGAATGAGTGTATAAATGCTGTCGATTGGAGATAATGAAACGACCATCTACCTTTGTGATACAATCATTATAAAACAATAGACGATATTAATTAAAATTAAACATTATGACACCAATTATCAACACTCAAATGCCTGAGTTTAAACTTCAGGCTTATCGCAAAGGCGAAGGATTTATCACTGTAAGCAACGAAGACCTCAAAGGCAAGTGGGCAGTATTGTTCTTTTATCCCGCTGACTTCAGCTTTGTATGTCCTACCGAACTTGCGGATATGGCAGACAAATACGAAGAGTTTTCTAAACTGGGCGTAGAGATACTGTCTGTAAGTACGGATACTCACTTCGTGCACAAAGCATGGGCCGATACTTCTGAGAAGATTGCTAAGCTACAGTACACCATGCTGGCCGATCCTACCGGCAAACTATGCCGTGATATGGGCGTGATGATCGAAGAAGAAGGCCTTGCTTACCGAGGTACATTCCTCTTCAACCCTGAAGGTTTTGTGAAAGTGGCTGAAATTCATGACAACGGTATCGGCCGTGATGCTTCAGAGTTGCTTCGCAAAGTAAAGGCTGCACAGTTTGTAGCGAGCCATCCTGACGCTGTATGTCCTGCAAAATGGCAAGAAGGGGATGAAGTCCTCAAGCCAAGCATTGACCTTGTAGGCAAGATCTAATTGATACAAGCATCTATTTAAAGCACTATAAGGGGAAACGACTATGAAGGCATCTCCAAGCCTTCGCCATTGTTCCTACTAAATATTGAAATGTTGTGACCATAAATTACCATTTCAAGGTCGTTTCCCCTTTTGTATATAACCTCTCTACCTTACTCCATAATATATAACATAAACCTTATACGGGAGGTGTACCTGAACCACAATCAGGGTATGTCCTTTCTTCAAACAACTACTACACTCTATGTTTCTCGATCAAGATATCATTAATAATCTCAAGGGTATTTTTGCCTCTCTGCAAAACGACTATACCCTTGTTGTTAATAGTACTGCCGATAAAAACGGCAGTGACCTCTCTGCCATGTGCCAAGAAGTAGCGTCTACCTCCCCTCGTATTACGGCACAGATAATACAAGGTGATAGACTGTCTCTGTCTTTGCTACGCAATGGTGAGACCACCGGTGTTGTCTTTCGCGGCATTCCTTCAGGGCACGAGTTTACGAGCTTCCTGATCTCTATCCTCAACGCTGACGGACAGGGAAAGAATCTGCCCGATGAATCTCTGCGAAGCCGTATCGAACGACTCAATACACCTATACAGCTTACCACCTATGTTTCTCTAAGCTGTACCAATTGTCCGGATGTTGTGCAGAGCCTGAATATCATGGCATTGTACAACCAAGGTATCAGTCATGAGATGGTAGATGGTGCTATATATAAGGAAGAGGTAGAGAGTCTGGGAATCAGTGCTGTGCCCGCCGTTTATGCCAATGGCAAGGAGCTTCACATGGGACAATCGTCGTTGGGAGAGCTATTGCTGAAACTTGAAAAAGCCGTGGGAGTATCTGAGTCGGAAGGCAAATCTGTAGACAACACTCCCAAGAGCTATGATCTCCTTGTTGTGGGCGGAGGTCCTGCAGGTGCTGCTGCAGCTATCTATTCGGCTCGCAAAGGGCTACGTGTGGCTATAGTGGCGGGGCGTATAGGCGGTCAGGTCAATGAAACTACCGGTATCGAGAATATTCCCTCGGTAGTAGAGACTACCGGTACCCAATTGGCTGCGGATCTGCGCCGTCATGCCGAGGTATATCACATAGATCTTTTGGAGCAACGTGAAGTAACGGGGATAAGTCTACAGGGAGAAAAGAAACTTGTAGCCACCAATCTGGGCGAACAGTTTATAGCTGATCAAGTGATTATAGCTACAGGTGCTTCATGGCGTAAGCTGGGTGTCCCGGGCGAAGAGGAGCATATCGGTCGCGGTGTAGCTTTCTGCCCGCATTGTGATGGTCCGTTCTTCAAGGGTAAGGACATTGCCGTAGTAGGCGGGGGTAATTCAGGTATAGAAGCAGCCATAGACCTTGCAGGTATTTCTAGCCGTGTCACCGTGCTTGAGTTCATGCCTGAGCTCAAAGCCGACAGTGTGCTTCAGGAGAAGCTCAAGAGCTTACCTAATGTGGAAGTACTCAAGAATGTAGCCACACAGGAAGTCGTTGGTGAGAATAATAAGGTCAAAGCTATTAAGCTAAAGCACCGTGAGTCCGGAGAGGAACTAAACATAGATCTGAGCGGTATATTCGTTCAGATAGGCTTAGCGCCGAATACCAAGGCTTTTTCAGAGCTTGTAGAGACCAATCGTATGGGCGAAATAGTGGTAGACGAGCGTTGTCGTACCTCTGTTCCCGGTATATATGCCGCCGGTGATTGTACTACGGTACCTTACAAACAGATTGTAATCGCTATGGGTGAGGGTGCCAAAGCAGCACTTACAGCCTTTGACGATAGGATCAGGATGTAGTATCTCTTCTTTATCGGATTTTTCTTATAAAACTTGTTTGCAAAAATAATAACTGCCGGGCTCTTTCAATGAGAACCCGGCAGTTTTGATTTATTTCTTAAGGCCAAATCAGAGATTAATTCATTGGTTTGGCATCCTTCATAGCTTCTTCTACGGCAGCTTTGATCTCTTCACCAAAAAGATTTCGTTTGATAATCTTTCCGTCAGGTCCTATAAGCATGATTTGTGGGATTCCATTTACACCATAGAGCTGTGTGGCTTCGTCTTTGTTTACAATTTGAGGCCATGTGATTGGTAGTTCTTTCATGGCAGACAGGTGATCTTCCATCTTGTCCCAAACAGCTATACCCACTACTTCAAGTCCTTTGGATTTATACTCTTCATATATTTTGGCAATATTGGGTATCTCTCTTCTGCAAGGTCCGCACCATGATGCCCAAAAATCTACAAGAGTGTATTTGCCTTTGCCCACATAATCACTCAATTTTACAGCTTTGCCTGCATCATCAACGCCACTAAAGTCGATAAACATGGCTCCCGCTTGTGTCTTGAAGACATTCGCTTTAAACTCAAGTTGGCGTTTGACAACTCGGTCATTCAATACCTTATCTCCTGCTGACTTCTTGAAGCCCTCTAGCTCTTCTTGTGTAAGATCTGTCTGTAGTAATTCCACAAAAGCTTTTGCCCCTAATGCATCATTGTGGTGTTTTTCGTAAAGAGCTTTGTTCATCTGGGTATACTTGTTATTGAACTCTTTGTAGAGAGCTTCCCCTTTCTTTGAGATTTCTTCTTTTGGAGTTATAGAATCAGCTTGTAGATCTGCGATATTTTTTTGGAGTACCTCCATCATGCTGTCGGCTTGTGTGCTGAATGCTGAGTATTCGTCATTCAAAGCTGTGCCCGATGCAACGCGCTTGGTTAAATCTACTTTGATAGCACCCGGCTCAAATATCAGCGAAGTCATGTAGTCTTGGGGCATATAAACGGAGCCGAAGTTGAGTGTGTCACTCACTACACCTTTGAATGTGAAAGTATTGTTCTCTACTTTTACACTGTCTAGGGTAGTGTTTCGGTCTGCCATGAGGTAGACCATCTTTCCATTGGCATTCGCTTCCACAGGTATTGTCCCTGAAATTGTATACTCATTGGATGTTTTCTTACATGCAGTAAAAGCCGTCAATACGACCATGGCTGCCAATAAAGTCTTTTTAATAATCATATTTACAATGTGTTTGTGAGAAATCTATAGACTAAAGTATGAATATTTATCAACTGTATAATAATCCATACTTCAAAAAAGCATAATATTTTTGATATAAACAAGAAAATCACCTGATTGGATTTCAAAAAGTCTAGTTATCCCTTTCTTTCTCCTATTTCGCATGTATGCTGTCGTTTGGCCTTTTGAGCCATTACCTCTCTATCAGTGGTTGGTAGGAACCCATTTCACGTAAGCAAAGTCCATGCGGTGGGGCAAATCCGTGTTAGACGGCAGGATGCGGATACCGATCTTATGGTGTCCCCTTTCGGGCATTATATTTTCCAGAGAGTACTCTTCCACATTTCTATCTTCTATTCTGTTTTTGAGTGTAAAGGTATATACCTTATCAAGCTTCAACACTGCTCCTTTGTCAATATCCTCTTCTTCCCTTGCCACTACAAGTTCCACAGCAAGATCACATTTCAGTGTTCCTTTATCTATCGTGATTTTATAGGAGCTCTCTTTGTCCTGATGTCTCATGCTTGTCTGGCTGTCATCTACGCCTGATATCTCCAGAGACATTACACGCATCGAATCCCAATTATCCGCCACTTGTCGCTTCCAGTTTATGATGTCCTTGGCTTTCTCGTTGTAGTTCTCATGCAGTTTGGCCGATCGTTGCGCCAGCTTCTGATAAAACTTGGAGTAGTAGTCGTCCAGCATGCGTTTCATCGTGTAGTGTGGAGCAATAAAGTTCATCGAGTTCTTGATGTACTGTACCCAGTCGTCAGAGAAGTCTTTCTCCTCTTTACTGAAATACAAGGGGATTATCTCATGCTCCAGTAAGTCGTATATGGTAGCTGCATCGAGCTTATCCTGAAACTGCTGATCTTTGAAAGTTCTTTTGTCTGTGAGTGCCCAGCCCGCATTTTTACGATAACCTTCGTACCACCATCCGTCGAGCACCGACAAGTTGAGCACGCCGTTCATCTCCGCCTTCTCGCCCGATGTACCCGAAGCTTCCAGTGGTCGTGTGGGGGTATTCATCCAGATATCTACTCCCGCTATAAGTACCTTGGCTAGTCTGATGTCATAGTTTTCAAGGAAGATGATTTTCCCTATAAACTCAGGTCTGCGACTTATCTGCATAATATGCTTGATGAGAGCTTGTCCCCCTCCATCGGCCGGGTGCGCTTTGCCAGTGAAGATAAACTGTACGGGATGCTCAGCGTCATTGACGATTCTGCTGAGCCTGTCGAGATCCGTAAAGAGGAGGTGAGCACGCTTGTAAGTGGCAAATCGTCTGCCAAAGCCAATGAGAAGAGCATCGGGGTTTATACCTTCGAGTAGTTGAATCGACTGTTCGGGATTGCCATTGTCTCTGATCCATTTCTCTCCATAATTTTTACGGATAAAATCGACCAGATGATTTTTTAGAGCTTTCCTCACTTCCCAGACCTCTTTGTTGGGGACGCTTTGTATCGCCGACCACAGCTCTTCCTGGTCTTGTTTCTCGAGATAATCTTTTCCGAATAGATTTACATAAAACTCGTGCCACTCAGGCGAAGCCCACGAAGGTAAGTGCACACCATTTGTGACATATCCTACATGGAGCTCTTCAGCGAAAAAACCTTTCCACACAGGAGAAAACATTTTTTGAGACACCTTACCATGGAGGAGGCTCACACCGTTTGCCTCCTGACAAGTGTTGAGGGCGAATACACTCATAGAGAAGCGCTCATTGCTTCCGGGATTTTCGCGCCCCATGTCAATAAACTCTTGCCATGAGATATTCAACTTGTGTGGGAAATGCCCGAGGTATTTGCCAAAGAGGTCTTCGGTAAAATAGTCATGCCCTGCCGGTACAGGCGTATGTACAGTGTATAGCGATGATGCCCTCACAAGCTCCAGTGCCACGTCAAAAGACAACTGCTCATTTTGCACATAGTCTACAAGCCTCTGTGCTGTCATGAGAGCCGCATGCCCTTCGTTCATGTGATATACATCCTTCTTTATGCCCAGCTTATTGAGCAGCATGATACCCCCAACACCCAACAGGTACTCCTGTCTCATGCGGTTTTCCCAGTCTCCTCCGTAGAGTTTGTGAGTAATCTCTCTGTCCCAGTTGCTGTTCATGTCTATATCGCTATCCATGAGGTATAGGCTCACATGACCCACATCTACCTTCCAGATATAGCAGAAGACGGAGTGTGTAGAGAATGGTACTTCCAAGATCATGGGAGTACCGTCAGAGTTCATCACTTGCTTGATGGGGAGTTGTGTGAAGTCTTGCGCTTCATAGTTGGCGATCTGTTGGCCATCGGCACTCAGTCCTTGATTGAAGTAGCCGTATTTGTACAAGAAACCCACTGCTGCCATATCCACACGGCTGTCACTGGCTTCTTTGAGATAGTCTCCTGCCAATACACCCAAACCTCCCGAGTAGATCTTCAGCACATTGGTGAGTCCGTATTCCATGCTGAAATATGCTATCGAAGGCCTTTGGCTATTGATCGGTTGCTTCATGTAATTGTGGAAATCCTGATACACAGCGTCTATCTCAGCCATTAGCTCTGTGTTTTCTGTGATTTCATTGATGACGGATGTGGTGAGAGCTCTTGTCATCATTACAGGGTTGCCCTCTGTCTCTTCCCAAAGACTGGGTGATATTTTTTTGAATAGGTCTTGCGCTTTATAGTTCCAAACCCACCATAAATTGTGAGCTAGTATATCTAACTTCTCTAAATTTTCGGGGAGCTTTGAGTACGTATATATCTCCGACCAAATTGGAGTGTTTGATTTTTTTTGAATGATCATAGATGCCGTTTTTTATTTATCCCATTCTAAGTATGTATATGCGTCGAATGTATTTCTTAATCTACAAATATAAGCTTAAATCCATGAACAAAAGAAAATCAGCTAAATATTATATGTTTATTAACAACGCTTTATTGATAATCAGGGTTGATTTTCTTTTTTTACATATTTAAATTGTATGTACCCCGGACAAATTACTATCATTCTGTCAGTTTTGCCGTGATTCTCCATTGGAGTCGCTTGTAGCATGCTACTGCTATTCCGCGGGTATTGACAAAGGGGGGGCTATGTTGTATCTTTGTGATTGCAGTAAGCACATTCTATTTCCATCCCATAATAATATATTATTTCTACACGATTTTATAAACGATACACAACTTTATGAGCCATACAGCACAGCATAATTCACTGATAAGTACAACCCCTCATGTATTCATACCTCAATACGCAAGGGGATATTATGCTCCATCATAGGCTGTCCCTTTATCGCTCATTTCGCGTCGCTATCTCTTCGCCAAGAGTTGTAGCCGATGCCCTATCTTCATGGTAGTCTTGCTACTAAGTATCATATTTCCCTCTCTGTTTTTCCTTAGGAGATCTTTTTCTCTGTATATCATCCTCTGCACATATCATTATTTGTCGGCCAATTCATGCTATAGAGTTGCCCCATTTATCCTATACGGTCAGTTGACCTATCGTACACGGACGAACAACCTATCCTATACGGTTGATTAACTTATCATACACAGACAACGATCTTATCATAATAGAAATTTCTCCTGTCAACCACCTACCATATACACTTCTATAATATTAAGGAATGGAATAATATGCTGATAGATTTTACAATTGCTCATTATTGCATTCGAAAGGCAGACCTCTATTTATTTAGCCTCATTTTTCCTCTATTTTAAACCATGAAAAAGCCGTCCCTTATTTAGACTTTGTACAAATAAGCCTGTTTTCTTAACTAAGAAACATAAATTTTAGGGGCAATTTCACTTATGTTTAAATTATTTAGTTGTATTGATGCCAATGCTTTAATTCTTTTTGCTGTTTGTGGGCGGGCAATCATCAATCTATCATTTTGTCAGAATTTTATCTCCCACGGTATAGTTCGCTTTAAGGGAGATGTTTTAGACTTCCTATTTCATTGATATTAGTTTTATAGTTTTCAACATTTCCTTTAGTCTTGTATATAACTTACGGTTAATAAGAGAATTATTTATTTTGTGTATATAGATCGATGGAGAAGTGTATTGGAGTTATCAACATTTTGGCGGAGTTGTTAGGATTTATGTTCAAAACTTTTGTTTTTACACCGTATTCATGTTCATAACTAGGTAATAACTCCATGTTCAGTGTGTACAAAGAAGATGGTGAATAGTATCAGGTGGGCATGCCTTGTTACATATATTCTTGTTGATAGTATGTGGATAATGTGTTGGTATTATGCTGTAATAGGCAATATAAATATGTTGATAACTTGTTGGTTTATTTTGTTGTGGTCTGATTAATATCTTTATAAATAGACTATTGAGTTATTAACATCCGATTTTCTACACTTGTGGTAATTATTTTTTACTTCGATCACAGGAGGTGTGGATAACTCCATGTTGCGGGAATAAATCGTGCACTTATCCTTACATGCCATGGAGTATACCCTACTAAATTACCTCATGTTGATAACTGCTTACCGAGCCGTGCCGGGGCTGCTTCGGTTAGAAAGAATAGCTCTTAAAAAATCCTTATCTTTAAGCAGCCTAATCATGGTGGTACATAATAATAAACCAAGAGTTATGATGAATTGGAGTCAACTGCTTTCGGATCGTCGACTAGGAGCATATGCCCAAGCGCCCGTAAGCAATAAATCTTTGAATAGGAGCGATTTTGAACGGGACTATGATCGCATGGTCTTTTCCACCCCTTTTCGCCGGCTCCAAAATAAGACTCAGGTATTCCCCCTGCCCGGTATCATCTTTGTGCACAACAGGCTTACTCATAGTTTGGAAGTCAGCTGTGTGGGTCGCTCATTGGGCAATATGATATCTTCCTGTCTCGAGCAGCGACACGGCAGTGATGCCATACACTCTCGTGGTGCTATCAGCTCCATTGTGTCTGCCGCATGTCTGGCTCATGATATGGGTAATCCGCCATTCGGGCATAGCGGAGAGCGTGCCATCAGTGCATATTTCCTCGAAGGTGAGGGGCGCAAGTGGGTGGATATGGTAAAGCTTGAGGGCGATCGCTGGCAGGACTTTACCAACTTCGAAGGTAATGCCAATGCCTTCAGGTTGCTTACCCATCAGTTCAAAGGCCGTCGCCCCGGAGGTTTTGCTTTGACGTACAGTACTATGGCCAGTATAATCAAATACCCTTACAGCAGTGAGCTGGCAGAGGGGCGCAATAAGTTCGGATTCTTTGCCTCGGAGGAGGAAACCATGAGGGAAATTGCCGATGAATTAGGGTTGATAAAGATGAGCGACTCTCCGCTGAAATATGCTCGTTACCCGCTGGTGTATCTCGTGGAGGCCGCTGATGATATCTGCTATCAGATTATGGACTTGGAGGATGCTTACAAACTACATATCCTGAGTGGTGAGGAGGTGCAAGAGCTGCTGTATGCTTTTTTTGACGAGGGCGAATTGCGGGAGATCAATCGCGTGCTTACCTATATCAATGACAAGAATGAGCAAATTGCCTATCTGCGCTCCAAAGTAATCAATATACTGGTGGAGGAGACCGCATCGGTATTTCTCGACCATGAAACGGATATTCTGAGCGGAACTTTTACAAACACGCTTATCAATAGTATTTCGCCCAAATTGCATGCGGCCTTCCGTGCATGCACTGCAGTCGCTTATGACAAGATCTACAGAGCCAAAGAGGTTGTGGATGTAGAGCTGGCGGGGCATCGTATATTTCGCTTCCTCATAGAGCAGATGATGGAGGCGCTCACTCATCCGCACTATCAGTACAGCCGTACGCTGCTCAACCGTGTGAGTTCGCAGTACGATACTGATCAGCCCACAACTTACGGCAAGATACAGTGCTCACTGGATTATATATCCGGCATGACAGATATATACGCCTTAGATTTGTACCGTAGTATAACGGGGATGAACTTACCGGGGCTATAATTGTTTTTGTTATATCAAGTATTATATTTGTCAGCGAAAACTCTGTCTCAAATCAATTAGGACGATCAGCAGAAAGTTTATGAATACGGTATGTATCCGTTGAATCGGAGTAAGCCGTGGAGTCAAATAAATATTGAAAATGTCTAAGAAAATCATTGTTGCCATTGACGGTCACAGTTCTTGCGGTAAAAGCACAATGGCTAAAGATTTAGCCCGCAAGGTAGGTTACGTGTATGTTGATACCGGCGCCATGTATCGCGCCGTAACATTATATAGTCTGAATCATCAGTTGTGGCAGGGATCCATACCCGATGCCGAAGCTCTCGAACGCCATATTCATGACATCAGGATAGACTTCCGTCTCAATACCGAGACCGGTCTACCCGAGACTTATCTCAATGGAAAGAATGTAGAGCGTGAGATCAGGACGATGAAAGTATCAGGCCATGTAAGTCCTATCAGCACCTTATCCTTTGTGCGCGAAGCTATGGTAAAGCAGCAGCAAGCCATGGGACTTCATAAGGGTATTGTGATGGATGGGCGGGATATCGGTACCACCGTTTTTCCCCATGCAGAGCTCAAAGTATTCGTCACTGCATCACCTGAGATAAGGGCTCAACGACGCTTGGATGAGTTGCGGTCCAAAGGCGATAGTATGATAAGACTGGAGGATGTACTCAACAATCTGAAGGAGCGTGACTATATCGACTCGCATCGTGATGTGTCGCCCCTCAAAAAAGCTGAAGATGCACTGGTTTTGGACAATTCCAATATGACAATAGCAGAGCAAGATCAATGGTTGCTCGATCGGTTCAGGGAAAAGACAGAGAATGACTAAAGCATTTGGCGAAGGCCGGATAAAACAGTAATGTCCGGAGCTTGCGCCAATTATTTAATTCATTTCTCAATATATCATTTATGCAACTGCCTATAATAGAAATTGACGAAAAATCCGGCTTTTGTTTCGGTGTGATCAATGCGATCAAACATGCCGAAAAGGAATTGGAGGATTCGTCCGATAAGCTCTACTGCTTGGGGGATATTGTGCACAATAACCAAGAGGTAGACAGGCTCGAAAAGAAAGGGATGCAGACCATCAACTACGATACACTGAAGACCCTGAAGAATGCGCGAGTGCTTTTTCGCGCGCACGGAGAGCCCCCCGAGATATACAAAATGGCGCAAGATCATAATATCAACCTTGTAGATGCTACATGCCCTGTAGTGGTGCGCCTGCAACAGAGTATTCGCAATCATTACCAATCGTCGCGCGAACAGAATGCCCAGATCGTAATATACGGCAAACAGGGGCATGCCGAGGTAAACGGGTTGGTGGGACAGACTGGTGGTGATGCCATTGTGGTACAGGATATAGATGACCTGAACAAAGTGGACTTCTCGCGCCCTGTCATTTTGTTTTCTCAAACGACTAAACCCCTGGATGGTTTTCACGAACTTATCAATGAGATTGAACGCCGCATAGAACCGGGCGTGTCTTTTGAGTACAACGATACCATATGTCGCCAAGTGGCCAATCGCATCCCGCATATACAAGAGTTTGCCCAAAGTCATGAGCTGGTCATCTTTGTAGCCGGGACTAAAAGCTCCAACGGTAAAGTCCTCTTCGGTGAGTGCCGCAAGAGTAACCCCAATAGTATATTCGTATCGTCGCCTGAACAGTTGACATTGGATATGCTCATGCCTTTGCCCCACACTATAGGGATATGTGGAGCTACCTCTACACCCAAGTGGCAGATGGAGCAAATATCTGACAGAATATTATCCTTGCTCGAAGGTCTTAAGGAGTAGGAGTTAAGGGTATAACGTTCATAGTGTCGTATAGGCCATATGATATTCAGGGAGATTCCTATCATGGGAACCTCCCTTTTTTATTGTAGCATAAAGCATGGTATAGAGCCATGTGCCGATAATAATAATGATATCAGATTACAGCTCTTGGTACTGAATAGTGGGTATTCTGGGGTGGATTAAATACCTATTAGTCGTGATTGGCTGTTGCGGGAGAGTTCTATATTTTTATGCTACAATTGTGAAGTTATGAATAGATCATTCGAAAAAGTATTTTTAGGCATCTATCATCTGAGTGATGTCTGTGATATATTGAAAAATAATAATAAAAACCCTATAAAAAGCCCGACATTACCGTCGGGCTTTTTTGTTGAACAATAATTTGAAACGTTCAGGGTGGCAAATACATTAATATTTATGAATAAGATTAGATACAACTTGTACAAAGGTGTGGCCATGATGAGTTTGCTCCTATGCTCATCGGTTTTGTTGCAGGCTCAACAGCTTTTTCTGAGAGGTGTAGTGCGTGATGCCCAAACGGGTGATGCACTTGTGGGAGCCAGTGTAAAAGTGGAGAATGACAAAAATGGGTGCATTACGAGGGATAATGGCAGCTATAGTCTCAAGATGCAGGCCGTAAAGTCTCGTGTTACTTTTCGATACATGGGCTATAAGTCCAGAACTATTTCGGTAGATTTTGCAGGGGCTTCCGAGCTTGTGCATAATATATCGCTCGCTCCCTCAGACCGTAGCTTGGGCGAAGTAGTGGTAACCGCCAAAAATGAAGCCCGTGTGATACATGAGAGTGCCTTGCCCGTTTCCGTCATATCGGCATCACAGTTGCAAGGTAGCGTAAGTAGTGTAAATGACGTACTGGCACGCACCGCAGGGATTACCATACGTAATACGGGTGGGGTAGGTAGTGCCTCACGTATCTCTGTCAGGGGACTTGAAGGCAAGAGAATCGGGGTATTCATTGACGAGCATCCTATAGGTCAGATGCAGAATTTTGTCACACTCAATGACATTCCCATAGATATGATAGAGCGTATAGAGGTATACAAAGGGGTTGTGCCCAATAAGTTTGGCGGTAATTCCATGGGAGGAGCGGTGAATATTGTGCTCAAAGAATATCCGCCTGTTTATCTCGACGCTTCTTATGAAATAGGATCTTTCAATACCCATCGCTTCAATAGTGTGATGAAGCGGTCACTCCCCAACCAAGGATTGCAATTTGGTATAGGCGGAGGGGTTACATACTCGGACAATGACTATGAGATGAAGCTTCCTCACTTTGATAATATAAGGGTGAAGAGAAAACATGATAAGTATACCAAGATACTCGCCGGTGGTAGTATCAAAGCTACCAAATGGTGGTTCGATGAAGTGGAAGTGGAGCCATTTTTCTCTAAAAGTTACAGACAGATGCAAGGTATAGAGACAGATATTCGCGAAGCTTACAACCAATCCATAGGTTGTGGCGTAAATACCAAGTTGAAGAAGGATGACTTTCTGGTGTCAGGGCTTGACCTTGATTTCCAAACGGGAATCGTATATAATTACTACGGGCTCAAGGACAAAGCCATGCACCGATATGACTGGACGGGTAAGCAGTATCCTCCCGTGTCGTCTTATGGCGGAGAACTGGGGAGTACACCCGCCGACGGTAAGAACAAGTCCTTAGACTTTGCCAATAAGATCAATGTGAACTATACCTTGGACAAGCATCAGGCTCTTAACTTCAACTCCTATTTCTCCAAAACTAATTTATATCCCAAGGATGAATTGATGGAGAAGTCCTTAGGCTTTAAAAACAATTATGATAGCCATATGAATACCCTGACTTTGGGACTGGCTTATGAAATAAATGCTTTCGAAAAGAAGTTGCTCAACTCCCTTACAACAAAATATTACCACTATAGCTCTCACTCTATTGTGCCTATTGCTTTCGGCATTAAAGAGAATAAAGTGATTGATCTCAACAAGAATTATTTCGGGTTCAATGAAGCGATGCGTTATAAGATCAATCCCAACTTACTTGTAAAAGCTTCTTTTGCCTACGATATTCGCATTCCTAGTTCGGAAGAGCTCTTGGGCGATGGCTTTTCTGTGGCTGCCGCTCCAAATCTGAGCCCGGAGCGTAATCATAGTTATAATCTGGGGATGATCTATCACAAGAGGTTTACCGGGGGCAATACTATCGAAGTGGAGATAAACGGATTTTATTCTACTCTAACCGATATGATCCGCTTCTCAAAAAGCACCGGCCCCATGGCTATCTATGAGAACTTTGGGAAGATGCGTACTTATGGTGCTGAGGCAGAAGTGAAGTCCGATATTACACCGTGGTTGTATGGGTATGTCAATGCCACATATCAAGATCTCCGCGATATACGTAAACTTAAAGCCGGATCGGAGGTTCCTAACCCCACTCATGGTAAGCGCATGCCTAATATCCCTTACCTCATGGGCAATGCCGGGGTGGAGATACACAAGCAAAACTTATTTGGAGGCACAGAACAGAATACACGTATAATGCTCGACGGGTCTTATACCCACGAGTACTTCTATGACTTTGAGGTCAGTAAATTGCAGGAGCGCAAGATCCCTTCTTCACTGTTACTTGACTTTGCTTTGGAGCATAGCTTCATGAACAAACGCTGGACGGTAACTTTCAAGATCAAGAACGTAACCAACCGTGAGATGTTTTCCGAATTTAATTTTCCCATGCCGGGTCGCAATTTCGGGCTCAAGGTGCGCTATCTATTCAAGTAGCCCTTTGAATACTTAAGCATGAATACAATTATGGTTTTATTTAAAATAATTTTAAGATGAAAAAGACAATTATCCCTATTGTGTTAGCTTTGTCGATAGGTTTAGCCGGATGCTCCAAAAGTAATGATAATCCGAAGCCTGACCCTAATCCCAACCCTAACCCAGAAGTAAGAGAAAAGATATTGATAGAAACATCAGTATTCAATCCCGGAGGTGAGACGGGCAGTTCTTACATACAGATGATACCCAATTTATTGCCCAAGACTTATGATAATACCCATGCCATCCCGGCAGGGTTTCATGTGAGTTGCAATGTTGTGGGTAATCATGTCTATGATTTTCCCAACTACTTGGGGAGTACTAAGTCCGAGCTTGTCCAATATACAGTAGGGGATAACGGTACCCTGATGAATAAGAAAGGGATGACCTTGCCGGGCAACTCCGCGGCATCCAATGTGGTGGAGTTGAATGGAAGCAAAGCTTATCTTGCATTGCAGAGCATAGGCTATGTTTATGTATTTGACCCATCTACCATGCAGAAGATAGGTGAGATAGACCTCAACAGCCTGAAAGCAGAGGGAGCTAACGTGTCACCTGGTGCGATGCTAATACGTGACAACTACTTGTATGTAGGACTTAACCAGATGAATAATAGCTGGATGCCTAATGAGAAGCAAGCTGAAGTAGCTATCATAGATACCAAAACGGATAAGGTGGTGAAAAAGATCATCGACAAGAAGCATCAGCTATCATTTGCTACACGTCCCATAGAGCCCAAATCTATTTTTATGGATGAGGCAGGCGATATATACATCAATTGTTTAGGAGGCTTCGGGCTCAAACCCGGTTTTGAAGGAGGTCTTTTGAGGATCAAAAAAGGTCAAACGGATTTTGATCCTAATTATGTATTGGATCTCAGCAAGACGGATATTGAAGGTCTTGAGGTTTCGGGCAAGGCTCAGTTCATTGCTTCGTGTTGCTACATCGGCAATGGCTTGTTGGCTGCTTATCTCAATGTCAATGCTCTAGAACCGGGCGGTAATCCCTATACCGCATTTATACAAGCAGCAGCCATCATTGATATTCGCACGGGTAAGATTTCTCGTATTAAAGAGTTGGCTCCTTCCAATCCGTTCACCATGGCTATTGGGTTGTATAAAGATCAGGTTATCTTCGGCTCTTCCAATAAGAAGGATGAGGGGCTCTATAGTTACACCCCCAAAGATGGCAAAGTGGTTGGCCCTATTGTGCGTACTCAAGGTACTCCTATATTCTTCCATTACTTTGGGAAGTAAATCCGAGGTGAAGCTGTCTTGTGAGAGCATCAATTATAAACATTGATTTGCTAAAGGCTTGATTTCAACACCTTACTTACACTCCTATTTATGCAACGACTCCCGAGAGATTGTTCTACTCGGGAGTCGTCTTTTCAAGAATGCGATGAGCTGCACCCTTTTGACACTGATTCAAACAAGGTTGTTACCTTTCGCTATCAGTGTTGATTGCTTTCCACAATAATGAAGCTATGGCTCCACCGCAGAAAGGTGCTACTATAAATAACCATAACTGGCTCAGGGCTTCTCCTCCTGCGTACAATGCCGGCCCTAAGCTGCGAGCAGGATTGACTGATGTACCTGTGATGGGAATACAAACGATGTGGATGAGTGTAAGAGCAAGGCCTATGGCTATACCCGCAAAACCTGCAGGAGCTTTTTTGCTGGTGGCGCCAAATACGACTAAAACGAATATCGCTGTGAAAATAGTTTCTGACAAGAAAGCAGGCATTAGCTCTCCTTCTCTAAAACTATTGGCTCCCGTACCTGTAAGCCCCATGGACATAGTGATTACATAAAGAATAGATGATCCTATAATGGCTCCAATGAATTGGAACAGAATATACATACCGGCATCTTTACCGTTGATCTTTCCGCTCAACCACATACCCAATGTGATGGCAGGGTTGATGTGACAACCTGATATACTCCCTATGGTGTAAACCATAGCCAAAACTGAAAGACCGAAAGCAAAGGCTACTCCCAGAGTGCCCACTCCCGTGCCCACAGCATCCGGAGCTCCTCCACTAATCACGGCGCTTCCGCAACCCATCAGAACCAATACAAGGGTTCCTAATAACTCAGCTAAATACTTCTTCATGTTCTTATTGATATTAATTGTGATAGTCAGAGTTTTATTGTTAAATGTTATTAAAAACATATGCAAAGATATAAAATTAACTGATATTTTGTCTTTGTTTTAATTCTTTTCATCGTTTTTTGTGAAAAAACGTATTCAAGTGCTATTCTTTTCTTGTGCCTTGATTGAGGCAATTGATATCGCAAATAATCACCAAGATATACCAACAAAATATCTGCAAATTAGACTTATATATCCAGCTTGCTGATTTTCTTTATACGATTAACTCCTGAAAGAGCCCAAATCAGAGACCGTTGCATAGTAGGCCAATTGCTTCGTTGCTTGCGAGATTCGCGCTTGGTCATTTACCTGAAGTAAACTCCCTGTGCACTCACTCTTAGCACCTTGCACTTTACCCTCTCTGCCCGGTCAAAGTGTCTTTTGTCGGCTTTGCCTCCAAAATCCACAAGACTGTTGACTTTTGCAACAGTCTCAATCAATGTTTGAGAATGATGATGTCAACCTTTGAGATTGACTCGGTCAATCTTTGAGAATGACAAGGTCGGTCTTTGAAGATGAAATAATCGATGTTTTGTTATAATAATTCGGCCTTATAATCGCGATAAAGATGGCTTGTACATTGATCATCTTATTATATTGTAGGGCAAATGGCTTTCTTTTTGAACTTGTGATGCGTAAAATGGCCT
The DNA here is from genome assembly GCF_036320655.1 of Porphyromonas pogonae. Taxonomy (NCBI): domain Bacteria; kingdom Pseudomonadati; phylum Bacteroidota; class Bacteroidia; order Bacteroidales; family Porphyromonadaceae; genus Porphyromonas; species Porphyromonas pogonae. The sequence goes on from NZ_CP143258.1 coordinate 726,007, forward strand.
TGTCTCTTTCAAAAAGCAATAGTTTCGATGTAGTAATAGTTCTATCAAATATATCGAAAAGTAATATTCAATATTCATGTTGTGCTTAGCGCGTCTTATCGTACCAGCACTTTATTGAGACCGTTGCATAGCAGGCCAATTGCTTCGTTGCTTGCGAGATTCGCGCTTGGTCATTTACCTGAAGTAAACACCCTGTGCACTCACTCTTAGCGCCTTGCACTTTACCCTCTCAGCCCGGTCAAAGTGTCTTTTGTCGGCTTTGCCTCCAAAATCCATGAGACTGTTGACTTTTGCAACAGTCTCTTATGGTGAATAAATTCATATAAAAGCAGAGACCGCATTTGTATCGATTGGGAACGATGCAGATGCGGCTCTGGGTATGAATTGGTGACATGGATTTATCCCCTTGGAGGATTACACGATAGTGTGCTTTTAAATATAAGTGCTGATCAGTTACTTTCGCTCTCCCCCCCCTTGTAACCATTGGGGGGATTTAATTTTGTGGTTTGAGTCGCTATTACTCGAGGGTTCTCAGTTTTTTCAAATCAATTATGGTGATCATCTTATGATTGATACTGATGATATTTTCCTCTTCGAGTTCACTCAAAGTTCGTACCAGTGACTGCCTACTCACACCAAACTTGTCTGCCAGGTCTTGACGTGTCACAGGTAGCATCACAGTGTATGGCTCCGTATTGGTGGGTTTGAGTTCGAAAAGATATTGTCCCAGTTTGCCTTTTATGGATTTGAGAGAGAGGAAGCGTATTTTTTCACTCAGAAATCTATTGATGTCCGAAACCGATTGGATAAAATTGAAAAGTATACGCTCATGCTCTTGCATGCTTTTGAGAAATATCTCCCGTTCCATTACAAATAGAGCGGTAGGCTTTTCCACTTGCACCGTTACCGGAAATCGGTTGTCTTGAGCAAAGAGTATCGCAGGGGCTATTATTCTGTTGATGCCTATGCGGTCTATCACTACATATTTGCCGGCTCCGTTGTCCATGCGGGCTAGTAGCTCCCCCTCCAGCACTATCATCATTTTATTACAGCGATCGCCTGCCATGGCAAAGAGGTCGCCTTTGTCATAATATTTTATTTTGTAAGGATATTTCTCCAAAAAAGCAACCGACTCATCTTCACCGATCCCCTTAAAGAGAGCGGTGTTGGTGAGTCGGCTGAGAATATCTTCAAAGTTAAAGTCTGCTTTCATGTGCCCAAGATAGCAAACTTTATTGAAAATAAGAGGCTTGTTTATTTATTTTATGCCAAGCTTCTTAGCAATATCTTTGGGGATAGCATTCTTGTGGATCACTATGTTCATGGTGCGACCTGCAACATAGTTCCATGATGCGTACCAGATACCTTTGTAGCTACCGGCATCGCCCCATGAATTCTTTACCATAAAGAACTTCTTGCCCAATTGATTTTCAGCAAGGCCGTAGATAAGCATGCCGTGGTCGTCGGTGAGGGTGTAGTTGTCAAAACATTCCTGACGGTATGCCTGCGTAGGAGTGATCTCGGGGCAGTTAGCTCTTCTAATCATTTTCATCCCTTCGGCTTTCTTGTCATTGGCACTAAGTCCCAACCAGCGAGCTTGGTCAGACCCTTTAGTTTCTATTGTTTTGAGGTCGGTAAGTACGGCAATACCGTCACGTGTGAAACCCAGTTCGCTCACGTCAGCACCCCAAGCGATAGAGTACCCTGTGTTTACGGCATTTTCCATCACTTTCATAAACTCATCTATAGGTAAGTTGTATGAGTTTGCCCAGCGCCAGTTGTCTTCTATTTCCAGTTGGAACTGCGAATAGAAGGGATGGTGTGAAAATGATGTTAGCGATACATAGTCATCAGCATTAAGGCCCAAAGTCTGCGCAAAAGAGCTGGGTGTATAGCTTTTGCTTTTGTATGTAAATTTATCGGGAGTAGTGCCCAGATAAGAATCTATCACAGCATTATAGGCAGTCTTCCATGCAGGACTCAGCTTACCGTTAGGGTTTTTGATGATCGCATCTATGCAAGCTTTGGCCAGAGATTCCATTTCGCTATGCTGGTTTTTGTCTGTGCCATAGCATAGGCCTGTCATTACCTCTTCGGGGACAATACCATAGTGTTTCAATACGTAGATCACATCATAGAATGAGCCGCCTTGACCAAAGTTGAGCTTACCGTGCATGCGCACGTATTTTTCGGCTTTGTCTTTGTAGCTGTGGTTTACAACGAACATATCAGATAGATCATATTCGCCTTTACCCATTCTCATAAGTTCACTTTCCAGAAAACCCACACCGGAGTATGACCAGCAAGTACCGGAGTTAGCTTGATTTTTTATGGAGGTGATACCAACTGCCTTGAGGGTCTTAAACTGATTCTCAGCATTCTTGACCGTATCATTCTGTGCGGGCGTTTGCGCAATAAGGCTAAGCGGAGCCAAAGCAACTACCGCCGTGAGTAGAAATCTTTTCATACGAATTTTTAAGATGATATTTATATTGTTGAATGTGGCTTACAATAGGTTACCCTGCAAATATAATAATAAAAGAATAAATATGAGCTTATAGGGGTCGCATTTTGAGCCGATCATAGAGTTTGGCGAAAGACGGAGACTTCTTTTTGAATAATTCGATCCTTTCTTCCGAAGTATAAACAACCTTCTCATGCGCCGTCTGATCTATCTCCACAGCCATGGTTAGATGAGTGTTTTTGATCTCTTTACGAATGTAGTTGAGCACTTGTGGCAACATCTCCTGAAGATTCTCCATTACGGCATTGTTGGGTACTGTGACCAAGGCCTGTGAGGGAGCCGTGAGTGAAGGTATGTTTTGCTCCATCATCTTGCGCATGATGAGCTTTTCGGGACTCATCTCTGTTTTTACATACTTCATCCAGGCAATCTGCATATCTTCTTCCGAGAAGGCTTCACTCTGCTCCGGTATTTCTTCCGATTCAGAGGTTTTCTCTGTTTCAGCCTGCCTATTCCTTAGTCCTCTGAGCGATAATCGCCCTGATGCCTCCGGTTTGTAATCCGTAGGCGGAGTACCTCCTCGGTTGAATATAGGGCGTGTAGGTGTTTCTGCTGATTGGCGGGAGTGAGAGAGGTCATTTATTGGGGCTGTATCGGTAGTTTGTTGTGTACCTGTTCCTTGACCGGTTGCGGGTTGGGATTGTGGGGGAGGCGTGTTAGCTGTCGGCTGGCTCGGTGTGGCAGGAGTTGCTTGGGGAGTCTGCATTGCCCGTGCTGATGTGGGAGTCTGTGCCCCTCCTTGTTGCTGCTCTTGTGCCGGTGAGGTTGACTGCTGTACTTGTCCCGACAAAGCCTTGCTGTACAGCGATGATATACTCATAAGACATAGTTCCACCAGTAATCGCTTGTTAGAGCTGGCTCTATATTGCTGGTCACATTGGTTGAGCGCACGTATGGCTTGATATAAAAATGCTGCCGGACATTTTGCTGAAACAGAGAGATAGCGTTGCTTTACATGCTCAGGTTTTTCCAGCAGAGCTATGGTCTCAGGATGCTGAGCTACCATGAGGTCACGCATGAAGCTAGCGAGTCCGTTTATGATGATTTGTCCGTCGAATCCTTTGCTCAGTAGCTCGTTTAGGGTAAGGAGTATTGAGCGATAATCTCCTTGCAAGAAATATTCGATAAACTTGAAGTAGTACTCGTAGTCCAATATATTCAGGCTTTCCACCGTTTGGCGATACGTGATGCGACCTTGACTATAGCTGGCTATACGATCGAAAAGCGACAAGGCATCTCGCATGCCTCCGTCGGCTTTTTCTGCTATTACACCCAAAGCTTCTTTCTCTGCTTCTAATCCCTCACTTGATGATACGTACTCCAGGTGATGGATGATATCATTGAGACCTATCCTTTTGAAATCATATATCTGGCAACGTGAGAGGATAGTAGGTAATATCTTGTGCTTCTCGGTAGTAGCGAGGATGAATATGACATACTCCGGGGGTTCTTCCAATGTCTTGAGAAAAGCATTGAAAGCAGCTTGGGAAAGCATATGTACTTCATCGATAATATATACCTTGTATTTGCCTAATACGGGAGGGATGCTCACCTGTTCAATGAGTTGTCTGATGTCGTCTACTGAGTTGTTCGATGCCGCATCCAATTCGTATATATTCATGGATCTCTGCTCGTTGAAAGCTTTGCAACTCTCACATTCGTTGCATGCTTCAGCTTGGGGAGTACGGTTGAGGCAGTTGATTGTTTTGGCCAGTACACGTGCTGCAGTCGTTTTGCCTACACCTCGCGGACCGCAAAAGAGATAGGCATGAGCCATCTTATTGCTAAGTATAGCCGATTTTAAGGTTTTGGTAAGCGCTTCCTGCCCTACCATCGACTCGAATGTGTCCGGGCGATATTTGCGTGCCGATACTATATATTGCTGTTCCATCAAACTCTTTATGTTTACTCACAAATATAGCAAAATCGAATCAAAATGCTTTCCGGATCACGGTGATAGTATTGATATTGTAGCAATAAATAGCTTATAGAGCGCCCAATGCCCGTGATGGAGAGTGTGAAAAGAGGCTCGATCAGCTAATACGAGACTGTTGCAAAAGTCAACAGCCTTGTGGATTTTGGAGGCAAAGCCGACAAAAGACACTTTGACCGGGCAGAGAGGGTAAAGTGCAAGGCGCTAAGAGTGAGTGCAAAGGGAGTTTACTTCAGGTAAATGACCAAGCGCGAATCTCGCAAGCAACAAAGCAATTTGCCTGCTATGCAACAGTCTCAATACATGTTTACCTGCTATGATGTGCTTGTTGGGGGAGTAAGTCTTATATCAAATTTGTTGATCATGATGACGGGGGGATAACATTAAGAGCAAAAATAGGTTAGTAAAGCAATTATTATCTCTTTGTCGATAGTCGTTTTGTGAGTATTTTATTATATTTGACTATCTAAACTTTGACTTATATATTCTATGGCAATGAATGTATTGCCCTATGTATATAAACATCTCATTTATATTAGAATCTGTGATAGATTATGATTTGTTTACGCCATGCTATCACACAAAACCTATTTTATATATGAAAAATAACTATTTACTATCTTTTATCATTTCTTCCATCGTATTGATATTTGCGACGTCCTGTCAGCGTGATGCGGATGAAGGAATAGACAACCGCTCTTCATCTCGGGATATGGCTTTTACAGCTTCATTGGAAAACTATGAGATGTGCGATGCCTCTACCGTGTGGGACACTCGTGGTAAGATCGGGCTGTTTTTTAAAACCTCTGATATGGAACAGTGGGTACCCGGTAAGAACATTGCCGCCTCGAATATGGAGTTTGAGAAGCAAGGACCCTCTGACCAAGTGCGCTTTGTCTCCGGCACGAGTGACAAAACACCTACTCTTCGCAACGGCTCTAAGGTTGACATTCTTGCTTACTATCCTTATGCGGATACTCTGAAGGACAACAGTATAGAGGTCGATATTACCAACCAGTCACGTTATGCTCAAGCCGGGCTGTTGTATTCGGACAATCTCAATGGTGTTACTTGGGGCAGTCCTGAAAACAATATGATATTCCGCAATGCTATGGCTAAGATCAGGTTTATCATTACTTCTATGGATGGTTCGTCATTGAAAGGGCTTACTGTGACTTTGGAAGATTTTCCATCAAAGGGCACCTTTAATGTGCTAACCCGTAAGTGGAAGTTGTCTCAAGAAAAAGAAAATATCCCGGCATTAGTCACTGTAAGCAATACCATGGCTATAGCAGAAGCTTATATCATGCCGTGCAAAAGGGAAAAGGGTATGCGTGCTGTGCTACGGTTGCCCCAAGGTCGTGAATATTCGTGGAAGGTAAGGCGGAGTAATAAACCGTTTGTAATGGGTAATCTGTACAGCTACGACATCCAGTTTAAAAACTCAACGGGAACGGTGATTAATGAGCCCGAAGTCAGTGGATACAAAGAACTGCCTCTCATAACATCTATCCCCAATACTTTGAAGGTACAACACAACGTACCGGGGCAACAAGGGGTGAGAAATTACACAATACTCTACGATACTAAACTGAGATTTGCCTATTGGGTAGCTTATCCTTTGCACAAAATGTATATGGGTAATGCGAGACGTACAGATTCCTGGGCTTATGATCCTATGATTGATAAGGCTTTGCAGCCCAATCTCTTCCGTAGCTACACTATGGGTTACGATAGAGGACATCAACTTCCCAGTGCGGACAGGACAAGCTCTAGAGATATCAACCAAACTACTTTTTACTTTTCAAACATGAGCCCTCAAGCAGCAAGTCTGAATCAAGGGATGTGGCAAAAGCTGGAGCGAAAAGTGAGGGCATGGCAGAAAAAACTGGAAGCCAATGGTGCCGGTAAGGATACATTGTATGTAGTTACCGGGGCTGGTATCAATAAGCAACTGCCACTCGACTATGTAGCCGATGGTGCAGGTGCGCGCATGCCTGTGCCACATTACCATTACAAAGCTTTGGCTATGATGGATAATCAGGGTGTTTATCATGCTATTGCTTTCAAGATGCCAAACAATCTGGATATCCCGCGTTCGGGTAATATCAATAACTACAGGATTACAGTGAAAGAACTGGAGTCTGAGACGGGATTCACCTTCTTCCCGTTCCTTTCGGAAGGAGTCAAAGGGCATATCGACGATGCTTATTGGCGATAATTTATAGTTTTCTTTGGAGTGATATATCTGCCGACGCAGGCAACATGAGCTTCTTCTCATACGCTGTATAGTGGAGCCGCATGTTGCCTGCGATCTGTTTATATACTTTATTTTTATATTTTTGTAGTGTTAGGGATACTGCTCCGATAGATGATTGTAACGCTACAATAAGAGCTGATTGGTGGCCTTCAGTCGTTGACTCTGCTTATTATTTCAGGAGGATGGAGGAGGATATTTCCCGCAATAAATAGATTGTAGTATTGATCTCACGTGATAAATCATGATTAACAAGATAAACCCCGGACTTCGCCGTGGGATATGGGTAGTGGGGCTACTGCTGCTAATTGCCTTGGGAGCACTATGGGGTTACAAACACTTCTTATCTCCTACACGCATTGCCTTAGTCTACTTCCCTAATTATCAAGCCTCCAATTTCAAGCTTGCCAACCACTCATCTCACATCAAACTGGATGTAGTAGACCCTGCCGAAGGCTTCGATGTGGCAGATTACAAGATGATCCTTATTTTTGGGCCTGCATTCAAAGGTACTTCATTAGATACCAAATGGCTCGATAGGGCAGACAAGAAGAAGGTTCCGGTATATTCCTTTGCCTTTTCAGCCTTGAAATACCGCAACAAATACGTCTCTGTCGATCAAAAGAAACGGCTGGACAACTATTACACCAATCGCTCGAAGCAGAACTATCGTAATATGTTGCTCTACATTCGTCGCCAGTTTGATCCGCACAAATGGGGCGGTAACAAACCCGAACCCGCAAGAGTCATTCCCAATGATATCTATTATTATCTCGATGAAGGTGTGTTTTTCGAGACGGCTGATGCCATGACTTCCTACCTCCGTGCCAAGGGGTATTATCACGAGGGCAAAGGTCGCATAGTCTTGCTATCGGGTAGTATATCTCCACTGGAAGGTAACAGGTCTTACATAGATAGCCTCATCACTTCATTAAGCCACAAAGGCTACAATGTATATCCCGTCTCGGCATCCGAGCGTAGACTCGATCTTATCCGTGAGGTATCGCCCGATGCTGTTATCTACTTCCCTATGGGACGTTTGCAGGGAGATGAGGCCGTACAGTACCTGAAAGAGCAGAATATTCCGCTGTTTTGTCCGCTACCGCTTACCCAAAGTCATGACGAGTGGCTCAAAGATCCCAAAGGCCCTACCGGCGGATTCCTCACGGCACGTGTAGTGCTGGGAGAGATAGACGGCGGTATATGCCCCATGGTGGTATCGACACAGAGCAAGCAGCAGGATGATATCTATCTCTATTACCCTGAGCCTGAGCGATTGCCCCACTTTGTCGATATGGTGGATAGGCACCTCAAGCTCAAACATACTCCAAACAAAGACAAAAAGGTAGCCATAGTATACTACCGTGGCCCGGGAAGCAATGCGCTTGTAGCCACGGGGCTGGAGGTTGTACCCTCACTCTACAATCTACTCCACTATCTCAAACAACAGGGCTACACTGTCGATAATCTCCCCTCCTCGGCAGAGCAACTGGGGCAGATGCTGGCTCGCGAAGGTAAGATATTCTCCTCTTCGTCTCGTGATGCGATGCGTGATTTTCTGGCAAATGCCCATCCGCTATGGCTTGATAAGGATACTTATGAATCATGGGCAAAAGAAGAGATCGCGCCCGACCGATATGCGGATGTAGTAAGGCAATATGGCGCTGCCCCCGGAAGCTTCATGACCATGCAGCACGATGGCAAACCTTCCATAGCGGTGGCACGGTTACAGCTGGGCAATGTAGTGCTTTTGCCCCAACCCCGTCCTGCGCTCGATGGTGAAGATTTCCAGGTCGTGCACGGAGCCAAGGTGGCTCCGCCCCACAGCTATATTGCTGCTTACATGTGGATACGTCGAGGTTTCCGTGCCGATGCGATCATTCACTTCGGTACGCATGGCAATCTGGAGTTTACTCCCGGCAAGGCTACCGCGCTGTCGCATGAGGATTGGCCTGATTGCCTCATCGGTGCCTTACCGCATTTCTATTACTATAGTATATCCAATGTAGGCGAGGGTATCATAGCCAAACGTCGCACACATGCAGCCCTCGTATCTTACCTCACGCCCCCTTTCAGTGAGAGTAATCTGCGTGCCGAGTATAAAGGCGTCTTCGCTCTTATCGATCGCTATCATGGCGCACAAGACCCAGCACAGCAGAAGTCGCTGGCTCTGCAGATCAAGCAAGCGGTAGTGGCACTGGGAGTACATCGTGATTTACAGTTGTCCGAGGACAAAAACACTCCCCTCACAGCCGAGGAGATCATACATGTCGAGGATTTTCTCGACGAAGTAGCGCATGAGAAGGTGACGGGAGCCTTGTATCGCATGGGGCAACCTTATCGCCCCGATCAGATTGTGAGTACGGCAGTCGCCATCTCTGCCGATGCCATAGCTATGAATATAGCCAAACTGGATCAATTGCAGGGCAAGGCTACGCCCAAAGATCTTGAGCCGGGCATGGCTTTCAATAGGCGTTACCTCGTTCCTGTGCAGAGCGTATTGCAGTCTGTGCTGTCCTCGCCTGATGCCCGACTGGCTACCTTGCGTTCACGCCTCGTACCGTGGGTGACTCCTGATATGTTCGATCATGCCCATGCCACTGCTGACCTCTCTGCTCGCAAGGGAATGCGCATGAAAATGAAGGGCCGCGACAAGCCCAATAGGGCGTCCGAGGCTACAACTAATTCCCTCAAAGCACCAGCCCCTATGGGTGGAATGGGCATGAAGACCAAGCCCACAGATAGCAATATGAAGCCTGCAACGCCTATAGGTGGTATGCCCAAAGAGGGGACGAAGCGTAGGTCTACGGCTGCTGATACGACTAAGCCATCCACGACCATGCGGCATCCTATGGGCATGGTGGGTATGCCTAAAAATACAGATGAGATGAGTGGAGTATTGGTAGCGCTGGACAATGAGCTATCCGCAGCTCTCACTTATAAGGAGTTGCTCGAGACTTCCCCTCGTCGGGAACTCGAGTCACTGGTCAATGCCCTCAATGCCGGCTATATCGCTCCGTCGCCGGGCGGTGATGCCGTCAGTGCCCCTAATGCACTGCCTACGGGGCGCAATATGTACTCCATCAATACAGAGGCTACACCCACCGAGTCTGCCTGGAGCACGGGAGTGGCATTAGCTCGCCAAACGCTCAAGAGCTACAAAGATAAGCATGGCAAATACCCTCGCAAGGTCAGCTTTACTTACTGGGCAGGCGAATTCATACAGAGCGGAGGAGCTACCGTAGCCCAAACACTGTACATGCTGGGCGTAGAGCCTGTACGTGACCGTATGGGCAAAGTTGTCGATATCAAGCTCATTCCGTCCGACGTATTGGGCAGACCTCGCATCGATGTAGTGGTGCAGGTGTCGGGTCAGCTCAGGGACCTTGCCGCATCACGCCTTTTCATGATCACCAAGGCTGTGAAGATGGCTGCCGATGCTAAGGACGACAAGTTTGACAACTATGTTGCCGGTGATGCCGTAGAGGCAGAGAAGCTTTTGGTCGAGGATGGTGTGTCGCCCCGCGAAGCCCGTGAGCTCAGCACTATGCGTGTTTTTGGCGGGGTCAATGGTCGCTATGGCACAGGTATCACCCATCTGGTGGAGCGTGGTGATGCCTGGACTTCCGAGCAGGAAGTCGCCGACGAATATCTACGAAATATGGGAGCCATCTACGGCGACGAAGAGGCGTGGGGCGCTTATCATAAAAGTCTTTTCAAAGTAGCTCTTATGCACACCGATGCCATTGTACAACCCCGCCAGAATAATACGTGGGGAGCCCTAAGTCTCGATCATATGTACGAGTTTATGGGGGGTATCAACCTCTCGTCCCGCAACGTCAACGGCAAAGATCCCGAGACCTATCTGGCTGATTATCGCAATCGGTCGCGCGTGCGTATGCAAGACCTTAAAGAAGCTATCGGTGTGGAGTCAAGAGCCACGCTGTTCAATCCCAACTATATTAAGGAAAAGATGCACGGAGGTGCCACCACTGCCAATACATTTGCCAAGACTATACGCAATGCCTACGGCTGGAATGTGATGAAGCCTCAAGCTATCGACCATGAGTTTTGGGATCAGATTTATGAGGTCTATGTCCGAGACACTCATCACCTCGATGTTGAGCACTACTTCCGTGAAACCAATCCCGCAGCTCTGGAGGAGATCACTGCCGTGATGATGGAAACCGCACGCAAAGGCCTCTGGAAAGCCACTCCAGGGCAACTCAAGGATATAGCAGCAATGAATGCGTCCTTGGTAGCCGACTACGGCACTGCCCATTCGGAGTTTACCGCCTCCAACAAATCGCTGCGCCAGTTCATAGCGCGTCAGCTGACCGAGGATAAAGCCTCCGAGTACTTACATAATATGTCTGCTAAGGGAGGAGCCAAAGCGTCGGACGCTGAAGGCGTGGTAATGAAAAAAGACGAACTACGCACTAGGCCCACAGGCGCATCTGATATAGCCTGGGTATGGCCGGTAGCCATCGTGCTACTCCTCTTTGTCCTACTCCTGCTGTGGCTACGAGCCAAAAACAAGAAACGAAAATGAGGTCGCTACTTCTGAAGCTATGGAAAGTATAATCTTCTTACTCGTCTTTTTTGCCTGCGTGGTCTCTGTTGTCAAGCAGAGCCTCAATCCCTGGTGGTTGTCGCTCGTGTGGTATGTATTACTCAGTGCCTTCTTGCTATATGTAGGCCCTATAGCTACTGAGCAGTCTAAGGTACAGCTCAATGCGTGGATCCACGATAGACATGTGATGCAAGATATGGCAGCTCTTGTGAGTATAGATGCTATATTGCTCATCGCCTACGTGACTATGATGCTTATGTCCCCGAGTCGTAGGCCGAGGGTCATCTATGGTAGGGGAATGCTGGCGGTATACCCCGGTTTGCTCGTGGTTCCGGCGCTGTTTTATCTCCTTATATATACCATATTTGCTCTGCCGGGAGTATCGTTCGATGCCATTACCTACACCTTCGCTGCCTTACCTATCGTATTATGGGTAGTGAGTATAGGAGTGAAGAGGGTGGTGCCACTAACGGATTTCAGACTGGAAATCTTGCTCATCTCTTCTCTTTTCATGACCCTCTGTGGGCTTATCACCACGGTGGATACCTCTATTATTTACCCTCCTGTAGCGGGCAGTGGTAACCTGTGGGCATGGGTGGCAGGTATCGGCGTTTTTGTACTATTGCTCTTAGTGGGGCTTTTGTGTAACCGTTACAAGTGGCGCCTGGGTAGACACCGTTGCACATCTTAATGAAAACCTATCATCAATAAAAACTTATCATCATTCATGGATTCTATTACCAAACTGCTCTTCTGGGTTGCCAACAGCCTACTCATCCCCGATATCATATTACTGCTCATCCTCTTTGTACGATCACTGATCTTACTGGGTAGTTTTTTCAATCAGTTTATGACCAAGCGTGCCAATGATGCGCTACTCAAAAGCCGTATAGAACAATGCGACACTCCTGGCGAGCTGGTAGCTCTGGCATCGGTGGTACCGGCTACCGATAATTCCCTGTTTACACGCTATCTGCGTCGCATGCTCGACGAGAGTCAGTCGGGCAATAGGCAAGACTATCTCTTATCCGAGTTTGAAATCAAGGCAGATAAGGACCTCTCTACCTGTCGTATCCTCTCCAAGATAGGTCCCGTGCTGGGGCTGGTAGGTACCCTCATAGCCATGAGTCCTGCCTTGGTGGGTTTGTCATCCGGTGATGTGAGTGGCATGGCGTACAATATGCAAGTCGTGTTTGCCACTACGGTGGTGGGTCTGCTCATCAGCTCCATCGGTCTTGTTACGCTGGTATACAAGCAACGCTGGTATGCCTCGGAGCTCAACCTGCTGGAGTATGTGAGTTCGACATTTAGGGGTAATAACAAACCGTTGTAATCATGAAAAACAAACGCAGAGCCACACAGGCATTCCGACACGATGATGGTGATCCGCTCAGTGTCGTGGTCAACCTCTTTGATGTAGCCATGGTATTTGCCGTAGCTCTCATGGTGGCTATGGTGATGCACATGAACATGACCGATTTTTTTGGGGACAAAGACTTTACAGTGGTCAAAAATCCGGGTAAGGACAATATGGAGATCATTACCAAAGAGGGCAACAAAATCAATAAATACACGCCCAGTGACAATCAGGACAACTCTCGTACCAAAGGCAAGCGCGTAGGCATCGCTTACCAGCTTGATAATGGCGAGATCATTTATGTCCCGGAGGAGGAGCAGGGCTCGTAGATGGGGTAGGTGGCTATTGACACCCGGGGTCACGCTTTAGTTACAATACAATAACCTTATTATCATTTTGTCAGATTTTTCGGCCTTTTTATACATTCTGATTTTCGTGTCTTTATATCCTTTTACACGGACATTGCTAGGGCTTGACAAGCGGTCTCAAATGTTGTATCTTTGTGATAAGGCGAATCCCTTCTTTACAGAATTACGGGCATTACATCCCCAATGAAATGAATTAACACCGAGAGATATATTACAATGAGCAGTATGACACAAAATACTTTATACCCCAGTCCGGCCTCGTGCTTATTGGGCGATGAATATCTCTGCAGCATGTTGTGCCTTGTAAGTAATAATTTGTTGTCTCGCTTACAACAGCCTATCAACTCTTGTATTACCCATTCGTAACAGTACCGTTTCTCGCTTGTTATAGGGGCTGATATAACCTCACACAATTACCCTGAAACTTTACGCACTCCTAATCCCGACTTCTTATTTATCGTAATAAGTCTGCAAATTTTTCATATAGAGTCTGCGGACCTATCATACACGGATCATCGACTTATCATACTAAGTCTGTTGACTTATCGTATAAGGACGATGATTTTATCGTACACGGACCATCATTTTATCCTATTGAAATGATGGTCTTATAATACAAGGATTGGCATTTTGTTGTAAACTCCATTTGGCAGAGTAGTGACTGTAAACTATTTTTTAGATGCAAGCCTCATATTCTTCGGATATTTATTATGCAGGTTTGATTGTGGCGATCGATTTATTTATCCCCCCTGTTTTATGAATCAAAATACCTCCTGAAGAGAAAAAATTACAGGTTTTCTTCCCGAATAATACCACTAGTTTAACTGCAATACTTCAATTTTATTGAAGATATTAGGCTTACTTAATTTGTTTATTATACTTTTAAACAAATTCTTGTGTGATACATCTTCTTCTTTCTATATCCAGCTGAATTTGACAAAATGTCAAATTTTATCCTTCGCCATTACCTAAGGTGTGGTTATGGTCTGATCCTTATCTTTAGCCATGAATTGGATAGGGAAAAGAGTTGTTAGTAAAGGAATTGTAGAATAGGTAAAGAGAGCAAATCCTCATTCTAGAAAAGCGCAAAGAGTTTGATTGACCCTGTCGTTAAGAAGCGTATGCTTCCATGAGACCGTTGCATAGCAGGCCAATTGCTTCGTTGCTTGCGAGATTCGCGCTTGGTCATTTACCAGAAGTAAACTCCGTGTGCACTCACTCTTAGCGCCTTGCACTTTACCCTTTCTGCCCGGTCAAAGTGTCTTTTGTCGGCTTTGTCTCCAAAATCCATGAGACTGTTGACTTTTGCAACAGTCTCTCCATGTCAAAGCCCTTTATGTTATGAAAATGAAGACCTCGAATGTTTACACATCTGAGGTCTTCATCAATAAACAGTTTTATAAAATATAAAGAGTCAGGTAGGCTCTCTTGACTCTATATCCGCTTATATGCCCTCACGGGTCTTTACGGAAATGTTTCCGAGTAGAATACGTTTCTGAAGTTTAAAGATTAGCGGCTTGCAATGCAATCGCTCTCGGAAAAATAAGATTGTTTTCGAAGTGAATGTGTCTATGAAGCTCATGCTCGAAAGCCGATAGCTGTTGCATCAGTAGTCTGTAGCTATTACACCCGTCGGCGGGAACTGAAAATTCGCCTGTGATACGTCGCATATGGCGGAATCTTTCGCCCTCAATCTCATGTTCATCTTCCATGACTGCTATGGGAAAGCTCACATCTCCACAGTGGAAAGCCGGGGCTTTCATGCCTGCATCAGTGGCTGCCACCAAATCATAAATATAGGGAAACAGTACCTGCTCTTCTTTGTTGAAATGCTCGGCAAGCGTTGTCATGGCTGTATCGAACTGATCTCTTACTTCCAGTAATTCAGGGTGCTTGTTGCCATGTACACGTGCTACCTTGTGAGCAAGTTCCCTGATACGCTCGGCCTTCACGTCCCATCCTCTGTGGAATATCTTGATGACATAGTCTACCAGTAAATCTAACGGCCAGTTGTAAAAGGTGGGGGTACTATCGGGTGCAACTTGTGGCTCTTCCAACCTTTTGACTACTACATTGAGTTCTACTCCTGCTTCAGCACAAGCTTGTCCCAGAGGCTTGGATCCTCCGCAGCAGAAGTCTATACCGAACTCATCCAATATGTTTGCCGTGGAGAAGTCGCGTGCAACGACTTCTCCTACGGTAATTGTATCAAAACCTAATCTTTCCATATTTTCTTCATTTTTTAGAGGCCTTTATCCAATCCATGCCTTGATATCTTCTTCCACTGTATTGATACCGCCGATACCGAAGTTTTCTACGAGTACGTTCACTACATTGGGTGAGAGGAAGGCAGGCAGGGTGGGGCCTAAGTGAATATTCTTTACCCCGAGGCTAAGTAGAGCCAGCAGCACTATAACTGCTTTTTGTTCGTACCATGCAATATTGAATACGATGGGGAGTTTATTAATATCGTCCAGCTCAAATACTTCTTTGAGTTTAAGTGCTATGACAGCCAGAGAGTAGCTATCGTTGCATTGTCCGGCATCGAGTACACGGGGTATACCGTTGATATTACCAAGATTGAGTTTGTTGTATCGATATTTGGCACATCCAGCGGTGAGGATAACGGTGTCTTGCGGGAGTTGAGCCGCAAAATCAGTGTAGTAGCTACGTCCTTTGACTCTGCCATCGCAACCGCCCATGACTACAAACTTCTTGATAGCTCCTGATTTTACTGCTTCTACGACCTGGTCAGCCAAAGCCAATACCTGGTTGTGAGCAAATCCACCCAGAATAGTACCTTCTTCTATGGCTACGGGAGCCTGACAGGTCTTGGCAAGTGCTATAATTTCGGAGAAGTCTTTCTTGCCGTTTGCATCGGTAGGTACATATTTAAATCCCGGGAACCCGGCTGCACCGGTAGTGAACACCTTGTCTTTGTATCCCGCATCAGACTTGGGGGGGACAATACAGTTGGTGGTAAAGAGGATAGGGCCATTGAAGGTCTCGAATTCTTCACGTTGCTTCCACCACGCATTGCCGTAGTTGCCCACAAAGTGTTTGTATTTCTTGAATTTGGGGTAGTAATTGGCAGGTAGCATCTCGCTGTGGGTGTATACATCCACACCGGTACCTTCCGTTTGCTCCAGAAGCTCTTCCATATCCTTGAGGTCATGACCGCTGATGAGAATGCCGGGATTGTTCTTTACTCCTATGTTTACCTCCGTGATCTCGGGGTTGCCGTAGGTTTCGGTATTAGCTTTGTCGAGCAGGGCCATCACCTTCACCCCGTATTCTCCGGTTTTGAGGACAAGAGCAATCAGACCATTAACGTCTTTTTCATTGAGGGCGACGTCGTGCAGAGCTTCTTGTACAAAGTTGTTGATATCTACATCCTCATAGCCCAAGTGCTGTGCATGCACGGCATAGGCAGCCAAGCCTTTGAGACCATAAACGGTGAGTTCTTTGAGTGAGCGTACATCCTCGTTACTCTCACGTGTAACGCCTACGAATTTGGCGAGAGTGGGGTATTGAGCGCGTGTGCCTTTCCAGTCGAGATCTGTAGTGTGCGGAAGTTCTATACCGTGCTCCTTGGCGATCTCTTTGAGAGCTTCACGGATTTCTACAGCTTTTTCCGTGCGAGCATTGATACTTTGGATATCAAAGTTGGCATTGGTGATAGTGCAGAACAGGGCATCGTGTATGAAGTGTGCTATATGGGTATCATCCGGTATAGCAATACCGGCTTGGCGTAGAGAAACTGTAATAATAGATATGCCTCTTACCGTTGCCATCAATAAGTCCATAGCTCCGGCTGTGGGTGCGTCTTTGCCGCAAACCCCTTTGATAGTACAGCCTTTACCGCCGGCTGCCTCTTGGCATTGATAACAAAACATTTGAGCGTCCATAATATTTTACCTTTTGATTGTGATATATGTTGATTTTTATATCACAAAGAAAAGGCGAACGCTTCTATCAAACTGTCGCATAGGCGACACTTCCTGCTTTTTTTCTCTAAAAAATATTCAGGAGTACTTCTTCTTTCTTTTGATTCTCTTTTTGTACCACATATAGAACCCTGTAAAATAGAGTATAGGTACGGATAATCCCAGTATGATCCATAAAATACGGGAAGCATCTCCGGCAAACTCTCCAAAATGGATAAAATACATGGATCGGGTCAGTTTCTCTGCCAATGGTTTTTCATCCCATAAGTTAGCTGATATGACATGACCGGTTACAGGGTGCAGGTAAATGTGATTGTCGCCTCTGCGGGCGTAGTCATTGTTGCTTTTCATTCTCACAGAAAAGCAGGAGGTGTTACTCTTGGGAAAGAAGATGAGTGTGGGTTTGCCGTGAGGATAAAACTTCTGTGCATTATTCAGAATAGTGTCTAACGAGCAATAATCTTTTGTCAGGCAAGGACTGTCTAGAGAGGGAGATGATACTATCGCTTTTCCCGGTGCTATAAATTCGAACATTGTGCGGTAAGTGACAGGGAATCCCCAATAAGCGCCGGTGAATGCTATAATCAAAATAAATGGCAGAGATATCATACCTACAGCATTGTGTAAGTTGAAGGCAAAGACAAATCTGTTCTTACTCTTTATCCACAATCTTTTCAATTGCCGTGCCGGTACTAACGCCAGCCCTGTAAATGCCAATAATACGACCGTTATAGCTAATAGGGCTACTACTTTACGCCCTGTCTTGCCCAGAAACAGATGCACGTGGAAGTCGTAAACCCACTGCATAAACTTGCTTTTGTAATTGTCAGTTCCCAGGACGGTACCTCTGTATTGGTCTACGTATATCTGTACTCTTTCATGAGAGTGGGGAGGTGTGGCTCTAAAACTATAGGCTTCATTGTCACTCCCATAAAGAACCAAATTCTGGATTTTATACTCCGGATATCTTTTGTATGTTTCATTGAGCAGAGTTTGCAAAGGCAATATCTTGTCCTTTGAAGAGGGGGGCGATACTTTGGCAATATCAGAGATAGCCACTTTTTCCAAGTAAGGCTTGTATACAATGATAGAACCGGAGAGAAATATAAGTGATATAATAAACCCTACCGTTATACCCGTGACAAGGTGAAAAACCGATAGAGATTTGCGAAGAGACTTTGGATTCATACCACCTTCGTCTATAACGTAATGGTTGTCGACAGCATAATCGTGCGCAAGGGAGCCGGAGTAAATAAATTGTCTGCTTGTGCCCCAAGGAAATAATGTTTGTCAAAGATGTTTTTTACATTCAATGATAACTTATAGATTCTCCTCGAATAAGACACAAACATATCTGCTGTACTAAACTTATTCAATACGATGCTGTTAGTAGCGTTACCATAACGCTTTCCGGAGAAGAGATAACCACCTCCGAAAGACAAGCCTTGAAGCGCTCCCCTATGTAAGTGATATGATCCCCAGATATTGATGTTGTGTTTGGGTACATTGGAGAGTTGTGAGCCTACGGGTATCTTTTTGTCATTTGATTTGCTCACTTCTCCTAATGTATAGGCATAGTTGAGATCAATATTGAGGTTACCGGTAACCTGACCATGCATGGCAAATTCAATGCCTTTGCTGTATTGCTCTCCAAGCTGTATTTTGAATTTGGGATCCTCTAAATCGGGGGTTAGTACATTGGTTCTTCTCAAGTGGAATAAAGAGAGTGTAGCCATAATCCTATTTCCCCAGAAAACGTTCTTTGCACCTATTTCCCACTGTTTTGATCTGATGGGCTCAAATGCTTTACCTTCTTTGGTTTGTCCTGATACAGGAACGTAAGATGTAGTATAGCTCATGTAAAATCCTGTAGATGTCCAAGGGTTATAAGTAAAAGCTATGCGAGGCGATAGGGCAAAAGGCTTTTCGTTAGTAGCTGTATTCTTTATATAATTCTCATTCTTATCCGATATCCAATCGGCACGTGACCCCAGAAGTAACTTGAATTGCTTATTGAGAGATATGAAGTCTTGGATGTAAAAAGCGAGATTGTCTTGCTTTATAAGCAAGTCGGTGGATTTTTTGAATGATGCGATATTTTCAGGTTTGGAAGTATACACAGGGTTGGCTAAGTCTATGGGCGAGAAATTCTCTCCGTCAACTTCTCTTCGATTACGTGACTTCTCGTACTCCATGCCTATGAGTAATTTATGGGATATACTTCCCGTTTTAAAGTCCCCTACAATATCATTTTGAAAAGTATAATATGAGATATGTGCGTCCCAGTGTGCCAAGCGTCTGTTTATAGTGTTGTTTGCTTGGATATCTTTGATTTGGAAGTATAACCTGTCTTCTGAGAGTATGGTGTATCTGAACTGGCTGTTGAGTTTCCATCGGTCATTGAAGCTATGCTTGAGGGCATATCCGGCATCCAGTGTTTTGAACTTAGCTTTGGCCCATGGTTCTCCGATGAATATTTTATAACCATTGGGTATAACTTCCCCTTTTTTATGTACAACACCGGGATCTACCACCCTGTCATCAGAAAAAATATCTGCCGTAAGGCTAAGGGTAGTAGCAGGCCCTAAATCAAAATCCACTTTAGGATTGATATTGATTTTGGTATAATCGACATGTTTACGGAAGCTGCCTGAATTTTCGTACAGCGCATTGAGTCTGTATCTGATACTTTTATTCTTATTGAGAGGTCCGGTAAGATCTATAGATGCTTGCTTAAAATTATAACTCCCTACCCGTAGTGTAGTGCTGTATCGAGGTATATATAATGTAGGTTTGGTAATTATATTGGCTATTCCTCCCGGCTCAACTGACCCATATAGTACAGAAGCCGGTCCACGCAAAAACTCGATACGCTCTATGGCTGCTATGGGAGTGTTTGTCACTTTACGATAGCGCATTCCGTCTTTGAAATAATTGCGGGAGTTTGTCATGGAGAAGCCTCGAGATACAAATACTTCGCTTACATTATTGGCCTCACCTGGCGATGCTGTGGATATACCGCTGATATTGCGGATAGCATCTGTAAAACTGACAGCTTGTTGCTCTTCGAGTTTTTTCTTCGTTACTACATCTATGGAAGCAGGTAGTTCTATCATAGGTATACCCATGCGGGTGGCACTGTACGCTACATCTACCAGTGGTGATGAACTTTTGTATGCGGTGATATCTACTTCGGGCAGCCCAAAAGTTTTCTCAGTGAGGCTGATTTGTATATTATAGGGCTCTGTTCCTGCCGGAATGGTAAGGGTATATGGTAGAGTGTAAAGAGACGTAGCTTGTAGCGTGCACTGTCTATGGTGAGAAACATTCAACTCGAACTTTCCATGCTTGTCTGTTACGGCCTTTTGGTTATTTTCACGTAGGGTTATTGTAATGTGTTCTAAGGGCAGGTCTGCATTGTCTGTTACAACGCCTGTAATTTTTCTGATCGACTGAGCCCCAATGGCGGATGATACATACAGGAGAATTGAGAGAGAAAGGAGTATTTTTCTTGTCAAATATTTCTGCTTCATCTGATAGATCTCTTTATTTATTTCGTGCAAAGATAGAGAAAGTTATGATTTGCCAAAATATAAACGCTACCAACCTAATGAAGACTCGTGATAAGTCATGCCGCATGATAGCTGTATTTTTCTCTTTCCTATCTCAGATCAGCCAAGTCAGGAATATTTACGAGGGTATCTTAATATGATCGAGAGCAAAGCTGTGATGCCCATGATGAGCGGATAGTAAAGATATCCTATGATACTTACCGGAGATAATGCTGCCAATCCTGAAGCTATTAGAAGTTGGGCTCCGTATGGAATGATCCCTTGAATGAAACATGAAAAAGTATCCAAGATACTGGCGGACTTGCGAGCATCCAAAGCGTATTTCTCAGAAATTTCACGGGCTATTGGTCCCGTAGTAAGTATAGCTATGGTGTTGTTAGCTGTGCAGAGATTGGCGATTGATACTAATGCTGCTATTGCAAGTTCTGCTCCTCTCTTGCTTTTTATATTCTGAGTAAGCTTCTTGATTACGAAGTCTATACCTCCATTGTATTTAATTAACTCCAGCATCCCTCCCGCAAGCATCGTCACTATAATGAGTTCACCCATATTGCCTATGCCTTTTCCCAGAGAGCCTATCCAATCGAAGAATGAAACAGAACCGGTAATAGTCCCTACTATGCCGCATGATACTATCCCAAGACTCAATACAGCTACCACATTCATGCCATAGATGGCACATCCGAGTACAATAAGGTATGGGATGATGAGTATGAGAGAGAAGTCTTCATGTTGGATATGTGATGAAAGGTGGCTTCCTTGTACGATGTATATTACGAGTACCACCAAAGCGGCTGGCAATACGATGCGTAAGTTGACCTTGAATTTATCTTTCATGTCGCAGCCTTGGGTACGGGTGGTAGCAATCGTGGTGTCGGATATAAAAGAAAGATTGTCTCCGAAGAAAGCTCCGCCTGCTACAATGCCCGCTATATACGCAACATCCAGAGCCAACGGTTGTGCGAGTCCTAATGCCACCGGCATAAGGGCTACAATAGTCCCTACACTTGTGCCTATCGATACGGAAATGAAGCATGCAGCCAGAAACAATCCCGGTAGTACCATATCGGGGGGTAATATGCTCAATGCCGCATGCACTCCTGCATTGATGGCTCCCATACTCTTGGCTCCTTCTGCAAAAGCCCCTGCTAATATGAATATCCAAATCATGAGCAAGATATTTTTGTCTGAAGCTCCTTGTGAAAAACGCATGATGCGTTGCTCTAGCTTCATATCCGGAGTGATAGCGACAGCGTATGCCGATGAGATAAGAAAAGCTACGGTGATGGGCATCTTGTAAAAATCGAGAAACAAGAGCCCGGTAATGAAATATACAATCAGAAATACAGCGAGAGGGGTAAGTCCCCACCATGTAGGTCGCTTGAAGGATCTGGTGAAACAGTCTCTCATCAAGAAGGTATTTATTATTATAAAGACAATTAGTTTTTTACAAAGGTAACCATTCTGTAAAAACAGGTATTGCTGCGGCTTGGGGTATAGTCAGAAATTCTATTATGATAGGATCTCTGACCTATTATGATAAAATGATTGTCCGTGTACGATAAAACGACTGTCCGTATATGATAGTTTTTTGTTGATGACATGATAGGTTGTAAAAAGTGTGTGAGGTGAGTTTGTAAATTCATATGTTACACCATAAATCTTACCATGAATGAGACCGTTGCATAGCAGGCCAATTGCTTCGTTGCTTGCGAGATTCGCGCTTGGTCATTAACCTGAAGTAAACTCCCTGTGCACTCACTCTTAGCGCCTTGCACTTTACCCTCTCTGCCCGGTCAAAGTGTCTTTTGTCGACTTTGCCTCCAAAATCCATGAGACTGTTGACTTTTGAAACAGTCTCATCATCTGTTGAAAATAACATCATTTCTCTACAAAAAATACCCCGGCAATTCTAGTCGATATAGAAGTGCCGGGGTAATGCCTTGAAGGCGTGCTATTGTATTCTTAGGCGGGAGGAGCGTTAGAAGATGTATTTTACACCGATCTGTGCTCTCCAACGAGAGAGGAAGTCACTATATCCTACCAAGTCACCTTCCGGAGCATTGAATTGGAATTTGTCACCCTTCATGTAGACCATGTTGTTGAATCCATAGCCCGGTGTGTAGTACTTGCCCCAAGCTCTATTGAGTAGGTTGCCCACATTGAGGATATCACCCGTGATTTGGAGAGTGTGTCTCTGACCACCTACATTGAAGTAGAAGTCCTGAGCCAAGTGCAGGTCGAAGTGGTGTTCGAACATGCTTCTCAAAGCATTGCGACGTGAATAAGTGCCTCTGTTGAATTTGAGATAGTCATCGCCATCGATAAACTTATTGAGATCCTCACGCTGTTGGTCGGGAGTTGCTATCACTGTCTTTTTGTCTTTGGCAAGGATGGGTACAAAATTCATTTTCTGTATTTCGTCTCTTGTAGGGATATACATGAGGTCATTGTACTGTCCGTCACCATTCACATCACCTTTGTAGGTCATAGTGTAGGGTGAGCCACTCTGTCCATTGTAGAGCAAGCTGAAAGTGGTGGCAAAATGCTTGGCATACTCCACTCGATAGTTCAACGAACCTACAATACGGTGACGTATATCAAAGTCTGTAAAAGAGAGGTCGGGGAACTGGTCTCCACCATATACCTCATTGTATTTCCAGTTGGACTGTGCCTGGCTGCTGGTACCGTCGTTGACGCCCATGGACTCGCCGTAGGTATAAGCAATCATAGCGCTGAGACCGAAGTTGAAATCCTTGTTCAACTTAGCAGTAAGGTTGTAAGAATATCCTTTGTTGGTATTTTCAAGGTAGATAATACCTGCGTTGTACTCATCAGTGTTAGGACGTGACTCATACATGGGTCTGTCATCTCCGAAGAGATTGAGTTGTTTGCCACTGTATTTGTTTACCAGATTTTTGTAGTAAACATTGTTGAAGCTCTTGGAGAACATCCCTTCCAATGTAGCCTTGATGCCTCCGGGGAGATTGGCGTCGAAAGCAAGATTAGCTTTGAATACTTGCGGGAACTTGAAGTTCTTGCTGATTACGTCAATTTCTGTGGGCAATGAGCCTTTAGGAAGATATTGCTTGGTGGGGTCTGTGCTGTATTTAAAGTCAGCAGGGAAGCCGCTCTTCTCAAGCAGCTGTGTGCGGCTGTATTCAACCCCGGAGTTGGAGAAGCTATTGGATATCCATACGAAAGGTATGCGACCGGTAAATACGCCTACACCACCTCTGATGAGGTTGCCTGTATCATCCACCTTGTAACGGAAGCCAAGTCTTGGAGAAAACAATGGCTGAGTCTTGGGCATCTGATCCGTGCGTACTTCGAATTCTTTGGAAATATCCGTAGCATTGAATTTATCATTGGCCGTAGGTTTGTCAAAAAATACGGGTAAGTCTACACGTACGCCATAAGTAAGTCTCAGATTGTCATTGACTCTCCACTCGTCCTGAGCATATAAGCCGAACTGTGCAGCTGAGAAGGTAGGAGCCCAACGCTTCGAACCCGTTACGCTTTCGATAGAGAATGAGTAGTTGTATTCACGGGGAGCAACTTCTTTAGCAGTACCTACACTGAGGAAATCATCCAGAGATTTATAGATATACGCACCGTAGTTGTCGCGGATAAAGAGGTTTTTGAACTTGAAGAACTCATTGTGGGTACCCACTACCAAAGTGTGATTGCCGAGGAAGAATGAGAGGTTGTCAGAAACTGTGTAAGAGTCTTGATCCAATGTATTCGCAGCCGAATATCTTTCTGTGCCGAACTCAATAGCTCTGTTGCTGCCGAGTTCTACCTTGGTATATGGGAAAGGATGTCCTTGTGGAGTACGGCTGTCTCTCACCCCGGTGTAGCTTGCGCGGAATTCATTGGATACCTTGTCAGAGAAACGGCTGTTTAGCTCTACGACTGCAGAGTGAGTCTTATTGTTCATTATAAAGCCATTGTCATTGAATCGCAAGCTATAGCGGCTATTTGAGAAGTTCTGTCTGCTAGCCTTGAGGTAGCTGTAGCGAGCAGTAAGCTTGGTGCTGTTGGTCATGTTCCAGTCGATACGTGCCAGTACTTTGTCTGATTTTGTATCGATGTTCATCGGGGCATATCCGCCTCCGTCATATCCGTTGGCAAGTTGTTTTAGCTTGTTTGCAACAGCTTCTGCCTCTTCTGTCTTGATGGTTGAGCCACTGCCAAGATTGTAAGATGTGGGCCTTACTTCTTTTACATTCTCATAACTACCGAAGAAGAAGAGCTTGTTACGCACGATGGGGCCTCCTATGGTTACTCCCACAGTATTGTCATGCTGCTTTTCGTATTTTTCACGCTTCTTAGACGTAGAGTTTTTGTCAATATCTTCTTGAGTACCCGCAGTAGACCCGATAAAATTCTGATTGTTATAGAAGTCGTATACAGATCCGTGGAAAGTGTTTGTACCTGATTTTGTGATAGCATTGACACCTCCGCCTGTAAACCCGCTTTGACGTACGTCGAAGGGAGCTATCACTACTTGTACCTCCTCGATAGCGTCCAGAGATATGGGGTTGGCGCCGGACTGTCCTCCGTTGGTACCGGAAGCGCTGAGGCCGAATACGTCATTATTGACTGTTCCGTCGATCTGGAAGCTGTTGTAGCGGTTGTTGGCTCCGCCAAAAGAAGTGCCGCTGCCCGACTGTGTAGCTTGTGGGGTAAGGCGGGTGATATCAAAGATGCTTCTTGAGATAGATGGTGTGCTCTCTATTACCTTGCGGGAGAAGTTGCTGGCTGCTCCTGTCTTTTGAGAGTTGAACTGAGATACTTTTTTGCCCGTAATCACCACCTGTTCCAATTGAGTGGAGTTATCGTTCAGTACGATGTCATAAACCGATGTTTCGCCCAGCTGAAGCTGTACATTGCTTATAACTCTTTTTTCATATCCCACATAAGTGATTTCAATCTGGTAGGGTCCCCCCGGTCGCATACCTACAATGGAGTAGTTGCCATCATTATTGGTCGATGCACCATACTTTGTACCTGAGGGTATATGTATGGCCTGTACGCTGGCTCCTATTAGGGTCTCCTTAGATTTGTCCGTAACCTTACCGGTAATCCCGGATGTGGTTACCTGCGCATACATCATGAGTGATGATACGTTGATAGCCAGAATGAAAAGAAGAATACGATGTAATTTTTGTTTCATAAAAACTGGATTAGAATATTGATTAGGTACTTACAATGCATTATTTAAGTGATTTTAATGTTTTCTTTCATTGCACTGCAAAGGTACAATTCTTTATGAGATATAATGTTACAAAATGGTTTAGATTTATCATATTGGATCCCGCATTGTGTTAAAAATTATTGTTTCCGCAGCTCTATTACATGTAATTTGATATATCATAAGTGCAAAAAACGCTTGATTTGGTAGACAAGTGCTCTCCAATAAATATTATTGTCATATATTTGTATAAACAACACGTAAAAACACATTCTATTTTTTAATTCATTATGAAAGTTTTCGATCATTTGATCACTCCCTTGAAACGTTTGCCATCTATGAAGCCAAATGGATCTGTACTCTTATTTTGTGCAGCCATATTAGCTATTATACTTGCCAATACATCGTTTCGTGAAGTTTATAATACAATATTGGCTCATCCCATAGTATTACAGATAAGTGACCATAACTTGTTTTCGCACAATGGTCACGACATGACCCTGCTTGAATTTGTAAATGATGCCTTGATGGCTGTGTTTTTCTTTCTCGTAGGGCTTGAAATCAAGCAAGAGATACTTGTGGGTGAATTATCATCCGTAAAGAAAGCCATGCTCCCTATTATTGCCGCTTGCGGAGGTATGATAGTGCCCGTGCTGTGCTTTATGCTTATTTGTCCATCGCAGCCCGAGTCATTGGGTGCAGCTATCCCTATGGCTACCGATATTGCTTTTGCCTTGGCGGTATTGGGCACTTTAGGCTCCAAGGTTCCTTACAGCCTAAAGATATTCCTTACTGCGCTGGCCGTGGTGGATGATATAGGCGGTATCATAGTTATTGCTATCTTTTACAGTGGTCATGTAGCATGGATCCCGCTACTCGTAGGGTTTATCCTGGTTGCTCTCATTAGTCTGGGTGGGCGTATGGGTATTCACAAGTCTTCGTTCTTTTATATTATGGGTATCATTGTATGGGCTCTTTTCCTGGAAGCCGGTATTCATCCCACCATAGCAGGTGTGTTGGTTGCTTTCAGTGTGCCAGCCAAACCTAAAATACACATGAACAAATTGCGCGATGAGCTGAGATTACTATTCAATGCATTGCCCAAGACCGAACATCGTGAGACGCAGAATGCTCTTGTATTCTCACACCATCAGTTGACTTTGATGAACTCAATCAAAAAGAAATCATCTCGAGCCATCAGCCCTGTGCAAACTATAGAAGCCAGTCTTACTCCGTTTGTCAATTATTTTGTTTTACCGCTCTTTGCCTTTGTCAATGCCGGTGTTACTTTAGGCGGTATTGATTCTCAGAGTCTGCTGGGTATTCCATTAGCTATTTTCTTTGGTCTTTTTGTAGGTAAAGCATTGGGTATTTTCCTTTTCACTTATCTTGCCGTGAGGATGCGCTTGTGCTTTTTCCCGCAAGGGATGAACAAACGCAACCTCCTGGGGGTATCATTTTTCGGCGGTATAGGATTTACGGTATCATTGTTTATCGCCAATCTTTCTTATGATAGTAATGGTATGGCCGATTTGTTAAATCAGGCAAAATTAGGCATCTTTGTAGGCACAATAGTTTCCGGAGTTGTGGGCTATCTGTTCCTCAAAAAAATATTGACGGAGCAGGCCAACGAGCGTGCAACCCGTCAGGAAGCTGCTTAACGTTTATATTGACTTATAATTAAAGTTGAAAAGGAAGGATGACGTGAACCACATGTTCCGATTTTGGATGTTGCTGGTGATAGTAGCATTGGGATGTGTAGCTCTTTATGAATGGATGCCCCGGGAAGTAGGGGCATTAGAGTTGAAGAAGATTGACTTGCTTTCGGATTTAAGGGTTGATTCCACGACCAATAAACTTGACCAAGTAGATGCTTCTTCGGATTTTATTAAAAACAGGAAACAAACCAAAGTAGCAAAAACCACAAAGGGTAGTGCCGATAGCGTTGTCTCTAAAGTACAAAAGAGAGACTCTCTTTATATTGCTTTACAGAAGCAACGTGAATTGGTTGCCGACAGCACCTTGGTTGCTTTTGAAGATTACAGTGCCGAGCACAACGGGCTCAATCGTTTTTTCAAAGCAATCTTCCAACGAGGCTCCCTCAACAGACCTGTAAGGATAGCTGTACTTGGTGACTCTTTTATAGAAGGTGACATCTTTACCCAAGATGTGCGCCGTCAGTTGCAAGGCCGCTTCGGCGGATCGGGTGTAGGCTGGATGCCGCTATCCTCTGAAACCAGTGGTTTCAGGCAAAGTGTGAAGCATTCTTTCGGAGGCTGGACTGATCGCAACATCCTGCATCACTCCAAGGGCGCCTATACCATATCCGGGCATAGCTATCTCCTCAATGCAGAGACAGCGTGGGCGCAATATGTACTGCCTGTAGATTCTGCTGCTGCACCCAACCTCTTTACCGTATATTATACCCCGTCCAAAGATGCTGAGATCTTGATGAAAGCAGGAGACAGCACCATGACCAAGAGTGTTATCGGTTCGGAGCATGTGTTGCAGGCTTTTTCCATCAACACGAAATCCCGTCAATTGCGTGTTACCGTAAAATCTCGTGCGGGCTTCAGTGTTCAGGGAGTAGCTATGGAGGGGGTACCCGGAATCTCTGTGGACAATTATTCTTTACGCGGCAATAGCGGGCTTTTGTTAAATGGCTTGAATATCCCGCTCAACCAGACTTATTCCTCTTTGAGAAAATACGACCTCATCGTGTTGCAATACGGACTTAACGTAGCTTCCTCTAAACAGTCCAACTACAGTAATTACGTCAGAGGTATGAAATCAGCCATTGCACGGCTCAAGCAATGCTATCCCGATTCTGATATCTTGTTGATGGGGGTTACTGACCGCGCTGAGAAAGTCAACGGAGCATTCGTCTCCTCACGCGGAGTACTCGCCCTTGCTGCTGCACAGCAGCAACTGGCACGTGATGCCGGCGTTGTTTTTTGGAATAGCCTTGCCGGTATGGGAGGCGAGGGCAGTATGACCAGGATGGTGGAAAAAGGATGGGCAGCCAAGGACTATACTCACTTGAGCTTCAAGGGCGGTCGCTTTGTAGCCGGAGCCTTTATGAAAGCTTTTGAGAATGAATACAAATATTATGAGGCAAAACGGAAAGCAAATTTATAGATTAAGTAGATCCTCTAAGCGGATATCACTATTCATTATATTATACTCCTCCGGTATAGCAGGGGTGTATGCTCAAAGTTCTATCTTCAACAAGTTTTTTCATGTTGAAAAGCATGATACCGTTCATAGCGTTTCTCATGCTCCCACCGTTGTGGTGCTGGGCGACAGTCATGTGCAGGGTGGGTATTTCACCAAAGCCTTTCGTGATAGGTTGTCATCCCTTTATCCCATAGCAGGCTTCGGTTGGGTCAGTCCTCATCGTATATCGGGAAGATCAG
Organism: Porphyromonas pogonae; assembly: GCF_036320655.1. Classification (NCBI taxonomy): domain Bacteria; kingdom Pseudomonadati; phylum Bacteroidota; class Bacteroidia; order Bacteroidales; family Porphyromonadaceae; genus Porphyromonas; species Porphyromonas pogonae. The sequence goes on from NZ_CP143258.1 coordinate 755,151, forward strand.
AACCGGACGATTACAAAATACTTCCATCCCACAAAGGGTGGAGCGGTTCGCTCATCACACGCACAGCAAGCATGGGAGCCACAGGACCCGGAGGGATGCTGGTGAGTCCTCCTACAGGAGACATCGCCCTCACCGTGAAGTCTCCCACATGTTCTTTCGACCAGATTCTTATTTATAGAACATACGACGTGAGTCCGCTCAAGGCTATGCACAATGTCAAAAGCTTCCGTTCCGGACGCTCTTTGAGTATCAGCCCTTTTGTGGTGGATACGCTTACATTCAGAAGCAAGCAGAATAGTATATTGCTTGAAAATTCCGATCCCAATTTCAATGTCCTTTCAGGCCAGTCAGGTTATGCCGGTTTTGATTTGGTGAATACCACAGCCCCCTTCCCGTATATAAAGTTCCATTCCATAGGCCTTGATGGTGCCTCATATGATACCTACAGCAAGATATCCTATACGAAGTCTCTCTCTTTATTATCACCTGATATTTTGTTCATTTGTCTCGGATCCAACGAATCCCACGGTGCACGGTTCAACAAGGCGGCATTCAAAGACTCTGCCGATATGCTGATAAGAATGATACGTGAGCAAATGCCGGATGTTAAGATAATACTTTGTGGCCCGCCACCTGCCTTTATCACGAGTAAGGTTTCCGTCAAGGTGAAAAAAAAGGCACGTCGTCGATACAACTACGTCAAGATGCTCAACCCCCATCCCCTACTTGCTACTCAGGCATTGCAGGAAGTGGCAAGGCGTTACAGAGACTGTGAGGTTGTAGATTTGTATACCGCCATGGGTGGAGTAGAGGGCGCACAGTCGTTGCTCTCCAGAGGAGACATACGCCGTGACGGCGTGCACTACTCGGTCACCGGCTACAAACGCATGGGCAATGCTCTGTATGATGAGGTCACAGCCAAAAGCTCATTTATGCGCTGGCTCAAAGCCATCGAACTCAAAGGCAGTGCACCACAGCAGAGTGTCGTAAAATCACCCCAATAAAAAATCAGTCAGCATTGATTATACAGTTGCAGGTAAAGTTTCTTGCGCTGATAATACTATCTTTGTATCAAGATCATCATATTTAAAATAAAATGGATTCTACAAGACAACATAAGATAAACAGACTTTTGCAGAAGGAATTGAGCGAAATATTCCGCACCCAGACACAAGCCATGCACGGCGTACTGGTCACTGTGACTTCTGTGTCCGTAAGCCCCGATCTCAGCATAGCACGGGTAAGGCTCAGCATTTTCCCTTCGGAGAAGTCTGAGGAACTACTCGAGAATATCAAAGCCAATACCAAAGCTATCCGCTACGACTTAGGACAAGAGGTGCGCTCACAACTTCGTAAGATCCCCGAGCTATCATTCTTTATTGATGATTCGCTCGACTATCTTGAGCGTATCGATGAGCTTCTTCAAAAGTAAGCAAGCATAGCAATACAGCCGCTTTTCTCCACCATACTCCTGATGCTGCTCAGATGAACCTTCCCTTGTTTTTTGGTAAGCGCTACCTTTTCAGTAAGAAGAGACTCAATGCCGTCAATATCGTATCGGTCATATCGGCCGCTGCCATAGGTGTGGTATGTACAGCTTTGGTGTGTATTCTATCCATATTCAATGGCTATGAAGATCTGATTCTGAGCCAGACCGGAGATCTTGATCCTGATCTCATGATTGTGCCGGCTCACGGAGAGGTACTGTACCTTAATAACAAGGACATTCGATCAGCATTGAACAATACTGACGTTGACTCCTACACAGCTATCATCAAGCAACAAGGGCTTATCAAGTCTGGTGACAACCAAACCCCCGCTACTATTTACGGTGTCGACAGTCAATACCGTCACGTTACTCATGTAGACAATTTAGTCGTATCCGGCAAGTTCAGTTTGTCCGTAGGAGATCATTACGGCTACAATGCCGGTACACTCCTTTGTCTCAATCTGAGGATAGGAGCCGGTTTTGCGGATCCGGTATCACTTTATTTTCCCAATCGTCTTGGAGTGATCAATCCACTGGTACCCTCTTCGGCTTTTAAGATGGGAGAGGGATACATAGCTTCGTCTATCAGTTGCAAGCAAGAAGCCTATGACAAGTCTCTCTTTGTCCCCATAGCGCAGATGCGACTTCTCCTGGGTTATGATGACAATGTGGCCACACACATAGGCGTCAAAGCGAAGCACCCGTCTCAGGTAGCAGCGTTGCGATCTGCCCTTATCCATGCCTTGGGTAGCGATTATCTTGTTCAGGACAAGCAGGCGCAATACCCGTCCATCGGTCGGCTCGTTGCTATGGAAAAGTGGATGACTTACCTCATCCTTATCTTTGTGTTACTTCTTGCTGCTTTCAATGTCGTAAGCAGTATTTCTATGCTTATCCTGGAAAAGCAGCACGATGCCACCATACTCCGATCCATGGGAGCCATGCCACGCCTTTTGCAGCGTATATTTATGACTGAGGGCATGCTTATCACTTTGTGCGGAGCCGTCATAGGTATAGCCTTAGGTTTGGTGCTGTGTTTCATTCAGCTCAGATACGGTGTAATCAAGATTCAGTCCGGAATTTCCACATTCCAATACCCCATCAAAATAGTACTATCCGACATTATACTCATCGCCCTCACAATCGTCACACTGTCTTATTTAATAGCTTGGTACCCTGTATATTATTTCAAAAGTAAATGGAGGTAGTATCTAAATTGTAAAAATAAGGCGCAAAAGATTGTTATTTACATAATCATTGTATACATTTGTTGAATATTTAACGTAAAAATATGCTAATACTTTTTTAGTTTCGCTATGAAATCCACAGAAATTCTGAAAGCCCTTGAGGCAAAACATCCGGGAGAAAACGAATTTCTCCAAGCAGTGAAAGAAGTGCTTCTATCCGTAGAAGAAGTTTATAACCAACATCCTGAATTCGAAAGGGAATCTATCATCGAACGACTTGTTGAGCCGGATCGCATCATTACCTTCCGTGTACCCTGGATTGACGATGCAGGCAAAGTGCAGGTCAACATCGGCTACCGTGTTCAGTTCAACGGCGCTATCGGCCCGTACAAAGGCGGTATCAGATTCCATCCCACGGTAAACCTTTCTATCCTCAAATTCCTCGGTTTTGAGCAGACATTCAAAAACGCTCTCACCACATTGCCTATGGGCGGTGGTAAAGGTGGAGCAGACTTCTCACCCAAGGGAAAGAGCGACAGAGAGATCATGCGTTTCTGCCAGAGCTTTATGATGGAGCTATGGCGTCACATCGGCCCTGACACAGACGTACCTGCCGGTGATATCGGCGTAGGCGGTCGTGAGGTAGCCTATATGTTCGGAATGTACAAGAAGCTTGCTAATGAGCACACAGGTACTATGACAGGTAAAGGCTTTGAGTTCGGAGGTTCACGTCTTCGTCCTGAGTCTACCGGTTTTGGTGCAGTTTATTTTGTGCACAACATGTGTAAGCAACACAATATTGATATCAAAGGCAAGACCATCGCTATCTCAGGTTTCGGTAACGTAGCTTGGGGTGTAGCCAAAAAAGCTACAGAGCTGGGTGCCAAAGTTGTTACAATTTCAGGTCCTGACGGATATGTTTACGATCCCGATGGTATCAATACGGAAGAGAAGTTCGAGTGTATGCTGGAGCTACGTTCCAGTGGTAACGACGTAGTATCAGACTATGTGAAGAAATTCCCCAACGCTAAGTTCTTCAAAGGCAAAAAGCCATGGGAGCAGAAGGTAGACATCGCTATGCCTTGTGCAACTCAGAATGAGATGAACGAAGAAGATGCCAAGCTTTTGGTAAAGAATGGCGTAACCATCGTTGCCGAGACTTCCAACATGGGCTGTACTGCCGAAGCATCTGAATACTATGTAGAGAAAAAGGTAATCTTTGCTCCGGGTAAGGCTGTAAACGCCGGCGGTGTAGCTACATCAGGTCTTGAAATGACTCAGAATGCTATGCACATCTATTGGACCAATGAGGAAGTGGATCAAAAACTCCACCAAATCATGGATGATATCCACGAGCAGTGCATCAAGTACGGTAAAGATGACAAGGATAAATACATCAACTATGTAAAAGGTGCCAATATTGCAGGCTTTATGAAAGTAGCCTATGCTATGGTAGCTCAAGGTGTATGCTAATCATTTAGGCCGAATACACTACAAAGTAGTATTTCATTAATACAAAAACTGCCGTTGCGCCTTTTTGCGCTTCGGCAGTTTTGTTTTTGAGCGAGGTGTGTACAGGAGGCAGCCAGTGCTATTCTTTCTTACCCGCAGGTCTTGCCTGCGTCAATGCTGTAGTCGAACCTACAAGAGCTACTCCCAGTATCACTCCTTCTTTCAGCTGAAACATCATCGCCCCATTGTTCGCCCCCCCCCCTTTTTATCGGAGAGCAATCGATTTTTATAGCCATTATTTATATAAAGGCGGATGATGTTTGGTTATTAATTCATACTTTCTTTTTAAATTTGAAATAAGAGAAAACATCATTTGTTCATGTTCCTACTTAATAATAAATATCCATGAATCACAAACTAACACCCCTTGATGAAGGCTTTGCCGTAAGACACCAATGTCAAGATATATCTTCCCCCATACAATTACACCACAACCATACACAAGCATTCCTGAAGACCACATTGAGTGGGCAGATAAGAGCGGGAGAGCATAGCTGAAATTTCTGAAAAATAGTAGCCTTACTGGGCTCTGAGTATTACCATGGCTGATAATCTTATCAGAGCATTGCATCATCCCTTTGCAGGCTTTTTACTATAAGTGATCTAATTCAAATTTATGTAAGCATTTACCTCATAAAAGGAGCACACACATAATCCAATTTATAATCATGTATAATATCATAAGTAAGTACCGTATTGTCAAGGCAATCTTGATTGCAGGCATTTTTATTGCCACACTCTCGTCTTCTATGGCACAGAATATAAGAGGTACTGTAGTGGATGATAGTGGCGTACCCATCGAGTTTGCAACTATCATTTGTGTGTCTGATCAAGACGGCTCTATTATAGCATCAGGCTTGACCAATTCTGATGGAAGGTTTGTTTTTGAGAAAATCAATAGTCGTACGGACTCTCTACTTCTCAAAGTGAGTTGTTTGGGTTTTGTCCCATGGCAAAATAAGATCTCCAGAAAAAGCTCTGTGTTGGACTCTATCATACTCACTTCTTCCGTCAAAGAACTGGGAGAAGTGGTTGTGGAGGCTCGTAAACGAGCCATGAGTTTTCGTAACGGCACCTTATCTGTCCATGTAAAGAAGCTTGGGTTGACTACAGAGACTGCTGCTGATGTTATCAAAAGGCTGCCGGGGGTTGAGTTGCGAGAGAATGGTGATGTACTGGTCGGAGGATCCCCTGCTATGATAGTAGTCAATGGCGTGAAGCAACGTATGAACTCTAATGTAATTAAATCTTACTTAAGCTCCATGCCTGTGGGCGACTTGGAGCAAATCAATGTGAGGATGTCTGCACTTGCTGAAGATCGCTTAAATTCCAGTGGAGGTGCTATCGAAATTATCACAAAAAAGAATGTTGTCGACGGTTATTCTTTTTCCAATACCACACAAGCCGATTTTGGTCGCAAGGAAACTTACAGAGCCGGTGACTATGTCAACTTTGCGGGACGTATCAAGTCGCTTTCCGGAAATGCTGTTGTAGGCTATCAAAAGCGTGTCTCATTTACTGAGCGTAATGAGTACTCCAATAAGTCTACCTATACCGATCCCGACCTGAATACTGGTACACGGTACAATACCGATGCATACTACGGAGTCATCAACCTGTCATGGCAGCCTAAGTCTCTGCGTGGGGGGATCAATATCTTTACCTCTTACAACTTGGATGATCGATTAGATCACACGGATGAGAAATACAATGATAGAGCAGGCTCTGTGGGCTCTACTCTTAGACGATCTTACGACGGTCTTGCCGATTTGCTATCTACCAATGTGGAATATAAATCCGCCGATTCGCTGAGGCATCAGTTTCATGTTTCATACGGTCTGTTGTTAGGAATGGATCGGAATAAGCAGGAGGTCATAGGGGAGCCAAAAATAGAATACAATGTAGATAGGAAGCTTCATGGAAATCAGCATACTTTCAACGGAGATTATATCTTCAAGAAGGAGAAGCTTCGTGTAAAATTGGGCAGTGAATTGTCTATCGCTCGGCTAAACCAAGACAATACCACGAATCAGTCTTTTAGTGCTTTTAAGATGGATGAGACTATACTGGGATTATATGGCTCTACAGATATTCAGCTTCGAAAAAACGTATCTTTGTATCTGGGCTTGAGAGGAGAGTTTAGCGAAAACAAATTCCCTTATATGTCCGATCCCTACAGAGTCTGGAATACTATGCCCATGCTATCGATCGACTGGCAAGTAAATCCTAATTATACAAGTTCTCTCAGTTTCTCCCTGAAAACCAATAGACCGGGGTATTTTGATTTAGCTCCGGGTATTTATTATCAGACCAAAGATCGGTATGAAGTAGGAAATCCTGATTTACGTCCCTCATCCCTGTATAAGATAAAGACAACACATTTTCTATACAAGTTCGTTATGCTTACACTGGGGTTAGGGTATGAAAAAGATAGTTGGGGCTCCGTGTACGGGCTGGACAAAGACGGGTTGATGTATACCAAACCTCTCAACTATGCAGATCAGTTATATCTTTACGGAGACCTGTCTCTCCCATTCCAATTCTTCAAAAATAAGTTTAGTGGGAATATTAACCTACATACACAGGTCGTCAAAAACAATAACTTGGCCTCTGAGGTCAAAGACATGGTGCTTTATGGTGGCGACAATTGGTTTGGCAGAGGCAATATCTACCTCTCGTACAAGCCTACGGAGCAAATCGGTTTTTGGCTCTATACGGAATACAGAGGCAGAATGCGAGATTTACAAATGGCCTATGATGCCTATGGAAGTGTAGATCTGGGCTTTCAATACGCATTTGGCAAGGATCGGCGTTGGACGTTAGGGTTATCTCTCGAGGATGCTTTCAACACTGTAGAAAAGGGTTCAACGTATAAATACGGTGACAAGATGCTATACTATAAAACTAATCCCACCAGTCAGCGCTTATTGTTTAAGCTTAATTATAGAATCTCACGAAACTCTCAGACTATACGTGTCACTCGCAATGAAAATGATACCTCCCGCTTTGCAAAATAAAATGAGGCGGGACTATCTTCATCATGGAAGACGTGTTGTGATATTTTCATGTGTTGTCGTTATGATAGTTTATTTCTCTGCTTGATATCTTTTTGTTAGTTCGGTGTGCGCTCCTTCTGGTCTTGACAGAGGGGGGTATGATGTTGTATATTTGTATTTACTGGAGTGTGGGCTAATGCATTTTGTTATCTGATTTAGAGATACAAGTAAAATGCCCTGATGCTAAAAGAGATTGTTGCAAAAATCAACAGTCTTGTGGATTTTGGAGGCAAAGCCGACAAAAGACACTTTGGCTGGGCAGAGAAGGTAAAGTGCAAGGCGCTAAGAGTGAGTGCACAGGGAGTTTACTTCAGGTAAATGACCAAGCGCGAATCTCGCAAGCAACGAAGCAATTGGCCTGCTATGCAACGGTCTCAAAAGATCACACTTCGGCTGATGAAGTGATGTTCGATGCTCTGTACCGTGATGTGAAACTTCTGATATTCTTTTTGCAAACGCCAATCAATAAATATAGAATAATATGAAAAGATACATTGTTATACTTGCTTTGGCATTTGTAGTGCTGCTGTTGATAGGTTTCAAGGGCGGTGAGTATCTTTCAATGCCTCGGGTTACAAGGATAGCTGTGGACTATGTTTGTATCTCAAAACATGGTTGTGTACTCAAAATGAATGAGAAAGAGGTGATCAATAGTAACACAAAGAATGAGGTGTTGAGAGACTTCAGAGATAGTACAATACGGATCAATCAAGATCCTCAGGATCGACCTGAACATTTATGGAGACAAAATCTGTATTCCCTTTTTTCTGAAGATAGAGTGGATAAAGAAGGGTTTGCACCCGGGATAATTATATATAACAGCACCAAGGAAAGCATTCCCGACTCGTCACTGATCGGTGTATAAACTTACAATAATGGGGCATTTCAGCCTTTTGAAGTCCCTTAGCATCTATCATGAGATTATTCCGTGCCTCTCCCTGTCAGTTACGCACATCATCGTTACTCCTCCTGCCCGTATACATCGGGATGTTTCAATATTATAGTCAAAAATGATACAGTGTCTTAACTAAAACACATCCGTGTCTTAGTTAAGACACTCTTGTATTTTAGTTAAAACACTTCAGTGTTTTAGTTAAGATACTTCAGTGTTTTAGTTAAGATACTTTGGTGTTTTAGTTAAAGTACATAAACGTTTTAGTTAAGATACTTTGGTGTTTTAGTTAAAGTACATAAACGTTTTAGTTAAGATACTTTGGTGTTTTAGTTAAAGTACATAAACGTTTTAGTTAAGATACTTTGGTGTTTTAGTTAAAGTACATAAACGTTTTAGTTAAGATACGAAGGCGTTTGAGTTGTAATGTTTTTGTGTCGTAATCGCACAACAAGGTCACCACAGCTACGGGGTCTTGGAGTGACAATCCGGATTTCTGCTCCCATATGCATAGATCATTCCCGCTTACTGCACAGCCATAAAGATATTTTCATAAAAATCAATTCGGTAAATAATTTATTTATCAGTCTGTCAATGTATTGCCCCAATAATTTGCGGGTAGTAATTGAGGTGTCTGATGACACAATGGCATCATACGGATTGATAATGCATCATAATGATAGTTGGGCTGAGGGATAACTCATATGCTTCTATAGCTCTGTTCCATCACTCTGCTTTACCACCATCATAATTCATGGTGTATAAAAAAACTTTACACACGGTGTAAAAATTCTTTACAATTACGCCTCCTCCTGAATTTATTATTTGCTTGATATATAGATATGTAGCTGTTTTGGCACGCTCTTGGCATGATGTATTGTAAAGAACATTACTTCATTGCCAAATTATGAACAAATTCAAATATTATCTCATCATGATCACGGCTTCCTGCACCATGGAGGTCACGGCTCAGAGCTATAATCTCGATAGCTGTGTGGTATATGCCCGCAATCATAGTATAGACCGCAGGCAGTCTCAAGCTCAATATACCCTCTCCAAAGCCAATTACCGGGAGGCGATAGGGAAGTTACTGCCCCAGCTCGAAGCGAATACCAATATATATTTCAATTTTGGGCGAGGTCTCAATGCTGAGACCAACACTTATATCGATGTAAACAGTTTTTCCAATAATTATAATCTCTCGGGATCCCTGCTTATTTTCGACGGACTTCGCAGTCTGTATGAAGTGAAGCGCATGAGATATGAAAAAGAGAGCGCCCGTATAGGTGTCAGAGAGGCGCAAGACCTTGCAGAGCTGGCTACCATGGAAGCCTATTACAACCTGCTATACTCCAAAGGTATGGTGACTCTGGCAGGGGAGCAGCTACATGAGAGTGGAGAACTCCTTACCCAAGTGACTAAAATGGAGGAAGTGGGTATCAAGTCACACCCCGACGTGCTGGAGATCTCCGCCCGTGAAGCTTCGGACAAGATGAAACTCAGCCAAGCGGAAACGCAACTCAAGATAGCGGAGATCCAACTCAAAGAGCGTATGAACTATCCTATTGACTCAGCACTGGTGATAGAGGATGTCAAGCCTCTTGATGATAAAGATATTAATCTGCCTGATACACACAATACATTAGCATTTGCCCTGAAAAACAATCCTAAGATGCTACGTGCACAGCTCGACGAGCGTATGGCTCAGAGCCGTGCCCGTGGGTCTTGGGGAAACCTGATGCCTGTGCTGCGGATGGGAGCAGGTATACAAACCAATTTCTCTCGACTCATGGACGGCGGTAAGTATGAGCCTTTCAGGAATCAGCTCAAGAACAAACAAGGATCTTATGTGGGGTTTTCTCTGAGCATACCTTTATTTACAGGCTTCACAGCTTCGGGCAATGTGGTGCGGGCACGTGCGCAGCATGTGATAACAGAGCTGGAGGCACAACGTACACGGCAAAAGCTCTACAGTGATATTGCTCAGACTATAGGTGACCTTGAAGGTGCTATGCTCAGCTATTTGCAGGGAGTAAAACAGACAGAAGCTACCAAAGCCGCCTATGATGCATCCAACGCCCGTTACAAAGCCGGGCTGGTGACGGCTATAGAACTATCTGCTACAGCCAATAGATATACGGAAGCCCGCATCAATCTGCTCAAGGCGCAGACCCTCTATCTCCTCAAGCAGCGTTGGGTGGCATATTACAACGGGCAATCGGCACAATAATATCGTAAACAAAAACACATCTATCATAATGGACAGAAAAATAGAAAAGAAAAAAGGCATATCCCGCAAGCATATTCCCTACATCATAGGCGGTGCTTTGTTGCTGGCGGCAGTTGTGTGGATGATATTCGGAAATCATGCATCCAAGTACTCGGTGGACAAAGATAAAGTAACTGTGAGCGAAGCTACTTCCGGAGAGTTTAATGACTACGTGCGCATCAACGGCCAGGTACAACCTATCAGTGTGATACAACTGAGCGCGGTAGAAGGCGGTATGGTGGCAGAGAAGTTGGTGGAGGAAGGCTCCATGGTACAACAAGGCCAGCCACTGGTAAAACTGACCAATCCCATGCTCAACCTCAATATCCTTGATAGCGAAGCTCAGCTGGCCGAGAAGCAAAACTTCCTGCGTAATACGCAGGTGACTATGGAGCAAGATAGGCTCAATCTCAAAAAAGAACGCCTGCAACTGAAGATGGACATAGAGCGCAAGAAAAGGAAATCAGAACAGTTTGCCCAGTTATATAAAGAAAGGTTATGCTCGAAAGAGGAGTTCCTGCAGGCGCAGGAAGATTATGAATTAGCACGCCAAAGTACATCGCTTGTTTCGGAGCGCCAGCGGCAGGACTCTCTCTTTCGGGGTATCCAAGTAAGACAAATGGAAGAAAGCTTGCACAACATGCGCATGAATCTTGAGATGGTACGTGCTCGTGTGGAAGATCTTACCATCAAGGCTCCCGCTACAGGACAGTTGGGGCTATTGGATGTGGAGATCGGACAAACGGTGGCTGCCGGTCAAAAGATAGGGCAGGTCAATGTGCTCTCGGATTACAAAGTAGAGGCTATGATAGATGAGCACTATATCGATAGGGTGAAACAAGGTTTGTCGGCTACTTTCGAAAGGCAGGACAAGAACTTTGCCCTCGTGGTGCGCAAGGTGTTTCCCGAAGTGCGGGAAAAACAGTTCAAGACTGAGTTTGTGTTCCAAGGCGAACGCCCCGATAATATCCGCACGGGTCAGACATATTACATCAACTTACAGCTGGGTGAGCCTGTAAAGGCTGTGATGATACCTCGAGGTAACTTCTATCAGAATACCGGAGGGCAGTGGATATTTGTCCTAAGTAAGGATGGGCGCAAGGCTACCAAGCGTAACATAAGCATAGGTAAGCAAAACCCCAACTACTATGAAGTACTCAGCGGATTACAACCGGGCGAGAGGGTGATTACGAGCGGTTATGATACCTTTGGCGATGCCGAAGAACTGATCCTGAAATAAAACATAGAAACAACGTATGATATGAAAACTTACTTCAAATATCTTAGTCGTAACAAGCTTTACACCTTTGTCACTGTCTTTGGCTTTGCAGTGTCCATGATGTTTGTGATCGTGCTGGGGCTGTATGTAAAGCAGGAGCTCTCGGTCGATACCTTTCACAAAAACAAAGACCGCATCTTTGTCATAGGCTCGGAAGATCAGTCCAACATTCCCAACCCACTACCTGAATATGTAAAGAACCTGTGCCCCGAGATAGAGGCGTATTGCAGGGTTTGTTCTCGCAATATCCCCGTAGGTATAGAGGGAAAAAAAGGCAGAATCACCAAGCTGCTTGCTGCCGACGATACTTTCTTCCAGATGTTTTCCTTCGAGTTGGAGGAAGGTAGCCCAAGGGATGTGCTCACGAGCAAACAGAGCATTGTACTCACACGTGAGAAGGCCAGAGAGCTTTTTCACAATGAGAATCCCATAGGCAAATCTGTCGATGTGCAATCGAAACGCTACATTGTCACCGGGATCATGAAGCCTATACCCGACAACTCACAGTTTCCCGTCTTAGACGGCGTAATCAATTACGATTTCATACGCAATGGCTGGGGTAAGGACGTCATGGACAACTGGGGTAATGCCAGTTTCTACGCTTATTTCCTCACTAAGCCCGGTACAAACTTCCAATCTAAAGCACCTTTGCTACTTAAGAACTACATGAATGACTTTTGGATTTACAATCAGGGATTCCAAAAAGAAGTACATATCACCCGGCTTACAGATATTTATTTCTCGGAAAGAGCCAGTAGTGGAGGATTCTTTGAGATCAAGAGTAACAGCAAGTCATCCGTATTTATTTATCTTGGTATCTCTCTGCTTATCCTCATCATCTCTGTGCTCAACTTTATCAACATGACTGTGGCGCAGGCAGGCTCGCGTGGCAAAGAAGCTGCAATAAAAAGGCTACTGGGAGGCAGTAGACGCAGTCTTATCATGCAATTTCTCAAGGAATCTCTTTTCCTTACCTCTGTGTCCTTCATTTTAGGCTTATTATTTGCTTTCATCGCAGAGCCATATTTCAACGATGTATTGGGGACGAAGGTCAATCTTCGGCAACAATTTACGCCTGGTGTGATTATGGTATGTGTCCTATTTGTCATCGCTTTGTCTTTCCTATCGGGCATATTGCCAGCCAACGTAATCTCGCACTTCAAACCTATTGAGGTGATCAAAGGAACATTCCGTCATCGCATCAAGAGTACTTATTCCAAAGTTCTCATCGTCTTTCAGTATTCCATCTCGATGGCTTTGCTGATATGTAGCTTTTTCATCTATTTGCAAACGCAATATTTTGTGAAAAAGGATCTGGGCTTCCGTACTGATAATATCCTTATTCTACCTAATGTAATGGACTCCATTCCGCAGGGAATGTTGCGCAATGAACTGATGCAGATACCAGGCGTGGAACTGGTGTCTTTTGCTCAGGGCGATCCTTTGAAGGGGGGTAACAACGAGTCAACAAAGCTCAATGGACAGTCAATAAGCTTCTGGACTTTCAGTGTGGATTCCTTGTTTTTCAAGCTATTTGATATTCACGTGAAAAATACGATGGGAGAGACTTATACCCCCACGGCTAATGCAAGTGATAATCCGCAGATACTACCTGTATGGATGGACCATAAGACGTTTAATATCTACCGCCCGGATCCCAAAACGATGGTGTACAAGCCTTTTGACGATGCTCCTCCTACGATGCCTACCACAGTAGCTGTGGGTATATTCGACGAGCTCAAGTTCAAATCCCTGGAGATAGAGCAACCTCCGCTCTTCATCACTTCGCTGGGAAATGAATCCCCATGGTCCTTCTATGTACTTGTCAATGCCAATGCCGACAAAAAGAAAGTGACCGATGCTGTGACTGCCGTTTACACAAAAGTAAATGGTGGTAAGTCTTTCGAAATCTACCACTCTGAAGACATTATCAAGGAGCGCTACAGCAAATATGCTCGACTGGGTAAGTTGATGACGGGATTTACTTTTCTCACCATTCTCATCATGATCATGGGCGTATTTGCCATGACACTCTATATGATACGCCAGAAGGAAAAGGAAATAGCTCTACGTAAGATAAACGGTGCTACGGAAGTGCAGATGCTAAGAATGCTCAGTATGGAATCTGTGATGCGCTTGGCGATAGCTTTTGCCATAGCTGCACCCGTGTCTTATTTTGCCATGAACAAGTGGTTGCAAGGCTTTGCTTATCACATCACACTGTCATGGTGGGTGTTTGTAACAGCAGGTGTGGTTGTGGCTTTGCTGGCTCTTCTATCGGTAAGTCTGCAGACACTCAAGGCTGCGCGTACCAATCCTATAAAATGCCTTAAAAACGAATAATCTAAAATAAGATGAACACATTAAAGCTGACATTTCGGCGTCTCTTTCGTCGTGGCGAGCATAGTATCAGCAAGATACTATCGCTTACCTTAGGTCTCAGTGTGGGACTATTGTTACTCTCCGTCGTTATCTTTGAGAAGTCTTATGAGCGTGACTACACTGACAATGATCGCATTTACATCATCCAGACTTCTATAAAGAAAAAGGAAGAACCCTCCAGAGAATTTATAAGCACTCCCGGTGCTATAGCTCCCGGTATGAAGGCTGAGGTGCCGGGCGTAGAGGTAGCAACTCGTATGACGGGCATCTCAGCTGTAGATGCTCCTATCTTTACAGAGGACAAAAGGCAGTTTAGCGGTGAGAGTGTACTGGCGGATGCTTCCTTCTTCGATATCTTCGATACACCTATATTAATAGGTAACCCTAAAGAGGTACTATCTACCGCTGGGCGGTGTATGATATCGGACAAACTGGCTTGGCTCATCGGAGGAGATGTCGTGGGGAAACAGATTACACTCCTCGGGCACCTCAAGGCGCCACTTACTATAGGTGGCGTGTTCAAGACTTTGCCCAAAAACAGTATGGTCACGGGTGATGTGCTTATCTCTATGAAGTCTATAGGCAGCTACACTTGGGACGGATCGGAAAACTGGCTCGGCAACGACCGCTACCATGGCTTTGTGAAACTGGAGAAGGGGATTGATCCCAAAACACTAGACAAGCCCATCCATGACATGCTCATGCGCCACGTAGACAAAGAGCTCCTCAAGCAGGCAGGCGTAGACCTTACCTTTACACTCTCGCCTATTACAACGTTGAGGATGAGCGAGCCTTCGATAGCCAAGACGGTACTCATCTTGGAAATTGTAGGTATAGCTCTTATCGTACTGGGGCTACTCAATTATATCCTGATGGTCACCGCCTCGGTGGTCAATAGGCGTAAGGCTATAGCTATACAAAAGTGTTACGGCGCCAATACCAGTGATGTTAAAAAAGCATTCCTAAGCGAGACGGTATTATATCTTATCATCGCAACTTTGTTGGGATTATTGCTGGTCTTCTTGCTCAATAAGCCTATAGCATCGTTGCTCTCTCAGGAGTTGGTCAATTTTATATCCTGGCGCACAGGTCTTCTTATTTTCGGTATTTTAGTTTTGGTTACGTGGCTTATCGGTTGGTTACCGGCTCGCATGTTTTCTCATATTCCCGTAGTGCAGGTATTCCGCACTTTCAGTGTCACAGGGCGCACTTGGAAGTTATCCTTACTGGGCATCGAGTTTACTGCCATTACTTTTATGATAGCCCTACTCATGATAGTGAGTCGCCAATACAATTACATGATAGGTCAGGATATGGGCTTCAATCCCAAAGGCGTTTACTACATCTCCATCAATGGACTGGACAAAAAGGATGCAAAAAATATCTATAGCATCTTCAAAGAACAGTCTGGTGTACGCATGGTAGCAGCATCTACCGTATTGCCTTTCGAAAACCAGAGTGGCGATAATTTCGTCAATCCAGATACAAAAGAAGAGCTATTCAATCTGGCCGATCTGTTTAATGTAGATAAAGATTTCCTCCCGCTCATGGAAATGAAAATAGTCGAGGGCGTAGGATTTGATGAGAACTCTATCCCGGACAAAGAGATGATCTTGAGCCGCAATGCTGCCGACAAGCTGGCACGCGCCATGGGATGGAAAGATGGCGTCGTAGGCAAGACTATCATACTTACCTCCTTCGGCGATCTCAAGATCGTAGGTGTTTATGATGATATCATCCTCAAAAGATCTTCCGAAGGCCTTTACCCGAGCAAGATGCCATCGGCGATGGTCTATGGGTATAACTGGATCAACTACATATCTGTCCGTGTAGATGAGCCCCAGAAGGCCAAGACTTTGGAGGCACTACAAACGATCTACAATAAATACTATGAGGCAGGAAATGCTGAGCTCAAGTCGCTCGAAGACGAGATGCTACGTTGCTACGACGCCTCGCTACATTTCAAATACATCATCATGTCTGGGGCTTTGGTAGCGCTTATCATCTCGCTCATCGGTCTCATCGGTTATACCAATAACGAGATCAACCGCCGCCGTAAGGAACTCGCCATACGCAAAATCAACGGTGCCGGAGTACTCGATATACTCCGCCTCTTTATCCTCGACATGTACAAGCTGGCCATACCATCTGTGGTCTTGGGGTTAGTGATGGCTTACTTTATTTCTACTAAATGGCTCGAAAACTTCAGTTACAAAGCGCCCCTCCAGGCAGGCATCTTTGTCCTTGCAGCCTGTGTGGTATTGCTCATTATTACGCTCACTGTTGTGATCAATACGATCAGCATTGCTCGCCAAAACCCCATCAAATCCATTCAATACGAATAAATAATAACTATAAAATAAATTATCGATTATGATCCAGATTAAAGATTTGACCAAAGTATTCCGTACGGAAGAAATAGAAACAGTAGCACTCGATGGTGTTAGTTTGCATGTAAAACAGGGTGAATTTATCGCCATTATGGGGCCTTCGGGCTGTGGCAAATCCACACTGCTCAATATTATGGGCTTACTGGACAATCCTACATCCGGTATATACATGCTCGACGGGCAGGAAGTGGGAAATCTCAAGGAGAAAGACCGCACGGGAGTACGCAAAGGTAAGATAGGCTTTGTGTTTCAGAGTTTCAATCTGATCGACGAGATGACCGTAGAGGAAAACGTAGAGCTTCCTCTGATCTACCTCGGTGTAAAATCACAAGAGCGTAAAGAGCGTGTGGAGGCTGCTTTGCGCAAGATGAATATAAGCCATCGGTCAGGACACTTTCCTAATCAGCTTTCCGGTGGTCAGCAGCAGCGTGTGGCCATAGCACGTGCCGTGGTAGCAAATCCTAAGCTTATTCTTGCTGATGAGCCTACGGGTAATCTTGACTCCAAGAACGGAGCTGAGGTAATGGACTTACTTACACAACTCAACGCTGAAGGTGCCACTATTGTGATGGTAACACACTCGGAGCATGATGCCGGCTTTGCTCATCGCATTGTAAGGCTTTTCGACGGTAAGATTATTAGCTGATACTTACACAACGAAGACTTTTGTTTTCATCCATTGTTTTTTTAATAGTTATAGTTGATGGTAAAGTGAGGGTACATGATGCCCTCACTTTATAGTCTGTTTATATAAAAATATGTTATAATATGCTGCTTCGGAATTACCTCGTTGTAGGAATAAGAAATATAGTCAGGCACAAACGCATCAGTTTTATCAATATTCTGGGGCTTACCATAGGGATTGCTTCATCCTTACTCATGCTCACTGTGCTACTCTATGAGTGGAGCTATGACAGACAACACTCCCAAGGTGAGAAAATATTCCGTGTAGAGTCTACATTCACGGAAAGTGGCGGGCTTCAAGAGCATTGGGCAAGTTCTTCTTTCGGTTATGGTGCTGCTATGAAAACACATCTGCCGGGGATTACCGATTATACTCGAGTAGCTACAATCTATGCTCCTGAGCAGATTGTCCGCCATGACAATATCAAGTATCGTTTGAAGGGGATAGCTTATGCCGATTCTTCTTTCTTCACCATATTCGATGGATACAAGCTTATCGACGGAGATAAGCATGACGCCTTGAGTGCTGCTAATAAGGTCGTGATATCGCAGTCTGTGGCCAAGACATTCTTTCCCGGGACCCATCCTGTGGGCCAAAAGCTGGAACTCTCCACGCCTTACAACCACTTGGAATGCGAAGTTACGGGTGTCATGGAAGACTTTCCTGCTAATAGCCATTTGCATCTCGATATCCTGATATCTTATCCCAGCCTGCCCGAATATGCACGGGAATATTGGTATAAACATGAGGTATATACCTATGTTAAGTTGGATAACCCCCGTAGCAAGAAAGCTATCGAAGCCGGATTCCCTGTCATGGCTGAGCAGTACAAAACAGAAGATGCCCTCAAAAACAAACGCTGGGGAGTGATACTCACTCCGCTCAGAGACATTCATCTCAACAAAGCTCTTGCCTATGAAAGTGAGTCCAAAGGTAGCCGCTCATCGCAGTGGGGCATATTTATCGCAGCTATATCTATTATGTTTATCATCTGGGTCAACTATGTCAATCTCGCCATAGCCCAGTCTATACGACGAAGCAAAGAGGTGGGTATACGCAAAGTGCTCGGTAGTGGCAAAGGCAATATCTCCCGGCAGTTTATCGTGGAGTATGCGCTTGTTTTCGGGGTCTCATTACTTCTTTCTATAATATTACTATTCATCGGTACTCCGTTTTTTTCGCTGTTGGTGCATCATGCTGTGTCACCTTTGATATGGGTGCGGTATCCCGGAGCTATAGTGGCATATCTTATTTTTATATTTTCCGGCAGTTATGTAGCATCCCGTTTGCCGGTCTTGCGTATCAACAGTGTGGATCCCATCTCTCTTGTCAAGGGCGTCTTTGGCTTCTCTGCTTCCGGAAAAGCTTTGCGTAAAGCTCTTATCACAGCCCAGTTTGTGATCGCATTTGTACTGCTTGCCTTTTCTTTGGGTATGCTATCGCAGCTTCGTTATATGCAGCATACGCCAGCAGGGATACGTACAAAAAAGATGATAGCCGTGAAATTTCCCGGTGTTACCGAGAGTATGGCAGATAAACTCCGGATGTTCAAAGACGATATGAATTCTATCCCGGGCATTACTCACTCTTCGCTATCAGGATCAGTACCGGGTGAAGAGATAGGCTTGTTCCTTTCCAATAGGCTCAGAGATGACATGGACAAGCAAAACCGTTTGTATGAGATGTTGCCTTGTGACGAGGATTATTTATCCACCTATGATATACGCATGCTTGAAGGGCGATTCTTTAGCAGAGATTATCCTACTGATAAGGACAAACTGGTGATCAATGAATGCGCTATGGAGATGCTCAATATTCATGACCCTCACGAAGCTATCGGTAAGCAGGTTATTGTGGAGGGAGTAGCAGAGCCTATGGAGATTATTGGCGTTACCCACAATTTTCATCAGCAAGGATTGGCCAAGGATTATACACCGATGATGTTTATTCACGAAAAAAAGATAGACTGGCTTCCGCTCAAATATATTTCTATCGCCTACAAAGATGATGTCTCTGTCAAATTGAATCTGATCAAGAATGCTTGGCAAAGGCTATTCCCTCAATCAACCTTCGACTATTTCTTTGTCTCCGATTACTATGATTTGCAGTATCAGAGTACCCGATCCTATATCGGTGTTATGATAGCATTTAGTCTGATGGCCATTCTGATCTCATGTCTCGGGCTTTGGGGGCTCATTTATTTTGAATTGGGCGTAAAGCGTAAGGAGCTGGGCATTCGCAAAGTATTCGGAGCAGGTCACACTGATCTCATATCTGTGATGACCGTGCCTATGATGAAGTTTGTGTTTATTGCCGTAGTCGTGGGTATTATTCCTGCTTATTATGTATTGCATCAGTGGCTCAGTCTGTATGCCTTTCATATCAGCATATCTTGGTGGCATTTCGTAGTCCCGATAGTTGTGATGATGTGCATTTCATTCTTGACACTGCTGAGCCAGGTTTACCGTGTAATCGTAAATTCGCCTGTAATCTCGCTCAAGACCGAGTAATCAAAAGGAAAAGTATGAAGGTGTTGGCTTTTGTTGAGACTGTTGCATAGCAGGCAAATTGCTTCGTTGCTTGCGAGATTCGCGCTTGGTCATTTACCTGAAGTAAACTCCCTGTGCACTCACTCTTAGCGCCTTGCACTTTACCTGCTATGCAACGGTCTCTTTTTGCATAATCCGTAAATGTGGGATATACAACAAAGAGCTAAACTCTCTTTTAAGGAGTTTAGCTCTTTATTTCATATAAAGTGAGAGTTGTCTCAATATATGTGAATCTCATCAATGATATTTAAAACTCTGTAATAAGAATAAGAAACTACAAGGAATCTCTATTTTTTTAACTTAGCTAACATCTACTATAGTAGAAATTATAATGAGTATCCAAATGTATTACAAATGTAATACATTTTAGTACAACCTCCAATATTAATCAATCTTTGCTGTTGACTTGCGAATTTTAATATTACAATAAGTTGCTCTGTATATGGGCATTTTTTGTTAAATTTGCACTGCATAACCCCTTCAATTAGCCCCTACCCGGACTGTAGTTTCGGGAGAAAGGTTTTTTGGTGGGGTTTTTAATTTACAATAGTAGAAATTAAACTTTGTCTATAGACTTCGAGCTTTTGAACGTCTGAAAATTTTAACCCTGTGAAGCACTGGAAGCAAAATGTGTCACGTACAATCCTGTGTGTAGCATCTTTTATGTCGAATGTATAGAGTGTAGAAAGCTCTACCATGTAAGATATATTAGAGCTTTGTTATTCTCCGATACGCTCTTTAGCTTTGTTATTGCAACATCCGTATCAATATCAACTCCTTTATCTCAGCACCAATTTAAAAATCCTTTTAATATCCTAAGTGTTTTGTCTGTTGTTGCGTTTTTTTAGCCATAAGGTGTTGGACATAAAATAAATAAGCCCAGTCCCCCACTTCCTATCCATTTTAGAAATTTGAGGTATTCTGTCATATTTTTCTATATGCCTTTTTGCCGTGTTATGATTTTTAAGGTGCCTATCAGACCATGAGCGGAGTACGCTTTCTGTTTTAATATATTCATCCCAAAGCTTCCAAAAGTTGATACTGTCTTGATTAGGTATTAATTCTTTCCCTATTATCTCATAGTATTTGCTTTTAAACTCTTCAGGAGTAGGAATAACATCTATTGAATCAAAATAGTTAAACGTGATACTTACGGCATACTCTGTCTGTTGCAGCGCTTTATTTATTTCAGATGCTGGTATTTTATCTTTGCCGTGCGTTGTTCCCTTGATGCAACGTTCGGTCTCTTTAGACCACTTTGCAGGCTCAGCCCTATAGCCAACACCAAGACCTATTACATTATTATTATATCTTATTCGGTATCTAATTTTCAGGGCATCATATCCCTTTTGTGCATCGAGTAGGAAGTGACATCTATTTTTCATACATATCTATTACGTAGTTTGCCCAGTCGTTAAGAAGCTTTTTCTTATCAAATTCTCTTTCGCACTCTCTCATTTGTAGGTCTAATCTGTCTATTTGATTGCCTATTATGCTGATTGCAAGGTCGGATAAGATGTTGTATATCTTTATATTGTTGTCCTCATACACATCTTCACCGTCTATGATAAGCTTAAAGCCTTTCCAGTTGCATGATAGTTGATACAACAACCTAAAGTCATTCCACTTGACAACAACGTCATTGAGTGTCAATGTGTCGCCTAATCTATTAAGGATAGCTTTAGCCTTACTGTAATTAACTGACCTAGATTGAGGGAGTACTATTTTTATTATCATAATATTAAAATACATGCCTTATTGCAAACTCAACTATCCATAAGCCCCTTACCTGCTCGATTGGAATATCGAAATCATCAAAGTGTAGTTTGTCCGCACTATGCGCCACCCAATACTTACTTGATAGCTTAGGGTCGGAGTGCCTCCTTAAATACTTAACATAACCTATGCGCTGATTAGTTATAGGGTCTTCAATCTCTATTGCAAAGGGATTCCCAAATGGGATGCTTGTAGGGTGCTCAGGAGTAAAGCCAAACTCTCTAAGTAGTACTTTCGTTCCTGCAGGATATACCGGAGCCATAGAGTCACCGGTAATAGTGATAATATCTCTACCCTTGGCACCTGGTACGTGCCAATAGCTGACAATATCATCCTTACTTAATAATTCGCCAGAGTTTCCCCCACGGAATGGGGATTCGTGTTCAGGTATCATTTTTAGCCCAGATTTGATTGCTTTTTCGTATTCCTCAAAAGTAGAGGTGCTGAATATATCGTTGTTACTGACCAACAACTGACCACTCCCATGTAGTATGTAGTCAATATTGAACATGTTGTTGAATTTACTATTAATATCAGAAAGTAATGACTCTGTCATAATCCCTTTAAGAGCCTTAGATATATTCGACTTATCCTTTCCGATGCAATCGGCAAGCTCTTTTTGATTGTGAATTAAGGCTTTACTCTTCAAAAAATCAAAAAGCTCCTTGAATCTTTCACCTTTTGTTGACACTTCCATATTAATCTATATTATAAATTCAACTTTTGTTGTGTCTTTGTATTGTAAATGCAGTACACATAGAAATATCCTCTTAACAGAGGTTTAGAATTGCCCCGAGCTGCTGCATTCAGTGAGGGGCTTTCTTTTTATATATGAGCAAGTTGCGAAATATACAATCGTAGAAATTAAACTTTGTCTATATCTATACTCACAAAGATAATATTTAAATCAATGTTTAACAATGATTTATGTGAAATGATTATTTTATATTTTTTACCCACCTCCTTTTTCTTACTATCAATTAAATTTACTTATTGCGTTAATATATAGATTCTTATTTGTTTTGAGTTGTAGCCATACAGACTGAGATCTGCAAATCACAGGTAAACAACATCTACATCTCGATGAATTGCATTACCATATTTCTTTAGTGTTACTGATGAAACATCAAAGATGATCACGCTATCGCCCCCTGTAAATTGTTTGGCAAATTGCTCTTCTATTTTTATAGTTAAATTTTCGAGTACTCTATTGGTATTATTGACTTCGTACACAGAGTACTGTGAACGAATAGCTCCATTCTTTGTCAACATTTTAGAAAATTTATTTCTAAGCTTGTCATTGCTGATGTCGTAACTGATGATAAGCATACTAAATGGGAAGTTGAGGATACTGTTTTATGGGTTTCTTTTGCGTAAAGCAACGATAGTATGATTGGATATAATCGAATACCAAGGAATAAGAGCATCGAAAAACACTCTTTGATAATCTTTGTTTTTCTCTCGTTTGGGGTAGTACTCTCCTTTCCTGAGGTCAAAATCTTTTTCACTAAATTGCTTCTTGTTGAAAGCTGTTCTTACCGTCTTGTCTTCGACACATCGAAAAGGCTCCATCATATCACATACCAATGATTTACGTCTAAACCATTGTCGATGAAGCATGCCTATGTATAGATCAAACCCGAATAATCTGAGAAAGCACTCGATGTAATTGAATAATATTGTCATAAGTGTCCACTAAAAAGTGGACACTTATGATAACTAATATCAAATTTTATTAACCAAACTTTCGAAGATTTAATTTTTAATCATCATTGCTTGACTATCTGTATGAAAACTAAAACAGGGATCTCAAAATTACTTGTATTTCCCTTCTAATATTTTAATTAATTAAGTTGTGTGTTTTTTTTAATACTTGGATGGGGTTATAATGTTAAAAAAGATGGATTTCTATTTTTTGTGTTGTTTTACAGGTTGTTACACGTGGTGTTTTTTTTGTTCAAATTATAATTCTTTTCCGTTTTAGGTATGGTAAGGGACTGTTCGTATGATGCTGCCGTCTTTCAGAAGGTTAGAAACAACCATAAAAAGCATCTTGTCCGGCGATTAGCCAAAGACCGGATGCCAATAGGAATATCTACCTATAGTGGTGTTCATTTTGTTACAATTGATAGCTATTTGTGAGAAATTTTGTGTTTGTCATATTGCTTGTTAAGGGCTTGTTTTTGTGTCTAAATGTTGTTAAATATGGGTGTGATGTGTCCATAAGAGGTTCTGTTTTGGGGTAAAAAGCACAGACACGAATGATTCATTCACACCTCTTATTTTTGTAACTACGTCATGATTTTTTCTTAGTTAGATTTTACTTTTTTCTTAGTTAGAAAATTGGAGTGACTTGGTTACGAAAATAATACAACGTAGTTAGAAAAAAATTGTGTTGTAGTTAGGGTTTTACAGACTCACTACACGGAATAAAAAATCCGCAAATGGGATGCATAAGCCCCCATTTGCGGATCTTTTGAGCTATATCCTGTGTTGATCAGCTCTTGATTGACATTTTGATATTTTTATCAGATCTTCCTATTCTGACAATTTGTAACGGTGTCTAAGTTATTTCTTGTATAATTCTTTCCCAAGCAATCAGGGTTTATCGATGTGTATGTAGGGTATAGTGTTGGTGTGAGTCTCATCTGACGTGTTATTAGTTATAGATGTGAGTAAAATTCCAATAAAATAGTAAAATATCTTATCGCAAAGATACAACATCAGCACCCCCTTTGTCAAGAGGATAGATAGTTTGAGACCGTTGCATAGCAGGCCAATTGCTTCGTTGCTTGCGAGATTCGCGCTTGGTCATTTACCTGAGGTAAACTCCCTGTGCACTCACTCTTAGCGCCTTGCACTTTACCTTCTCTGCCCGGTCAAAGTGTCTTTTATCGGCTTTGCCTCCAAAATCCACGAGACTGTTGACTTTTGCAACAGTCTCAGTTTTTTTGAGATACCACTTGAGTATATTGCTTCGCATCTTGTGAATACAGGATTTCAATGTATTTAAGTCTTTGTGATGTACTTACAAGTATTAGTTTAAGTCACTTGGAGTTTTTTTTGAACGACTCCAAAATTTTTTCCAACCCCATAAGCCCCATATAAGAGAAAGAAAAAGGAAGAAGAAAATGAAAAAATCGGAGTATTTATTAAGACATAGCTCCATACGCTATATTCGTACTATAATCCTATACTTTGACAAAAGGTATGCTATAGGCATCCAGCGCTCTTTGCAGTATGTGTTTTTTTTCAAGTATTCTACAGGATAGAAATTGTATAAGTACTCACCTACACTGAATATTAATACGATATTTTGGGTTTCATTCAAAGCTTCAAGCTCTTCATCAGTAAAGTCAATCACGAAGGAACTTTTATATAGCAGCTCTTTTGCAATATTTGATTTCAATTCTTTACCACGATCTTCAAACCTATAGGGCACTGATTGCTTGGATTTAAAATTTTTATATTCGTTGATCTTAAATACTGGAACTCTGTTGTCAAACAAATAGTAATTTCCCGGGGTAAACAGCTCTCCGCAGTATATGTACACCGGATTTTCGGGTAATTGGTTAACGTTTTTAATGCTAATATAAGGGGCTGAAAAGGTGTTGTTATTATTCTGATCCTGTGGATAGTTAAATCTACGCTTTAGTTTTATTGAGAAAAGATCATAAGGATCCTCATAATAAGGCTCGAAGTCCGCATCATACCGGCATACATATCGCTCGTTGTATTTGATTATGGTATAGAACTTGATGTGAGTTCTCAGATTTTTGAGATAGTATTTGTATGCTATTTCGTTGGCTACATCTTTGTTTACAAGATGTAGCTGTTGGAACTCATCCTCTGTCAAGCGCTTTTCCGAGTATTTATCGGGATAAAAAGGTAATGATGAATAGTGTGTTGGTTCCCAGAGTTCATAACGACTCCAATCGAACTTTTTCATCTCTTCAGTAAAATCAAAATAGACATATAGTGTGTCTGTATAAATAATGCTATCAATCTTTGGGTTAGAAGTGCCTGCACTTATCCATTGTTGATAAGCAGGGCTTTTTTGTGCATTTGAGCTAACTTCACCACATATACCTATTAATAATGCTATGCTTGATAAAGCCCAATATCGCATTAGTTTATTTACATTCATTGTTTTTATCCTTATTATCTTGTTCTTTCGCAATTTTTAATAATTCAGTAGATGGATGATTTACTCCATTAATAGTAACTGATTGATTATCAGTTGAATGTTCATGAACTGAGATCGTTGCATAGCAGGCCAATTGCTTCGTTGCTTGCGAGATTCGCGCTTGGTCATTTACCTGAAGTAAACTCCCTGTGCACTCACTCTTAGCGCCTTGCACTTTACCCTCTCTGCCCGGTCAAAGTGTCTTTTGTCGGCTTTGCCTCCAAAATCCACAAGACTGTTGACTTTTGCAACAGTCTCGAACTAGACCATGAATGGCATAGCCATAGTGATATAGTTCAGGGGTAGCGGTTTCAGCAAATCCGTCCCAAATACTTAGAACTTTAGCCATCTCATGAATTTTATTTTCAAGCATGAGTTTGTGATGGGCTAATGCTTCTTAATTTATCAAATACGCATTTTACGTTTGGCTCTTTTAAGAATGCCGTATCAATTATCTTGGGTTCTGGAGAATTTTCTTTCTTAGGCTTACATCCACCACCACCGCTGATACGAGCTATTAAGGTTTCATGGAAATTAGGACTTGGGGGCATGAAAATACCAAATCCACCACTGCTACTACCGCCATCCGACAAAGAAAAGCTTAGGTTGATCGACTGCCGTTTATTTATTCTTTTTAGCTTCACAAACTATTTCATTAAGAAGAATCTCTTTGTCCCATCATTATTGTCATGATCGTAAGATTTGAATTGACTTTTATTCTTTTCTAAGATTTCATACTTCGAATAAATAATACTCAATTTAAAATTAGATATAAATTGGTTTTCATTACTTTTCTTTTTAGGTGATATTTCTCCTGTTATCTTACCATCTTTATAGATCCAGCCATTGCAAAGCGTGCCGTCAATATGATGAAATATAATAGTACCGTCATAGTCGAGTTCACGATATAGGTAAGTGTTGTATCCAAGTCTTTCCTTGTGCTTATCGATATACTCTTTCGATGGTATCAGAGTCATGATAAATCCTGTCTTCTTTCCTGTATCGGGAGAGGTGATTATAACCAAACGACTCACGGAGTGATAATATTTCCATTCATCAGGGTCTGCTTCGTCGTGTTGCGCGCTTTCTTTCGTAAGAAAATCTACCTTGATCACATCGGTGAGGTCGGTCTCTACCACTTTATAGCCATCCTTTCCTGTTACTGCAGTAAATAGCCATGTCTGTTCTTCAAAGAATAAAGAAGAATTTGCTGAGCTCCTCAATGACAAACTTTGTGCTTTTTTGTACCAGTCTTTGGCTGATTTGATTGTGGGAGTTTTACTATCTATTGTTATATGCCTTCGCCTCTGATTTCATTTTCGAGAGCTATTTCTTTCTTACAGCCCCAGAATATAGACGAAAGCAATAAGATGATCAATGATGCTTCTTTTACTTTTTTCATGGATGTGATAATTATGTGTTTAGAAACTGTTTTGAATTACACAAAGCCTTTATCAGTAGGCCGTTTTTTATCTTAGGTGTAACAATCACATTACTTACTAAGATCGATAAAAAGATTTACTCAACTGACCTGACTGATAAACAGAGGGAAGTTAGAGAAAAATTAGTAGATGGCAAAGCCCGTAAGCCTAAATATTCGCTTCAATCAATATTAGATGAGATCTTCTATATAGTTAAGACTGGTTGCCAATGGCGGATGTTGACTTCAAATTTTGCACCGTCCAATACAGTTTATTATTACTACCGTAAATGGAAACATAATGGATTAATAGGGGAAATGCATGAAATGTTGCGTGACTTGCCCACTTGAGTGCAGGTCGTCAAGTGAATCCAAGTTTGGGTTTGATAGACAACCGTAATATTAAAATCTCCCGTAATGGAGCTTTAGAGCGTGGTATGAAAGAGAATCAAAGGACGTAAACAACACATTATAACCGACACAATGAGGGGGTAGTATTAACGGTAGTCATCCATGCGGCTAATATACATAAATCGACTTTTGGTGTAATTAAAAGTCTGAAAGGAATATTCTCATTGTTATCCAAAATTATAGCAGATGGAGAGGATGCGTGAACTGCCGGAACAAATATATCGATACAAGAGGTAGTACTTCGACCTGAACAAACTTGGAAGTTTGTTCTCCTGCGTCAAAGGTGGATTATGGAAAGATCTTTTTCATGATTCGAAATCTACAGGAGATTGAGTAAAGATTACGGGATTGATACGGAGGCATCACAAAATATGATATATCTGAACATGGTACAAATAATGCAAATAGAATCAAATAATAATAATCAAACAGTTTCTTATAATCTAAATATATTAACGTGAGTTCGATATAAGGGATAATAGGAATAATAGAGTTTAGAAAGTGTTGTAAATCAGTGTAATTTCTTATGTATTTCATTGCAAAAGTGGTGAATTATTTGTATCTTATTAGTTGATAATCAATAAGATATAAACAAACAAAACACCACTTTATGAAAACAAATATAGTTGAAATTTTCTGTCTTACCGATGATTTTTCCAAACTTTTCGATACCTTGATTCAGCAAAGAACCCTTTGCGAAGGAAACAAAAAGCGAAGAAATCGCAAGTTTAGGATGTCCGATGCTGAAATCATGACTATTCTGATTCTTTTCCATCATTCGAGGTATCGCGATTTTAAGTCCTTTTATCTTCAATATATTACGCAACAATGTCATTCGGATTTTCCTTCGTTGGTCTCTTACAATCGTTTTGTGGAATTACAAAGCAAGGTGGCATTCAAACTAATTTCATTTCTCAATATGTGTTGTTTGGGCGAATGCACCGGTATCTCATTCATTGATTCCACACCTTTACGCACCTGCCATATCAAGCGGGCACACGGGCATAAGACCATGAAAGGATGGGCCCAAAAGGGCAAATGCAGTATGGGATGGTTCTATGGTTTCAAACTACATATTGTGATTAACGACCGGGGTGAAATCATTCAATATCAAATCACACCGGGGAATACGGATGACCGTGCTCCACTTAAAGGCGGAACCTTCACGAAGAAACTATTCGGCAAACTTGTTGCCGACAGAGGATACATCTCACAAAGTCTTTTCGATAAGCTCTTCATTGACGACCTACACATGATTACGAAGATAAAGAAAAACATGAAAAACACTCTGATGAGCCTTTATGATAGGATATTACTCAGGAAAAGAGCCCTTGTGGAAACCGTTAATGACCTACTCAAAAACGTTTGTCAAATAGAGCATACACGACACAGAAGCGTCAATAATTTCGCCATTAATTTGATTGCCGGCATAATTGCCTACAATCTGCTACCCAAAAAGCCGGAATTAAACCTAGAAATCATACACAATCCATCAACCCACTTAGTACACCACGCTTAGACCGAACTCACGTTATATTACTATTACAGAAAGAAGGATGGTGCCTTCCATTATTTAAGAGGCAGGGGCGAATACCCAATAGGAGAGTAAATAGCGTATGGGCATAAATTGTGCAGATTGGTATTTGCTTTGGGGTATTTCCTCTACAGGATATAAGTAATAGAAATTGCTATGTACCCTGAATACAAGAAACAATTCTTTAGTCTTGTCTATATGGGACGATTCTTCGGGCTTTTTAGCTCTTTGAAGTAATTCTTTTACCCTTTTCCCTTCTCCATAAGCCGGGTGATAGGGTAGTTTCTGTTTAGACTTATAGTATCGGTTGCCAATTCTGAAATTTGCTATTTCTTTGTCAAACAGGTATTCATGAGGCGTATTTAATAGTCCGCCACAATCGATTAGTTCGGCATTCCGTACACGAACGTCAATATTATTGATTTTTTTGTAAGGCTCATTGATCTGCTCAAATTCTTGGTATTTAATGTATTTTCTATTGAGAAGAACATTGATCCGGAAAGTATCAGGCGCATATGCGGCATCGTATGAGCAAAGCATGCCTTCGTCATATCTAAGCAAAATCTTGTACCTGAAATGGTCATCTTCATTCTGATGCGATTGGTAGTATTTGATTGCTTTTTCTTCAGCCTCTTGGGGTGATAGGGCATTGAGGGTTTTGAGAGTATCCGGGGAGATTCTTTTTTCGGAGTATTTATTGAGATTAAAGTTGTTCACCCCCGATCGTTTGATATAATACCACAGTTCACTTTCTTTCCATTCAAAACGATCCAATAACGGGCGCAGATCACAATACACATATATAGTATCTATATTGATGTACTTCGTTTTGTCAATGTCATGATTAGGGGCACTTATATTATGTCCAATCAAAAATATGAGTAAGATGGAGATTATCTTACAGGTATTTTTCAATTTCATGTTTACTCTTCATTTTTTATTTTTCAGCTTACTTTTCTTTCCTTGTATTTACGATCTCCTGATCGCATATTTTGCCTCGCGATCAGTTTTTTCAGATTCCTCCCGGTGTCGATTGTGTTTCTATTATAACTTTTCTTATTGCTAATATAACTAAAGAGGCTGTAAGAATATTTACGTTCAAAGTTAAATATCCTTACACTTTTAATTTTAAAACAATTTATAAATATTAAACTTATTATTGTATATTTTGGTGTATCTTATATATTGTAATAGAGAGTTGTAAATAACTTATAGTTTCAGGATCAAGGTCTATAATGAAAAAAATTACTATTATAATGATAGTTCGTGGTTGCTCTGAAGAAATATTCCTCTTCTATTAATTCTAATATTTGGTGAATATATGTTAATACCCTTTCTTTTTGATATTCAATTTTTTTAATGAAATCAGTAGAATGTATGATTTAATGCGAATAAATGAGGGCTGGATGGTGTTATATTCAGATTACTTATCACTTTTGATATATAAATAGGAAAGGCTTCAGCATCCAGAGCAAGAATAGAACAGTATCTGTTTCCACATTTTCAGTGTCCGTAGCAATTTCTTTTTGAGGTGTAATGTGTTTTATGAGACTGTTGCAAAAGTCAACAGTCTCATGGATTTTGGAGGCAAAGCCGACAAAAGACACTTTGATCGGGCAGAGAAGGTAAATTGCAAGGCGCTAAGAGTGAGTGCACAGGGAGTTTACTTCCGGTAAATGACCAAGCACGAATCTCGCAAGCAACGAAGCAATTTGCCTGCTATGCAACGGTCTCTTTATCTTGCAGGTATTCTTTTCGGTTATTTTGCATGTGAATATTTTTTCTCTCACATGCATTATATTATACCTGCTGTAAGGGTAATAGCTATCATACGCATGGAGTATGACTGTATTTACAAAGCGTCCTTTTACAAGGTGCGGTTTATGGATAAAATGATTTTAAGGGGTATCTTTGTTGCCGATCTCTTTGGATCGTTGTATGGACGATCTGTTGGGCTATTGGCAATAAACACAACCATTACATGAAACGTTGGTTTTATATCTTTTGCATCGCATGCCTTTGGGGTAGCGGTATGACTTTGCGAGCGCAATCGCTCCGTGACAATCCTCTCCACACCATACAGAGCTTACAGCATAGGCTCAGTGCTCTGACAGGTAAACTTCATCAGTCTCCTGTAGTGATCGATCTACCTCAGGGTTATATTCATTTTCCTGATTCATTGGCTTCTTCGCGGGAATATTATATCTCCAATCATGATCAGGTCAATCCCCGTAAAATCGGTTTGGTATTGGAGGATCTGCACAACGTGATTATAGACGGTCATGGAGCAGAATTGGTTTGCCACGGACGTATGATACCACTGGCGTTGGTAAATTGCACCAATGTTACCTTGCGCAATTTCTCCATTGACAATGCTGATCCCGTTTTACGACAACTCAAGGTTATAGAAGTGTCGCCTGACAAAAGTAGTATGCTTGTAGAGGTAGAATTGTCCGGTAAATACAAGGTTGAGGATAATAGGTTCATTGCCATAGGATCGGACTACGAGTATCGCCCTGAGGTATGTATGGGATTTCGTGCCGACAAGCGCCTTACTTACCGGCGGGCAGATATGGTGTTCAATCCCCGTAAAGTGAAAGATTTGGGGAATAGCAAGCTCAAGATCGAAGGATGGAAGGAGATAGCACTGTGTAGTAAAGGCGAACGCTTGGTGCTACGTAATTATGACCGCCCTGCTCCGGGTATTTTTATTGACCATTGCAGTGATATCACCCTCAACCATGTGCAAGTGCACTATGCTGAGGGTATGGGTTTGGTAGCACAGATGACGGAGAATATCATGTTGGATGGTTTTTCGGTATCTCTCCGGGGTAAGAGTGATCCCCGCTACTTCACTACACAAGCTGATGCCACTCATTTCTCCGGATGTAAAGGACTCATTACTTCTCGTCAGGGACTTTATGAGGGCATGGCAGATGATGCCATCAATGTACATGGCACCTACCTCAAAGTGATAAGGCGTGTTGATAACCGCACCCTGATCTTACGTTATTTGCACCCACAGACGTGGGGCTTTGCATGGGGATATGCCGGTGATCGAGTGCAATTTGTAAGATCCGATCTGATGCAAAGAGTGGGGAGTGATACTTATAAAATAAGCCGCATCAGCCCCGCGGATACTGACAGTGTGCAGGGTGCAAAAGAATTCTGTGTCATATTCGACAGGGATCTGCCTCAGGAAATCTCATCCCACAACGGCTACGGAGCAGAAAACCTCAGTTATACCCCCGAAGTCATATTTAGTAACAATCTTATTCGTAATAATAGAGCACGTGGAGCTCTCTTCAGCACACCTCGCAGTGTTGTTTGTGAGCGTAATACTTTCGACCATACTCACGGCACAGCCATCCTGTTGTGTGGTGATTGTAACGGCTGGTACGAAACTGGAGCATGCCGTGACGTACTCATCCGTAACAATAAATTTGTCAATGCCCTTACAGCCAATTACCAGTTTACCAATGCTGTGATCTCTATCTCCCCTGAGATTCCCGACCTCAAATCCCAAACACTCTATTTTCATAGCAATATACGTATTGAGGATAATGAGTTCGATACCTTTGACCGTCCTTTGCTTTATGCCAAATCTGTCAATGGACTTCGCTTCACAGGTAATGTGATCCGATACAATAAGGAGTTTGAGCCTTTTCATCATAATACCTATCTCTTCAATTTCGAGAAGGTAAAATGCGTTGTGATCAAAGACAATGCATTCTTCCATGCTTGGCAAAAGCCAAATGATCTCAAAGTTACCTTATCCCCTCCTGAGGCTGTTAAGATAATACCCTGATATTTTCTCCACTTCCTTTCCTGACATCAGAGGAAACGTAGAATCCGTCCTTGACACAGGTTCTATTCCTGGTGTTACACGACGGATAACCCCCAAGAGGGATTTGAGTGTTTGGCTTAAAGTTTGTACCTTCACAATATGAGACTGTTGCAAAAGTCAACAGTCTCATGGATTTTGGAGGCAAAGCCGACAAAAGACCCTTTGATCGGGCAGAGAAGGTAAAGTGCAAGGCGCTAAGAGTGAGTGCACAGGGAGTTTACTTCCGGTAAATGACCAAGCGCGAATCTCGCAAGCAACGAAGCAATTTGCCTGCTATGCAACGGTCTCAATATACAACCGTAAAAGCGAGCAAACTGCAGGCATGGATATCAATTTAGTTGCTTTGGATAGGAAGTTCGGTAAGGATTTCGTGGTACCTTACACATCCCCTCAATATCATGTGTTGCTGTTTAGGGGTAAGGGCTCTTTCATGCTTGATTTCACGTCTTATGATTTTTCGGGGGATACGGTATTGTTCTTTACTCCTTATCAGACGTTTCACTGGCTGGGTGATGAAGGTACAGAGATTAATGTGTTCACTTTTCACGGTGATTTCTATTGCATAGAACAGCACAAGAAGGAGGTTGCTTGTAACGGGCTTCTCTTCAATAATATCTACCTTTATCCCCATATCACGATATCCAATAAAGACTATGATGAACTGCAATGGCTTCTCGGCAAAATAAAAAAGGAGATGGAGCAGACTGCACAATTCTCTGATGCCGTAGTGAAGGCTTATCTACAATTGGTGTTGGCTCTTTGTAGTCGTGAGAAGACACTGCAACTGCAACGCTCTGATGCGGAGATAGTATATAATAGGAGTATTGCAGAAGTGCAGGATATCATAGATCAGCATTTCATCACCCGTAGAGATGTTGCTTTCTATGCCTCTATGTTGGGGCTTTCTCCCAATGCATTTACCAAGAGAACAAAACAGTACTTCGGAAAAACTCCAACACGTCTTATACAGGATCGTGTAATACTCGAAGCCAAGAAGATGTTGCATCTCTCTTATAGTTCCGTCAAGGAGATCGCTGCCAAACTTCACTTTGATGACGAGTTTTACTTTAGCCGCTATTTCAAAAAGGCTGTAGGGTTGTCTCCCGCACACTATCGAGATCAGGTGGGAGTTTCTATTGTGGCAAAATAGTCTATGTGATATCCTTTTTTGTCCATTTTCAGCAGAGCCTCTGTGTCATAACTTTGCAATATCAAAGATTTTAAATGACTAAACATACTCTATCAATGGAAAAAATCAATCACTTCATCAACGATGCTCTTCTCTTTCTCTCTCATAGCCAAAAGTACTTTATCAACTTTATCCGTGTTGCTATTTTTGTAGTCATGGTGTGGATTGGTGGGCTCAAGGCCTTTCAATATGAAGCAGACGGTATAGTCCCATTCGTATCTAACAGCCCTTTTATGAATTTTCTCTATCATAACTCTCACAAAACAGCAATAAATGAAAAGGGTGAAGTTGTGAAAGAATATACTCTCCATAAAAACCCTGAGGGTAAAGTATTGGCCAAGAATATAGAGTGGCACCAATCCAATGGTACTTATCTTTTCTCCTATGGTTTAGGCTTGTTTATTGTGATCATAGGTACACTTACTTTATTGGGAATCTGGAGTCCTAAGATTGGAGTTATAGGAGGTGTGCTTACCTTTCTGATGTCTTTGGTTACTCTGTCTTTCTTGGTAACTACTCCTGAAGTGTGGGTGCCTAATCTGGGAGGTGATATGCCTACACCTAATTACGGATTTCCATACCTTTCCGGAGCTGGGCGACTTGTGATCAAGGATATCATCATGTGCGCAGGAGGTCTCATTGCCGCATCTGATGCCGCTACACGCTTGCTTAAGAGGAGAAAGCTCTCTGTTTGATCAACTAAAGCTCTTGTATAGAGCGTAAAAGACTATTAGAGACCGTTGCATAGCAGGCCAATTGCTTCGTTGCTTGCGAGATTCGCGCTTGGTCATTTACGGGAAGTAAACTCCCTGTGCACTCACTCTTAGCGCCTTGCACTTTACCTTCTCTGCCCGGTCAAAGTGGCTTTTGTCGGCTTTGCCTCCAAAACCCATGAGACTGTTGACTTTTGCAACAGTCTCATGATAGTACTCGTCTTTCAACAGCTATTTCATATATACATGAAGACTTTGAGCGGGTACTTGGTCCTGTTTTGTTTATACCATTTCGTCATAGTCCTATCATTTTAGATTCTTTTTTTTCGATAATGGCATATAAATGCACGTAGTAAAAAATTTTTTTACTTAGGCAAAACAAGGTTGATTATATTGCAATCCATTCTTTTTGTTAAGGAAAATAATGAGCCTTTTAAATGGCAGAATAATAAAACATTACAGAAGCCTCACCGGGCTATAACGGAGTCTTATAAAGGATAACTAAATGTGATTATTTTTTCATCATATTGATAGGAAAAGGATTGAAAAATTGCATAAATACTACCAAAATGTTGGTAGATGTTAATAATTTAATTACTTTGGTACACTTGTTTATAAATGTTTAACCAATCTATATTGAGAAATTATGTCAGTTATCCTATCTCTATTGCCAATATTATTACTTATAGTATTGATGGTTGGCTTTAAAATGGCCGGAGACAAAAGTGCCGTAATCGCCTTGTTAACAGCAGCAGTGATTGCTCTTTTTGCAGCACCGGCATTAGGCTTCGCGCCGAGTGATTTTTACCATGGAGGAGTTTTTTGGGCTTTTATTGAAGGAGCGCTCAAAGCTATCTTCCCAATCTTGATCATCATATTGATGGCTATTTACAGCTACAATGTATTGCTGGAATCTAAAAAGATCGAAGTAATCAAGCAGCAGTTTGTAAGCATCAGCGAAGACAAGAGTATTCAAGTTCTTTTATTAGTATGGGGCTTCGGAGGTTTGCTGGAAGGTATGGCAGGCTTCGGTACTGCAGTGGCTATCCCCGCTGCCATCCTGATAAGTTTGGGCTTCAAACCGGGCTTCTCGGCATTGGTAAGCTTGATTGCGAATAGTGTGGCTACCGGCTTCGGTGCTGTGGGTGTGCCTGTGATGACTTTGGCCAATGAAGTAGCTCAAAGTGGAACTGCTACCACGGCAGAAGTGCAGCAAATCAGTGCCAATGTGGTATTACAGCTTTCGTTGCTGATGTTTATCATTCCTTACATCATCTTATTCCTTACAGACAAGAGTGCCAAAAGCCAACCTAAAAACATTGTATTGGCATTGCTGGTAGGTGGTGTTTCATTAGGTGTGCAATATGCAGCCGCTCGTTATTTGGGTGCAGAGACTCCTGCTATCTTCGGTAGCTTGGCTTCTATTCTGGTGATTATCCTTTTTGCTAAGATCACAGCCAAGAAAGGTTCAGAGGCAAAACCCAAAGTTCATTTTACGGGCAAACAGCTTTTCGAAGCATGGAGCGTGTATTTGTTTATACTCGTGTTTATCGTATTGGCAAGTCCGTTATCGGGTCCTATCAGCCAATTCCTCAAAACTCACCTTGTAAGTAAAGTTGCTCTTCCTATTTATCATGCGGGGAAAACCTTCAATTTCGGATGGCTCAGCAATGCAGGCCTGATGCTCTTCCTCGGTGCATTTATCGGAGGTCTTATTCAAGGTTTGAGTGTAAGTAAGTTATTAGCTATCCTTGGTAAAACGTTTATCAACCTCAAGAAGAGTGGCATTACTATCATTAGCCTTGTGGCTATGAGTTCGATTATGACTTATAGTGGTATGATTCTCGTTATCGCAACAGCTTTGGCAGAAGCCACCGGACAATTCTACCCGCTTGTAGCTCCGCTTATCGGAGCCATCGGAACATTTGTTACCGGTAGTGATACTTCGTCCAATATCTTGTTTGGTAAACTACAGGCAGGTGTGGCTAACCAGATTGGAGTTAATACCAACTGGCTTGCAGCTGCTAATACAGCGGGAGCTACGGGTGGTAAGATTATTTCTCCTCAAAGTATCGCCATTGCCACGGCATCATGTAATCAACAAGGACAGGAAGGAGCCATATTACGCTCATCTATTCCCTATGCCCTGTTCTATGTTGTGATAGCCGGTCTGATGGTTTACTTCATGGTACCTGCTGTGTGATGTGATATAATTGAAAAGTGCAGGTATATATTCCCCCGCTTTTGTGTATATGCACAATTAGGTTTATAAAAACATTTTTGAGGGAATAGTTATGAATAAGGCGACTGCAAAGCAGTCGCCTTATTCTTTTTACGTCCAATGATCGTAGATCGTCTGTACTGTTGGGGGGGATTCGGTAAAACACATTTCCCCTTCATCTCTCAAACTGAGACTGTTGCAAAAGTCAACAATCTTGTGGATTTTGGAGGCAAAGCCGACAAAAGACACTTTGACCGGGCAGAGAGGGTAAAGTGCAAGGCGCTAAGAGTGAGTGCACAGGGAGTTTACTTCAGGTAAATGACCTAGCGCGAATCTCGCAAGCAACGAAGCAATTTGCCTGCTATGCAACGGTCTCAATTTGGGGATTTACTATTTGTAAGATAAAAACGGGAAGGCTGATTTCCAGTTCTGGAAATCAGCCCTCTCGTTCTTTACGTCATATACTCCTAAAATGATTTATGGGATAGAAATAGTACTCAATAATCTAAAGATAGTTCTGATGAATTTGGCACTACCCATTCTCGATAGCTCTTTCTTTGCAGTCAAAAAATAGCAGTCTATGGCTCGAAAGTAAAGTAACTCATGATGGGCTGATGGTCTGAAATCTTGATGGACTGATCCACTCGGCAGCCGTAAGGCCTCATGCCCGGACTACACATTATATGATCAATGCGTACAATATACATGCCTTTGTTGAATGAGTACCCTGGGCCATAGCCTGTATCCATATAGGCATCTCTCATGCCTTCTGCAATTTTGTGACGCGCATAAGAAATCGGTGTGTCATTGAAATCACCACAGACCAAAACATTTTTGACGGGAGATCTCAGGACAGCCTCATGAATATGATTGGCTTGGATAGCCCTACGCCTGTATGCCGGAGCAAACTTGCCTCCCATACTTTCACGCAGTCCCTTGGCATCACCGGCTTTGGCCATACGCAAGTAGCTGTAGCCATCTTGCATGGTAAGCTTAAATGATTCCAAATGACAGTTGATCACCATCATATCCTTGCCTTTGACGTTGAGTATATATTTCATAGCACCGTTGAATGTGGATTCAAGACGGATTCGTTCGGCTTTGAGAATAGGAAATTTGGATAAGATCATCATACCTGTACCTCCATCGGGTTGGGCATAATTGAAATCTATGTATTTATAATCAATTAGATATTCTTTGATATCCTCAAGCGATACATAAGGAGTATCTTCGCTATAGAGCTTGGCCTCTTGAAGACAAATGATGTCTGCATCACTATTCTTGAGGTATTGTAGGATAGGATTTGGCGACATGGCATTGTGCTCGAGAAATCCAAAAGCCATGACATTATAGGAAAGCACTTTGATATGATCTTGAGGAAGCTTATCTGCGGAAAAACGGTGCAAAGGGGTATAGACCTTGATAGCAGAAAAGGATAGAAGCAGTACAACGAGACATGCAACGATCCATCGCCACTTGCCTGCAAGCAACCAATAAATGGTCACCAGTGCCTGAAAGAAAAGAAGAATAGGAAATACTAAGCCTAGAAAAGCTGGGGTGACAAGTCTTACGGGAGATATCCACATACTCCCTACGCTGAGAAGAAAGAGTATAATGATGACGCCTGATGCTATAGATGCTATTGCATTGAAGACCCGGGACGTAACAATGCTCACATTTGCTTTGTTTTTCTTTTTTGTCACACCGGGATTGTTGTTTGGGATAACAGGCTCCATGATGTTCTTCTTATTATTTTAGTTTGTTACTTTGGTCGAATAAATCTCTCTTTTCATCATCAGTGAGGCTGCCATAGCCTGACTCCTTTATTTTATCAAGCAGTTTATTGATTCTGTCTTGATTTTTTTGTGAAGGGGAGGGTTTGGATGATTTATCTTTGTTGGGATCAATGTGCATGGAGTAGAGATTTTCTCCTCCTCCCTTGCTTACATTAGTAGTCTTATTGATCTTGTTCCTCCAATTTACAAGTCTGTCAATCAATCGTTGTAGCCAGACGGTGATATCCTCGCGCTCTTTGCTCATCTTGAGAGCAAAAATCAAGCCTAATGCTGCTCCGCCCAAGTGTGCGATGTGACCCCCGAAATTATTGCCGCCTAGGAGTATTATATCCAAGATAAAAAGCGCTATGGCTAAGTAATGTATCTTTACGGGACCGAAAAAAAGCAATTCGACTCTCTCCCATTTTGCATAAAAAGCAACACCAAAGATAATCCCCATGACTGCTGCTGATGATCCCAATAGATTAATACCGGCCGTGTGAGCTCCCGCCCATGTGAGAGCATGATATGTACCGAAGTAGATAGCTCCCCCTGTAATGCCACACATGAGATACAGTGCAAGGAATGAGCGCGGAGAGAAGTAGCGGAGGAAAAGAGTACCGAACCAATAAAGGAACAGCATGTTGAATAAAAGATGGAAAATACTCTTGTGGACCCACATGTAGGTGAGTATACCCCATGGTCTCCTGCTGAATAGATACATATCAGGAAAGAGTGCAAACTCATCCCAGATGTCCCATCCGGTAAAGGCAAAACGTGTATAAAAGAATTGTGCCACCAACAATACGGCGTATACGACGCAGTTGATAACTATGACACGACGAGTAATATCTGCTCTATGCCACCAATTCTGAATATATGACTTATTAATTGTATGGGCCATGTATATGTCCTTTTTTTCTCCACAATAAAATGAGGATAAGACCACCCAGCATACCTCCCAAATGCGCAAAGTGTGCTACACTGTCGGCTCCTCCTCCCATAGAACGCACTCCTAGGAAAAGCTCGGCAAGACCATAGATAATCACAAAGTATTTCGCTTTGATGGGGACGGGGATAAAAAGAAAGAAAATAAGATTGTTGGGAAACAGCATTCCGAAAGCTAGTAGTAAACCAAAGATAGATCCTGAAGCCCCTACAGTCACTGCCATGTTGAGAAGTTGTGATGCCGGCATGTTCATTCCATTGCCTACATTGACCATCTCATTGCCCAAAGCAGCTACGCTGCTCAGATCTATCGCCCAAATGGCTTCCTGCACAAGTGCTGCAGATACTCCGCAGGTGAGGTAAAAGAATAGATACCGCCATTGTCCCCAGGCCTGCTCTACAATACCTCCAAACATCCAAAGTGAAAACATATTGAAAAATACGTGATCAATGCCTGCATTGCTATGTAAAAACATGTAAGATACTAGCTGGAATGGATTGAACTCTGATGCCTGAAAGTAATGTAGCCCGAACATGGAAATCAAGTCAATACCGTAGCGAGGTAATACCATCTCTGCAAACCAGATCAAAAAGTTGATGATTATAAGATTTCTTGTAACAGGAGGGAAAATACCTCCCAGATTAAATTTGCTGCTATTATTGTTCATAATCAATTTGCAAGTATATAATTACAGTAGCATTTCAATAGTAAAATGCTCTGACTGGTTGTTATCTAATTAATTATCCGGATTCACTTAAGCCTGAAGCAGCACCGGAGTATGAGTTTTTGTATCAATACCAACGTGCGTTATTGTTGTCGGAGCGTCGTTTATTCCATTTGAGGTCATGCAACAGAGAGCTCTTGACACCGATGGTAATATTATAGGACTTATAAAATCCTATGGGAATAACGCTACCCGTGAGAGACCAGCAGTGCATATCTCGTGTGAGATTGATCATCAAGTTTGTAATTTTTTTACGCTCAACATCATAGTTCATATTGAAGTTGAATGACCAGTTTTTGGTCGGTTGTAAATTACCGTTGAAGGAGAGGTTGTGCGTGTATCGATACTTGAATCTTTCTTTTTCCGGAATATACCTGTCACGCATTACATTCACACTGTAGTTGATGCCAAGGCTCCAAGGAAATTCCGTTTTAAGATAGCCGTATTCGTCGTACTGCCCCTCATCATCGTCGTCATGAGAGTGCAACAAGGATGTATTTTTTTTCTTTGTTTCATCTTGTTTCTCATCCGGCTTTCCGGTGTCAGGTTTATCTTTTCCGTCTTTAGTTTTATCCTCTTTATCTCCGCCAGGCCCTATCCCGAGTAAGCCCAGTAATTTCTTGACATTATTATTATTGAGTGTGTAGTTGAAACTTGTCCCCGTAGAAACCAAACTCCCTATGCCTTTTCCATTCAATATTTTCAGTCTGTCCACTCTGAATGCATGCACCTCACCACGTTCGTCGCGAACATAGTCGTACATATAAGGGTCGAAGTCTCCACTGAGATTCAATACAAAGTCTTGTGAAAAGCGCAGTGTAAGCGACGTGTTGATATTGGTCCATTTGAAAGAGTCTGCTGCTATGTTATAACCGACACCCCATCGGAAGTTATCGATAAGGCTGATCTTTTTGTCTACCGTATCTTTTTGCGCTATTTTAGCTTCGATATTATTGTCCGCACTGAACGAAATCATCGATGAGCGACCCATAGACGGTACACCGAAAAGTTGTCCTTCGTATGGAGAATATTTCATTGTACGTTCAATACCATCTTTACCGTAATAGGTAATATCTTTCCAGTATCCCCAGTGTCGCTGTCCGAAGTCAGGTGTAAAGCTGTAAGAAATACTTGGAGTGAATCTATGGCGGATCATTTTGATCTTATTTCGGAAGAATAACGGCTCATAAAAGCCATACATAACCGTACTGGCAGATACTCCTCCGTTGAAATCAAATACACGATTGAAACCATTAATGGTATCAGTATTTTCTAATCTATCCGTTGTAGGATTGTAAACCTTATTATACTTTTTGGTGTACCAGCGCTCGGTATAGTTGGCATTAAGGCTGATATCCACGTAATCAAAAAGCTTATAAGAAGCGGATAGAGGTATATTGTGCCTGATTCCGTTTTCCCAATCCTTGAGTAGGTTGGATTTAAGTAGCTTATTTTCTTTTGTAAGAATATGATTACGCATTTCCCCGTTATAGCTCATACTAATCTTTTCGTACCACTTCTCACTACCTACTCTCACTTTGCGTTTGAATGGAAACACACGTGACATGTTTACTGAGAGGTTGGGTAGAGTAAGGCTGATAGTGCTATCAATGGATCGTTGGGCGATATCGAATGAGGCTGTTAGTCGCCATGGAGTCCCGGGAA
Source organism: Porphyromonas pogonae (assembly GCF_036320655.1). Lineage (NCBI taxonomy): Bacteria > Pseudomonadati > Bacteroidota > Bacteroidia > Bacteroidales > Porphyromonadaceae > Porphyromonas > Porphyromonas pogonae. The sequence continues at coordinate 797,251 of NZ_CP143258.1, forward strand.
ATACACGAGAGTAACTTACGGAAGATGTTTTGGTATTCTCTCCCAATTTTTGAGGGTCGTAGCGTCTGTCGAGCGAGTTGTGGTTATAGCTACTGGTTGAGTAGTTTACACTTGCTGAGAAGGTGCGCAAGGGGTCGGCTTTCGGGTCTTGTGAGTGCGTCCATCCGATACGGAAGTCTTTGCTCTTGGAGTATTCCTTGGGTACATCTTTGTCTCCTATTACCGTCTGGATATAGCTGGCGTCAAAGGCTCCGTTGAATTTATATCTTTTGCGGTATTGTGAACGTGCCTGCACACCCCATGAGCCTCTGGTATAAATGCTTCCCGTCACAGCTAGATCAACATAGTCATTGAAGGCAAAATAATACCCTCCGTCTTGGAGATAAAAACCTCTCTGCAGTTCGTCTCCATATTTGGGCATGATAATTCCCGAAGAATATTTGCTTGTGAAAGGAAACATTCCGAATGGCAGTCCTATGGGAAGAGGTACATCCGCGAGTACCAGATAAGCCGGCCCGAAGATTACCTGCTTTTTGGGTTTTACCTTTCCCTTGGTCAGCTGTAGATAGAAGTGAGGATGGTCATGTCTGTCACAAGTCGTGTACTTACCGCCTTCCAAAAACATGGTGTTGTCTGCCATCTTCTTGGTTCGCTCTGCATTGAGATAACCCTCACCTTGCTGAGTTACTACCCCTGTGATATATCCTTTACTAGTTTTGAAGTTATAGTTCATAGACTTAGCTTCGTAGGACTCATCACCATCGGTATATTTAGGGAAATAGTTGGGTTTACCCACGCTGTCCAGGACATATTGGGTATAAACCTGACTACTATCCATATTGATACGCATGTAGCGCGATTCTATATTCTTGGTTTCGTATTGAATTTTACTCTCGCCGAATAGGTATGCCATATTTGTGTTGATCATTACCATGGAGTCCTTGGCTGAATAATTCACCACATCGGATAGCTCAAACTGCTTTTTCTTCGGCTCTTTATTTATGGATGCACTGTCTTTTTTATCGGTAGCTAATGAATCTTTTTTCCCTTGAATGCTATCCGCAGAGATTTTGTTGAAACGATTGGCTATTGAGTCAATCTTACCTTGTACGCTATCTATTTCAGCTTTCTGCTGATCTACCGAAGTATCCTTTGCTTGATTGCGAGCGTTCTTTACATTATCGGCAATTGCTTTGAGATTCTTATCCATGGGCGATGCTGACGTAGGACTATTCCCTACGCCTGACTTTGCTGTACTACAAGCTGAAAATATCATTCCCGTAATAATGATTACAGGAAGCAGATTGCGGATAAAACTCCGTTTTAGATGCATTCGTATGTAACTTTCGCTATATTTTTCAGAAAGCAAAGATAGTGAAATCCTGCTATCTGATAAGATTTTAATTAACCTCCAAACATCTTATCAAGCTCTTCGAATCGCCTTACAGCCTCATCACCGTATTTTTTCATGCTGATTCGTATTTTATCGGCTGTTTTGACTTTTTCGAGATTACTTTTAGAATAGAACTTATCCGCATAGCAAATTATTTTCTCTTCAATGCTTTGAGGCGTATATATTCCTTCGGGAAGATCTATTTTCCTATCCTTGATCATTTTCTTTGTCAGTCCACTGCCTGTATGGCGTTCGCAAACCTTTGCGTGCTGTGCCATACCTTCATGTCGTAAGAGCTCTGCTCCCAGATATCCATGACGTATATAAGGTTCGGTTCCGTGACAATCTATGCCCGGGGCATCGGTAAGAAACATTCCTATGTCATGAAGCATGGCAGCTTCAGCAATAAATTGTGAATCTGCATGCAATTCCGGGTGTTGTCTGGCTATCCTCAGAGCCATGCTGGTAACATCCATGCTGTGGCGTACCAGTATATTATAGGCTTTGGATTCCGGGTTGTAGTATTTCTTAATAATTTCTAATGGATCCATCCTTCATGAAAAGATGCTTTATGCAAAAATATACAAAATAATTCCGTCAGACACATATATAATCTTCAAAACGTTTATGAATTCATACCTCGTTATATTTGTCGCACCCCATGAAGGTGTTGTTATGTGACATCTGCATGCAATTTCTTTGTATTATTTTGCATGTTGCCTGAGTATTTCTTTCAAAGGCTCTCGCCAGTCTTCATAGTTTTTGGGGCAATAAGTGATGAAACCCATCTCATCAGCTATTTTCACATTGGCCGGACTGTCGTCAAGAAACAGAGTTTCCTCTGGTCTTATCTGACCATCTTTTATCATGTATTCGAATATTTTCTTGTCAGGCTTCACCATCTTCATTTGATATGAGGCATATACTTTTTCTGCGAAACTGCTGAGCTTGCGTCCGCCCGGCAGGAAGTCATCACCTTCAGCATATTCCATGATATATGGGTTAGTGTTGGAGAGGATAAAAATTCGATAATCCTTGCGCAGTTTGTCTATAAAATCAAACTTATATATGCATACCTCCTCCAGAAAACCCTTGAGGGCATAAAGTATATCATCATGCGTGAGCTTTTCCAGTTTGGAATGCTCTTTGAGTGCTTCTCTAAACTCTTCACCGGAGAGAGAGCCTTCCTCCAACTTCAGAAAAAGCCCGCTTTGTAAATATGGATCCAACATTTCATCAGCATCCTTGACACCTAAAGCTTCAAAGCGACGTACACTCTCGTCCCTGTTGAGGTGTATAAGCACCCCACCGAGATCGAAAACTATATTTTTTATCATTATAATTCTTGTTTTTTTACCGTTGGCTTGACGCCAAACGAACTACGATATTACAAAAAATATATGATATCAAGGAAGCCTTCCTTTTTCTATCCTATTTATTTCAGACTAAAAAATCATAACTTTGAGGAATAGACTGATAAAAGAATAATTCTATGAATAGTGTCATCAAGAAAGGCGATAAAGTAAGATTTCTTAATACAACCGGAGGAGGCAAGGTCTCTCGTGTCGAAGGTTCCGTTGTTTGGGTAGAGGATGAAGACGGGTTTGAGATACCTACCCCTGTAAGAGAGTGTGTAGTGGTACAAGATAACGATACTTTTATGCCGGCGTACAACCCCCCGGTATTGAAGTCTCATCATCCTCAGGAGGAAGTTCAGCCATCACCCTCGTCCGAGCGCAAATCTATCCCCCGGGAGCTAAAACGCTTGCCCTATACTTATCTTCCTAATCATAATAAACTCAATGTCTATTTAGCTTACCTCCCCCTGGATCACCACAAGATAGGAACAGAGCCTTATGAAGCTTATCTGGTAAACGATAGTAACTTTACACTGTTTTATACCTATCTCCATCAGCAGAGTGACGGTAAGTGGATTTTACGTGCATCAGGGTTCATTGAACCTAATATTAAGCTATTTATTGAGGAGTTTCAAGCTTCAGATCTGAATGATCTTGATAGAGTCTGTGTGCAGATTGTTGCTTATAACGAAGATAAGCCCTTTGATCTCAAGGCTCCTGAAGCTGTACAAATACGACCTGATATTACAAAGTTTTTCAAGCGACATAGCTTTCACGAAAATGATTTCTTTGAGGAAGATGCTATTGTGTATCCACTTATCGAAAATGATCACAGAAATGAGCAAACCCGTATCAAACCTGATGAATTGGAACAAGCTATGCTGTCTAAGAAACATCATGCTCCTGCTCCTGCCCGAAAGGAGAAAAGTGCATCTTTGGATTCTAATAAGATAGTAGAGATAGACTTACACATCAATGAATTATTAGATGATACGTCAGGTATGAGCAATGCTGATATCTTGGAGTATCAGTTGAGCAAGTTTCGTGAGGTAATGGATGACTATCAGGGTAAGATCGGACAGAAGATCGTTTATATCCACGGCAAGGGTGAAGGTGTACTGCGCAATGCTCTCGAAAAAGAGCTCAAGCACAAGTACCGAAAATGTACTTTTCAGGATGCGTCTTTCAGAGAATATGGCTATGGTGCTACTATGGTAACTATACACTGATCCGCGCTAGCTATAGACATGGAAATCGAACATAAATATCTAGTGCACGATATGGGCTTTGTAAATCAGTCAGTGTCTGTATCTCATATTATACAAGGTTATTTGGTTGCTCGTGAAGGATGTACCGTAAGGATCCGAATCCGTGACGATGAAGCTTTTATTACAGTGAAAGGAAAATCATCGGAAAATGGGCTGTCCCGTGATGAATGGGAATATCCGGTGCCTCTCTCAGATGCTCGTGACATGATTTCACTTTGTGATGGACATGTTGTGAGCAAGAAGCGTTACCTTGTGCCTTATAGAGAAAAGGTATGGGAAGTAGATGTGTTCGAAGGGCGTCATGCCGGGCTTATATTAGCCGAGTTGGAAGTTGAGACGGAATCCGAAACATTTGATTTGCCCTCATGGATAGGGGCAGAAGTCACGGGGCAGAAGCAATATTACAATGCTCGTATGGCTTTGGATAAATAAAATACACAACAACACTTATTAATAATATCTATGATGAAAAAAACTCTTTCTTTTTTTATGCTACTCTTTGTTTGTGTGACGTATAGTTATGCTGATGAAGGGATGTGGCTCATGCAGCAGCTTGGGCGCAAATATGCCGAAATGAAAGCCCGAGGGCTTAAACTCAAAGAGTATGACTTGTACAACCCCAACGGATCCAGCCTCAAAGACGCTGTAGTGATATTCGACAGGGGTTGTACCGGCGAGATTGTTTCCTCACAAGGGTTGGTCTTGACCAATCATCATTGTGGCTATGATGCCATACAACAGCTTAGTTCTGTAGAGCATAACTATCTGGATGATGGTTATTGGGCTATGGATTTTAAGCATGAACTCCCTGCCCAAGGGGTCACCGTAACATTTATTGATAAGATAGAAGATGTGACGTCTTATGTAAAAGAGGAGCTCAAAAACATTACTGACCCAAACAGTATGGCTTATCTGTCTCCTAAATATCTTGATGGGTTGGCTCTGAAAAAGGTAGGCGAGCAATACCTCAAGTCACATCCCGGTATTGAGGTGGAGATAAAAGCCTTTTATGATGGCAATATGTATCTCATGTTTACCAAGAAGATTTACTCTGACATCAGATTTGTAGGAGCTCCTCCCAGTTCTATAGGGAAGTTTGGTGCCGATACAGATAATTGGATGTGGCCAAGACATGCAGGGGATTTCTCTGTTTTCCGTATCTATGCTGATAAAGACGGCAATCCGGCCCCTTATTCTGAGCGTAATGTCCCACTCAAACCAAAGAAGTGGTTTAATATTTCTACAGGAGGTGTGCAGAAGGGTGATTTCGCCATGATTATGGGATTTCCCGGTACAACCCACCGTTTTTATACACCTCGTGAAGTGGATGAGTGGAAGAGTATTGACAATGATATACGCATACGCATGAGGTCGATACGTCAAGAGGTTATGCTCAGAGAGATGCTCGCTGACCCGAAGATCAAGATCATGTACTCTGCAAAATATGCATCATCGCAAAATGCTTACAAGCGTGCTATTGGAGCCAATTGGGCAATAGAGAAGCGTGACTTGAGAGCCGCTAAACTCAAGCAAGAACAGGACCTATTGGCATGGGGAAAGAAGAATGGCAGAGATAGCTACAAGAAGGCAGTCGATAATATCTCTGCTACGGTAGACAAGCGCAAGGACCTACGCACTCGTCTTTGGTATCTTGAGGAAGGTATTCTCAGAGGTATAGAGTTTGCAGAGGCTCCATTTTTTCCAAAGGAATTGTCAGCTGACTTCTCATCTAAGCCTGACGAAGTGATCAAAATGATCGATAGCCAATATCATAAATTCTATAACAAGGACTATAGTCCTGAGGTAGATCGCAAGATAGCCAAGGCTATGCTGTTGGAATACACCAAGCAGATTGATAAGCAATACTGGCCTGTTGCTTTGCGTGAGGGAATAACTGAGAAGGAGAGTGTTGATGCTTATGTCGATTATATTTTTGATAATTCAGTCTTCGCTTCTGCAGATAAATACAAAAAGTTTGTAAGCGATAAATCCAAATTTGAAGAGACTATCAAGGCTGATCCTATGTCTCGTTTCGCTGAATCAGTGATGAGAGAATATTTTACATTGAAAAAAGAGGTAGCAAAGTATGACGATCCTATCAACCAATCACGTAAAGTATATGTTGGAGGTTTGATGGATCTCAAAGGTCAACCCAACCTATGGCCCGATGCCAACTTTACACTACGCTTTACTTATGGAGAGGTTAAGGGGTATTCCCCTTCAGATGCCATTGATTATGGTCATCAAACTTATCTCAAAGGTGTAATGGAAAAAGAGGATCCCAACAATTGGGAATTTGTAGTAGACAAAAAACTCAAGGATATTTACAACCAAAAGCACTATGGATACTATGGAGGTAAGTATGGCAAGAAAGGACGTTGGGGAGTCATCGCTCCTGACGGTAAAGTCAAGATGCCTGTAGATTTCTGTGCTACCACACATACTACCGGAGGAAACTCAGGAAGTCCTGTCCTTGATGCCCGAGGAAATCTTATCGGTCTCAATTTCGACCGCAACTGGGAAGGTGTAGGTGGAGACATACAATATCTTCCGGACTATCAAAGAAGCATCATCGTTGACATAAGATATGTGTTGATGGTGATACAAGAAATGGGAGGGTGTGAACGTTTGATTGACGAGATGAACTTTTCTAAGTAGAAATCTCTAATAGGTGATTTCTGGTAGTTACACTATTTTCAGAATCAATCATCTGTTTTTAATATCCTGTTTTATAGCATAAACCGGCCGTAGCCCGATAGGTAACCCCTCATCGGTATGCGGCCGATTTTGATAAAAACACCTTGTTGTAGTAATAAGAGACTGTTGCAAAAGTCAACAGTCTCATGGATTTTGGAGGCAAAGCCGACAAAAGACACTTTGACCGGGCAGAGAAGGTAAAGTGCAAGGCGCTAAGAGTGAGTGCACAGGGAGTTTACTTCCGGTAAATGACCAAGCGCGAATCTCGCAAGCAACGACGCAATTTGCCTGCTATGCAACGGTCTCAATAAATAATCAGATATATCGCTTCTGAAAAAAGACCTAAAAGGGTTGGTAAGTATTGATTAAATTTGGTCATAGAATCATTGTTGTATCTATGAATATACGGGCAAAAAAAGACTGCGCCCACTTGGATAAAGTGTAGCGCAGTAAACACATTAACAACAATCTTATTTCTCTTATACTTTGAGCCGAAAGCCGGACTCGAACCGGCGACCTATTCATTACGAATGAATTGCTCTACCAACTGAGCTATTTCGGCATCAAGCACTGATACTATTCTTCTAAAAGCCCCGCAAATGTACGAATTTATTTAATATCTCCTAAAAGATTATCGAGGAATTTGTCCAAATCTTCGTTTAGTCCTTCCAATAAAGGATCATCTATTTTCAAAAGATCATCATCAATGAATAGAAGCTCTTCGATTGTACTGAAATCTTCTTCAACAAGTTCGATAGAAAACGGTTTCACAAACATGGGGTTCTCCCAAAAGCCACGCTGCTCCAATCGACTTACCGTCTCGCGTAAGGCCTCAATTATCTCCTGTGAAGGCTCATCGCATTTCTCTTCTACCCACGAATAGATGACACACGAACCAATCTGCTCATCAGTATCGTCATAAAGAGAAACTTCACCTTTTTCCGTATCAATCTGCACAAACAGATCTCTCACAGAGCCGATGATTTTGGTATTGCATTCATTGAGAGATTCTACGAAGAGATTCCTCAATAAGGTCTTTTCTTTGTCGCTTGTCATATAACCGTTGTTGATGATTCTTTTATAACTGTTCTTAATGTTACGCCTGTGATTTCAATTGCTCAAGGCTTTGTTTGATGGTGGCTATACGGCTTTCTGCATCTGATTGCTTTTTGCGCTCTATAGCTATAACTTGTTCGGGAGCTTTACTAACAAAACTCTCATTTGCCAACTTTTTCATAACGGAAGATAAGAACTTTTCTTGATATGCGAGGTCTGCTTCAAGTTTTGCTTTTTCTTCTTCCACATTGATAAGCCCCCCAAGTGGTACTGCGAACTCATCTGTCCCTACCATGAATGATGCTGCACCCTCACTTTTTTCTGAAGCTCTCGTGATAGCATCGAGATTTCCCATCTTGATAATTACGGCATCAAATGCAGTGCTGAATGATTGCCCTGCTTCGAGAGTCAAAGCCTCTTTTTGTGGGATATTTTTTCCTAAACGAATGCTCCTTATGCCTGATATCACTTCTTGCATGTGTGCAAATGATTGCAGGAAGGTTTCATCTATTTCCGTGGGGCTTTCCAACAGAGTTACCATAATGCTCTCTCCATCGTTGCGTTTGCGAATAGCCTGCCACAACTCTTCTGTAATGAAGGGCATGAATGGGTGCAGTAGTGTGAGCAACTCCTCAAAGAATGTCATGGTCTGTTCCAGAGTTGTGTTATCTATTGGTGATCCATAAGACGGTTTGATAATCTCAAGATACCATGACGAAAAGTCGTCCCAGAATAGTTTATATACCGTAGTGAGAGCCTCGCTGATTCGATATTTTGAGAATAAGTCATCAAGCTCTGTCTTGGCTTGATCGATCTTCATGCCCAGCCATTTTACAGCTAGAGCCGAGGCCTCTGGTTGAGGGCTGTCGGTAACTTCCCAGCCTTTGATAAGTCTAAAGGCATTCCATATCTTATTACAGAAATTACGCCCTTGCTCACACAGACTTTCTTCAAAAAGCACGTCATTGCCGGCAGGTGCAGCCATCATCATACCCATACGTACGCCGTCTGCTCCGTATTTGTCTATCAATAGTAATGGATCCGGAGAGTTGCCCAAACTTTTTGACATCTTACGACCCTGTGCGTCGCGCACAATACCGGTAAGATATACGTTTTTGAAAGGCATATCACCCATGTATTCATAACCTGCCATGATCATGCGTGCTACCCAGAAGAAAAGGATATCAGGACCAGTTACCAAGTCGGATGTGGGATAATAATATTTGAGATCAGCATTGTCTTTGTCCATTACGGGAGCGAATACACTTATAGGCCACAGCCATGAAGAGAACCAGGTGTCGAGGCAGTCGCTTTCCTGAGTGAGATCTTCCAATGTAAGGGCTTCGTTGCCTGTTTTTTGTTTTGCGATAGCTAGAGCGTCCTGTGGTGTAGTTGCCACAACATATGCTCCGTCCGGCAAGTAATAAGCCGGAATACGATGTCCCCACCACAACTGACGGCTCACACACCAGTCCTTTACATTTTCCATCCAGTGGCGGTAAGTGTTCTTGAACTTTGCCGGGTGCAGTTTGATGTCATCATTCATCACAGCCGCCAGAGCCGGCTTAGCAAGATGTTCCATTTTCAAGAACCATTGCATAGAGAGCTTAGGTTCTATAGCCGCATCTGTTCTTTCGGAATGCCCCACTTTATTGGTGTAAGGCTCCGTCTTCTCCATCAAACCCGCCGCTTGCAGATCTTTCTCTATCTTATCACGAACGTCAAATCTGTCCATGCCTGCGTATGCTCCACCTTTTTCATTGAGTGTACCATTGTCGTTGAATATATCTATAGACTCCAGTTGATACTTTTCGCCCAACATATAGTCATTGACATCATGAGCGGGAGTTACCTTCAGGCACCCGGTACCAAACTCTATCTCCACATATTCATCTTCTATGATGGGTACGGCACGGTTAACTATCGGTACTATTACTCTTTTTCCGTTGAGCCAGTTGTAGCGTTCGTCATTAGGATTGATGCACACAGCCGTGTCACCCATGATAGTCTCCGGGCGTGTCGTTGCCACCACAATATACTTATCGGGCATACCTTCCACAAAGTAGCGGAGGTAATAAAGTTTGCCTTGAGACTCCTTGTAGACAACTTCTTCATCGCTCAATGCCGTGAGAGCTTGCGGATCCCAGTTTACCACGCGTATGCCTCGGTAGATAAGTCCTTTGTTGTACAAATCCACAAATACATCCAATACGCTTTGTGATCGCTCATCGTCCATGGTAAAGGCAGTACGCTGCCAGTCACAGGATGCGCCCAAACGTTTCAGTTGCTCCAAGATGATACCGCCATGCTCGTGAGTCCAGTCCCATGCATGAGCAAGAAATTCGTCACGCGTAAGGTCTGTTTTTTTGATTCCTTTACTTGCCAGCTTACCCACGACCTTGGCCTCGGTGGCAATAGATGCATGATCCGTACCCGGAACCCAACATGCGTTAAATCCTTTCATTCGAGCACGACGCACCAGAATATCTTGTATGGTATTGTTGAGCATATGCCCCATGTGAAGCACTCCGGTAACATTGGGCGGAGGGATGACGACGGTATAAGGCTCACGTCCGTCAGGTTCGGAATGGAAAAATCCCTTATCCATCCAATATTGATACCATTTGTTCTCTACAGCTTCGGGGCTATACTTTGATGCAATTTCCATAAACTTGCGTTGTACTACTTATATGATATGATTATAAAACTTAATTGGGGGCGCAAAGCATAAATCCCTCGCGCAGCATCTGCAAAGGTAAATAATTATCTGCAAAGGTGTTTTATCCCAAGCTCTTCAAATATAAATACGCCACTTAATATCAGCAAAGCAGGATAAACACCATTCCTTCACGGAGGAAAGCTTTGAGCATCTTCTCCAAAAATAGAACTTTCATTTATCTCTTTATGCAGAGGGGTACAATTCCACACAATAGATGTTCGAGGTGATGTGTAAAATAGATAAGTCCTCAAAGGCTGTTATTACATCTGATTCAATGAGATTTCTCAAGGGGGCGCGGGATGTAAGCGCAAATATATTGAGTTGAATGAAAAGAGAAGAGAATCCTATTTTATACCCCAATGAGGGCAAACCGGATCTAGCGTTGCAAAAGATATATAAATATCGCTTGGCTATTGTTTTAAATAAGCTTGTGATCCCAATCTCTTTTCTTTTATTTAGACTTCTAATTACGATTAAACATGAAACAAAAGTGAGATATTAAAAGAGATTCCTATTTATAGCTGTTTGTCTGATCTGTATTGATCAGTTGTTTTATAAAACAGGCCTCGTACATAAATAGAGACCGTTGCATAGCAGGCCAATTGCTTCGTTGCTTGCGAGATTCGCGCTTAGTCATTTACCTGAAGTAAACTCCCTGTGCACTCACTCTTAGCGCCTTGCACTTTACCCTCTCTGCCCGGTCAAAGTGTCTTTTGTCGGCTTTGCCTCCAAAATCCATGAGACTGTTGACTTTTGCAACAGTCTCTTAAGGCATCCTTTACCAAATTTCGGACTATTAGTATCACTTACTACGACGGGCTTTTTATGGCCTTTAGCTAAGAAAAATGGACCAAGAGATGTTTGTTTTTGAAATATTAGCTACTTTTGTGCTTCAATTCAGCACTTTATAAAATATAATGAAAAGGAGCATTGTCTTTTTTTTCGTCATAGTTCTATTTTTTTCTTGTAGTAAAAGAAACGAGCCGCAAAGCAACGTTGAGGATAAATTTTCCTATATCGGTTGGCCGGGAGGTAACCTGAAATTGTATGATGAGAATCATACTCCGGAGTATTGTTTGGGCAAGGGCTATGATATGAGTCGGTACAATGGATATACTCCGCAGGGAGTTTGTGAGGGAAATATTATTGATCTGGAAAGAGCCCTCAGAGGCAACGCCATTGATCCTATGTCCGGAAAGGCTTACAAAAGTGAGTCCATACATATAAAGCAGCATGCTGCGGGGGAATATGCTCCCTATGTATCAGAGTTTCGTAATAGGGGATTATACTTCAGACATATTTTCCCATTCGGTAAAGAAGGAGAATCCCCTTTTATCAACATTGTCTATGAGTATTTCGATTTCAAAGTCAAGCATAAGCCGGATATATTACTGCATCGCCGTAGACAAGATACCCCGGATATAGTTTCTTTGGAGATAGGAAATGACCCTCAGATATTGGAGGGGTATCTGACAAAATCTTTTGTTGAGACACTTTTGCAGGCCAAGCCGGAGCGTATCAGACAGAGCTACGGCACACACCTGGTCTCCAATTATTACTATGGAGCTTTCAGTGATTTGCTGCTTTTGGCTTCTAAGAAAGAATACACGGATGCAGGTCTGCGGGATATAGCAGAGTCTTTTATAAAGCCTACTTCTGGGCTAAGAGAGACTTTGGATATTTTCAATTTCAGAGATAAGAGCAAATCCAGATTCGACTTTTTCTATGAAGCGGTACAGCACAACAAAAACTATCGGGGTTTCTGCGGTATTCCTTTTAATCAAGAGCCTTTGGCGCTCTATCGGATAGTCAAGAATCCTTTGCTCAAAGTAAAGCTATTTTGTAGTTTTTACTCAGAGATTACTCAAGGCAAGGAAGCAGCTCCATTGGATTATATCTTATCCGATCCTAAGACTATGAAACCGATAAAGTTTCGATCAAAATACATTTTTACTACACTTCTGGAATACCCTTACGAGGATAAGGTAAAATTGTTTTATGGTGATTACGGGCATAGTTTGAGTATTCATAATTTAAATAGTAGTTTACCCCGTAGCAATAAGCCTACCGAATGGATTGTAAAGCAGGATAAAACTAATTGTGCGATTACCTTTTATGATCCTACAATATCAAAATTCTTATGCACGGATCTTATCCTTCGTACATTGGATGAGGACAAAGAGGGATTGCGTTTCTGGGCAATAAATCCCGTATTGCAGCTAGAAACAGGTATCAATGAGAATAAGACTCTATTGTAAAAATATCTTTGCCCATTAACTTATAACTAATTTTAGATGATTTCATTGTTGAGGATCTGTCTGCTGATCCTATTGTTGGTTTTGCTCCATTCCTTACTTGTTGGGGCACAAGAGAAGAAAGAAGAGAAAAAAGAATATTTGCTTGATTCCGTACAGGAAAAGCGTTTTATAGGCGAAATAAAATTACCGCTAACACTAATTACGGCGGGGGTATTGGTCAAAACTATACCCTATGTAGATAGGAAGTTGCAGAATGCGTTGGCGTGGAACAAGGATATACTTGATGGTGTGTCTCAAAGTAATCCCAAATATATCAATACTTATGATGATCAGCTACGCTTTTTGCCACCCATAGCTGCCTATGCCATGAATCTTTTCGGGCTCAAAAGCAAGCACCGTTTTATTGATCGTAGCGCTATTCTTGCTGTTTCTTATGTAGTGAGTGATATGGTAGTACACAGACTCAAAAAAGCAACACAAAATTACCGTCCTGACAGACCCATCACGGTGAAAGATTATTCTTTCCCTTCTCAGCACACAGCTATGGCTTTTGTGGGTGCTACTTTTTTACATAGGGAGCTGGGGCATCATTCACCATGGATTAGTGTGGCCGGCTATTCAGTAGCTACATGGGTGGGGATGTCCCGTATTTTCAAAAATCGCCATTGGTCATCAGATGTATTGGTAGGAGCCGGTGTTGGTATTCTTTGCACCAATCTTACTTATATGGGTTATGACTGGTTTATGGGTAAGTACGGTGCTAAGCTAAATATCATGCCTACAGTGTTCGAGGGAAATCAATGGGGTATGACTCTTGTGGCTAATTTCTAAAAAAAAAAGGATTTGTTGTGAGCAACAGTGATTTTTACAAGCCTTATTTACCAGATCGATTACTTTCTGTAATTATGAGATGGAATGCGTGAAAATATCAAATTGTAAACAATCATAATAATGTATACTGTACCCCATAAATTGTCCGCAAATAGGATATAAGTGCCTATTTGCGGATTTTTCTTTATCCTCATGACAAGCATAAAACAAAAGTTTGAAAACCATGAGCCCAATCTTTGAGAATGACCTGGTCAATCTTTGAGAATGACCTGGTCAATCTTTGAGAATGATCTGGTCAATCTTTGAAGATGAAAATATCGATGTTTTTAAGATATTATTGAGGATTTTATAATTTGAGGGAAAGAACACCCTCAGGGGCATAATTTCATCAGCTTTCAATGGGTAGCTTTACCCTGAATTATGTTTTGGAAGTATTTTTGACTTCTAAGATAGGCTCGGCCTGCTGTAAAATGATAATTCTATTTGTCGATGTAATGTTGCTTCGGACACGCCCAAAAGTAATATTCATTATCATGAATCTACCCAATTGAGACCGTTGCATAGCAGCAAATTGCTTCGTTGCTAGCGAGATTCGCGCTTGGTCATTTACCTGAAGTAAACTCCCTGTGCACTCACTCTTAGCGCCTTGCACTTTACCCTCTCTGCCCGGTCAAAGTGTCTTTTGTCGGCTTTGCCTCCAAAATCCATGAAACTGTTGACTTTTGCAACAGTCTCCAATTGATAATCACGGTAATTGACTCCTATTCAGATATGAGAAGAGCGCAATGAATAGGCTGAATAGCATTCATTACGCTCTTTATAATGTGAGAGAAAAATATCTCTAATTCAATGATTATTCTTTCTTGACAGACGCCGGGTCATATTTGAAGACAAGGCGTAAATATGCAACTTCTTTGTTATTCTGTTTCAAAGAGACTCTTACACGATAATCGTCTTTTTTCTCTTTGTGCTTTTCATTGATCTTATAATGTATCTGTATGGACTGTTCGGTATCCACAGCATCTTTTTCCACTTTGAACTCTCCCGTATATTTTTCAGTATCCTTCACCAGGAAGCACATGCCGCCTGCACAGACTTGGAATAATCCGCCAAATTCGGTTCCGATATGGTCCTCTTTACTTATTTCCATAGCATAAGTGCCTTTCCCCCCCTTTTTACCGGGGATAACATACAGTAATGGGGTTTCCATTTGATTGAATTCCTCTTTGGACATCTTGATACGGCTTGCCTCTGTAATGATAACTTCCGATCCAGAAGCCAATGGCTTATCATTGACATGGAATGAAAGTCCCTCATTTTCGGGTGTCGGTTTTACGTCACCGGGGTCGTCATCACTGGGTTCGGGCTTTATGCCTGCTCCCAGAGCCACGATAGATGCTTCTAATATTTCGTTTGTTTTGCGGTTGAATAAATATGCTACCACTTTGGCATTATCGGGTTTCACTACTTTTGCAGGCATGTCTGCGTCCAAAGAGTAGGTTTGTCCTGCCTTGCAGGGAGCTCCCCACAATCCGTTTATCTCACCTCGGAGTACATTGTGATGGAAATAGTTGTCTTTCTTCCCTTTTGCAGATGTCTGTAGTGCTCTTATATCCTCTACCACCCATAACTGGATGCCCAGATCTTGTACTTCGGACTTACCTCCTATGGTTGTAGGATTTGCCGTCACTTTTACTTTTTTGCCCGAATCTTTGAGCTCGGCTTTCAGATTGATGCTATAAGTTGCTTTAGTATTCACCGCTTTTCTGATCATAGCCGGCCAAACGGCTTTCTTTTGGGTGTACTTGGGTTCATTAGTTATCTGAGTCCTATTGATCATTATCCCCGGTATGGAGAGAGGGAGGTCAAAGGTCTTTGAGTATTGGTCGGCTGCATCAGAAGCTAACTGCTCTGTAGTCTGCCCTGTACGCATAGCATGCATGGATACAATGATCACGTTTTTACTAAAACTCTGTGTCTCCTTGTGCAGAAATTTTGCAGCTTCAGGGCAGTTTACACAATGCTGACCGGTATATTCCTCAATAAGAACAGTGCTTCTGTCAGCTTCGGGTATGAGAGGACTTTCGTCCGGTACCCAGCGATCTTTTTCGTCGATTTTGTCGCATGCCACCATTCCTATTGCGAGAGTAATGGCTGCGGCAATATATTTGATTTTTGATTTCATGAGAATAATAAATTAGAAGTTTACATTGTATGACAGATATACTCCCTCTGTAGCGGGCATCATACGGCAGACTCCGCCCGAGCAGTTGATTCCTTTTCGGGTGCGTCCGTAAGAGATTTGCAAACGATGGGGGCCATAAGTGCCGGCAGCAGCAAACATATAGTAGTGTTTGTTCGTAACTCCTACATTCCACTGGTCACTCACAGTGAAGATAAAATAGGGAAGCACAGAAAGCTCAGCTAGTCCGAAGAGCCAATCTTTCTCGGCTTGTTTGGTGTGCAGGTATTGTAGCTCCGTTCTGAGAGCCAGTTTCTTTGACAGCTTATGCTTACCATCATATATAAATATATTGCTGTGTATAATGTCACCGTTTTCAGCGTGCCCTTCTATCACCTTCTGATTATAAAATTGATTCATATAAGTAAAGGTGTAGCTATAGGTGGGAGAGATTTTTTTGCTGATTTCCAAGTCTATGTCATGGAAATAACTATTGTCCATATCAAAGAATCCTGATGTGTAACCATCAGTCCCTACCACGGATTCATCCTTAGGGTTATTGGCAATCTCTTCGGTGGGCCACTGTTTTTTGATGCCTCTCACATGCGATGCCGAAAGCTTTACTCCTGTACCGTATTTACCTCCAAGGGGAGACCCTTTTGCAAACTTGTACCTTAATTCCGACTGGAATGCCCACTCCCCGCCGGGTTGTGTAGCATAGGGGTATAGTGCAGCCAAAGAATAAGTTTGTTGCTGGGTAAAAGGTTGCAGGTGGTTTATTCTCAGAGCCGTAAGCATGGCTGTGCGAGATGATCTGAAGTCAAAGTTGTCGCTACGCCGTGCACCCAGCAAAATGCTCAAGCCTTTGTCTGCATAGGTAGCAGTAAGCATAGCCACTGAGCCGTTACGGTAGATATAGTTGTTATCGGCATTGGGGTCGTTATATTTGTACGCATATTCACCGTACAAATCCCAGTTGCCATGTCTGAGTTGGAGTCGCGCACCCCATGCGGGGACATTCTGGGGCTGGTGCAAAAGATATAGTTTGTTATTGATGGTCTTGGTTATATCACTGGGGCTTTCGTGTTTGGAAACAAATGAAGCTCCCAGATTTATTACCCAGCCGTTGTTGTCAAGAGACTTTATCCATTGATTGATCCCTAACTCCACATCGCCCCCCCAGATATATCCACGGTCAGAGTTGAAGATACGGCCATTGTGGTCGAAGTAGTTTCTTTGTTGTCCGCCCAGAGCCTTCAAAGTCAGCCCCTTTACCGTACGTATGGTGATGCGCCCTCCTCTGATGGCGTTGTCTATACCCAAATTTCTTTCTTCGTAAGAGCGTAAGAGTATACCGCTACCGAATTGCTCGTAAAGATCTCCCACTGTAGCTTCCATGCCTTTGTAGCGACCTTTTAGATATATATTGGGCAATCCCCATCCCTTCTCATCCTCATGTCCCGGAAGGGGATGGCTCAACTCTTCAAATCTCATTCCGGCTTCGAAGAATTCATTACTGATATTTCCCGTGATATAGGTATTGCCCATCCATTTGTTTTTGATCCCTTTTTGAGTTGAATAGTGGATGTCGGATTGAATCCCGAAAGCTGTTTTGAGTTTCCAAGGATTGTTTTGATTCTGCATACTGTCCGTACGGGCATCGGATTGTGCCCAAGTCACACCGATGCTCATAACGGATAGTAAGCTTATTGCTAATGATCTTCTCATTACATGCAGTTTTTTACTTGTTTGATCAGCTCGTTTTCAGATCCTTCCGTATATCCGGCGTGTCGATATACAATTTTCCCGTTTTTGTCTACGACAAATATTGTAGGAACCATGCTCACATTCATGGCACGCATCAGATCACTATTTGTATCGAGTAGTACTTGATACTGCCAATTTTGGGCTTTTACCAGTGGCTTCACCTTAAAGCTGTTTGCTCCGTCATCTATAGATACGGCTATAAGCTTTACTCCGGTTTCCTCTTGCCAGTCGTCATATACTTCGTTTATGGCATTGAGTTCCCGCAGACAAGGTTTGCACCAGGTGGCAAAGAAGCTTATGATCATGGGTTTGTCTCCATTTTTGAGGGTTTCGGTCTGTATACTTTTCCCGTCTATATCTTTGATTGTCACAGAGGGGATCTGAGCCTTCGCTTGCAAACAAGCAATAAGTAGAAGGCTGATAAAGAATAGTTTTTTCATTATCATTCCTTTTATAAAACTTTATGAATAAAAATTGAATTAGAGCTTAGCTTTTACTGCACTGATAAACTTCTTAGATGCTGCGTCATAGACTATGACTACAAGCTCACTGTTTTGAGGAGCAAGAACCTTGGCAGGTAACTCCTTTTCCAGCTTAAATATTTCGCCAAGCTTGTAATCAGTACCCCACGTAGTATTAAGTGATCCTCTAAATACATGGTTGTGTACAAAGTTAGGGTCTTGTGGTTTGCCTTGGAAAGTTTGTAATCCGATAACATTATTTTCTGTTACCCAGCAAAGCACCTTGAAAGACTTATCTTTTACAGCAGCTTCTTGACCTTTTATGACCTTGCTGTTGAGCTCAATGCTTACTTTGCGATCAGTACGTTTTACATTGAGACCTAAGCCTATTATAGGCTTTTCATTTATAGCTTTTGCAAGGCTGTCATGAATCTCCTTGGAGGACAGATCATCTACAACTACATTATTGAAAGCGAGGGTGGGTATACCGAATATTTTCAAAGTTTCTAAATATTCCATTCCTTCTTCTGTGAGGAAAGGTGCCGTAGAATACATGCTTAGACCATGTATTGCTACCGCGATAAAGTTTTCTTTGAACTCTTCGCTATACTTATTGACCAAATTTATTACTCTAGGGCATGAGGGACATTTTTGTCCGGTAAAATCCATCCCTACTACATTGGTTTTACCATTGCCGTCGGGAATCACAGGTCCGGGATTCGGATTTGGTGTTACGGATCCTCCATTGTTGGGATTAGGGGGTGCAACGGGTTCACTGTTGTCGCTACCACATGATACGAAAAGGCTTAGTGACATTGCTGCCAAACAGACAGAAATACACTTGTAAATACTTTTTGGTGTCATAGAATTTGAGAAATTAGGTTTGATTAATAATATAATTAAATAATATAGGCCCCTTGGGTAGGCTTATTTCGTAAACAGACATTATGCTAGTGTAAATATAATTAAAGAATCAATATAAAGGTGTTAAAAGCTTATTTTTTTATTATTTTAGCATTTAGCTTTCTGATTATATTTGCCCTTGGAGAGACCTTTTTATGTCTTTCAAAGTCTTCTTTATACGATCACGCCATAGGGTGGTAAGCTAAGCTACTTTATTATCAAGTAGCATATTATATATTGTATAATTATAGAAGTGCACAATATGAAGAGATGCATATTGGCACTGAAATAAAATAAGGATACCCAATACCTGCTTGTTGGTAGAAAAGAACATTCTTTTAAACAAATTAACCTGAAAATAGGTATTCTATGGCTTGATTGCTTCGGGTAAATTTGTAGCCTAAAACCAAAGATGTATAACCTGAAATGTTGAAAAAAAGAACATCCTTTACTATACTTGTTATTGCAATTTGTGCACTTTTATTGCTTTTGCTATGGAACAAATATGCATCATCTACTAAGATTGCCCTAGTCAATTTTCCACAATATCAGGCATCCGGAATTATTGTTTCTAATAAAGACAAGAACATTAAATTCAAAGAAGTTACGCTCGAAAAACTCAGTGATCTCAAATCATATGATTGTGTCCTGGCTTTCGGGATGGGACTCAAGCTTACACAAGAGCAACGTGATCAGATGCAAAAAATAGCTGACAATGGAACTCCATTATTGGTAATACACCCCACCTCTCCAGAAAATATAATATCAAGCCTTGATTCCATTGAGGAAGAACGCATCATCGAATACTATGATAATGGCAATAAGAAGAACTACCAAAGTTTGGCTCGATATATACGTAAAGATATTGATGGTAAGAAATGGTTTGTAAATGATCCGGATACAGTGGTCAATAGTGCTTCCGAAGTTTATTATCATTTGAATGAAGATCTTTCTTTCAATAATATTAAGAGCTATGAGGGATACCTCAAGAAAATAGGTCATTACCGTGATGGAGCTGCTAAAGTGATGATTGTAGGAGGGCTCAATGACCCCTATAGTGGTAACAGGGATAACATAGATAGTCTTATTACCAGTCTGGAGGTATCTGGTCTTAATGTCTATCCCGTATCATCGTTTAGCGAACGTATCAAATTCTTACAAGAAGTCAATCCTGACTTGGTGGTATATTTTGCTCACGGTCGTTTGGCTATGGGTAATGGTGATGCCGCCGTAGAATATTTAAAAGCTCGCAATATTCCTATTTTAGCGCCTTTATCCATATTGCAAACGGAGAAGGAATGGTCTGCTGACCCTATGGGAATGGCAGGAGGGTTCCTTTCTCAAAGTGTTGTAATGCCCGAGTTGGATGGCGCCATATATCCTTTTGTCCTTACTACTCAAGAAAAGAATGATGACGGACTTTATCTGCTAAAGACCGTGCCGGAACGATTGAAAACATTTACAGAACTTGTAAATCGCTTTATAGCACTTAAAAGAAAAGAAAATTCAGAGAAGAAAGTTGCCATTTACTATTTCAAGGGACCGGGAAAAGAGACTCTTACTGCCCAAGGATTGGAGACTATACCCTCGCTTTACAACCTCCTAAAAAGATTACGGGGAGAGGGATATAATCTTGCCGGATTGCCTGAAACAGTGCAGGCCTTTGAGAAGCAGTTGATGGAGCAGGGGCAGATTCTTACGACGTACGCCGAAGGCGCTTTTGACGAATATCTGCGTACAGGTAATCCTGCGTTAGTCGCGGATCAAGACTTCAAACAATGGATACAGCGTGATCTATCCGTCTCTCAGGTATCAGAGATGAGAGAGCGGTATGGTGAGATACCCGGGCGATACATGAGCCGTTCTATATCCGGTAAAAGATACTTGGCTGTAGCGCGAGTACAATATGGTAATGTGGTGGTATTGCCTCAGCCTATGGCAGGTATAGGAGATGATACTTTTGCTATCATTCACGGAGCCAAAATGGCGCCTCCATACCCTTATGTAGCAGCATATCTATGGGCAAGAAATGATTTTAAAGCTGATGCTATAATGCATTTCGGTACCCATGGCAGCCTTGAGTTTACACCCGCCAAGCAAGTTGCTCTTTGTGGTAATGACTGGGCGGATCGCTTAGTAGGCCCAATACCGCATTTTTATTACTACACTATAGGTAATGTGGGTGAAAGTATTATTGCTAAAAGACGTTCTTACGCAGCGACTGTGTCTTATCTCACCCCTCCTTTTACGGAAAGTAAGACTAGAGAAATATACAGCAACTTGCAAAAGGCTATCAAGCGATATTATGAAATATCTGCACCAGGAGAAAAGACAAAACAATCTCTGGAAGTCAAGAAGCTCGCAGTACAAATGGGAATTCATAGAGAATTACGCTTGGATAGTACATTGAGCAAACCTTACACAGATAAAGAGGTCGAGCAGATTGATAACTTCGCAGAAGAAATAGCTTCTGAAAAGATCAATGGACGGCTGTATACTACCGGCGAAGTGTATACTCCTGAAAAGATTGCATCAACTGTGCTTGCTATGAGCTCTGATCCTATCGCTTTCAGTATGGCCAAGCTGGATCAATTGAGAAGCAAAGACACGGGGGATAACACCAAGAATAAACGTTTATTCAATGAAAAGTATCTGGCTCCTGCTCAGGCTTTGGTGAGACGCTTATTGAATAGTGGTCATGTAGATGAAGGTACTATTACATCTTATGCACACCTCACCAAAGAAGATATTGAAAAATCCCATACGATAATGACTCCTCCCCGAGGAGGTATGGCTGCTATGATGGCCGCTATGTCTGCTAAAAGGGACGTAGGAGGTAAAAGTGATAATAAAGCTAATCGTCCAAGAAAAATGCCCAAAGGCCATCCGTCATGGATCCCTATTCCCGCAGGGAGTTCCAAGCCGGGCACAGCTTCTAAGTCCAAAGGGCATCCCGGAAATACTCCTGCAGGAGCGAAGTCTTCATCAGCTAAACCTGCTGCAGGAGGCCACCCTCATGGAGGAGGTAAACCCATAGAAAAGACATATACCAAAGCTGAGCGCGAATATGCCATGGCTGTTTTGGAGATAGAACAGAGTATCCTGAATGTAATTAATTATAAGAATGCCTTGGAAGAAAGCCCCAAGCGTGAACTTGATGTAATAGTGAATGCATTAGGGGGGGGGTATATAGCTCCTACTTCAGGAGGCGATGCTGTAGCTAATCCCCAAGCAGTACCTACGGGGCGTAATCTCTACTCTATTAATGCGGAGTCTACTCCATCGGAGAGGGCCTGGAGCAAGGGTGTAATGCTCGCAGATAATACATTGAAACAGTACAAAGAGCGTCATGGCAAATATCCCATAAAAGTAAGCTACACATTTTGGAGCAGTGAATTTATTGAAACGGAGGGGGCTACTATAGCCCAAGTCTTATACATGCTGGGTGTACAGCCTGTGAGGGATATGTTTGGTCGGGTCTCAGACTTAAGTCTTATTCCATCCAAGCAATTAGGGCGCCCCAGAATAGATGTTGTAGTACAAACATCAGGTCAATTCCGCGATTTAGCTGCTTCTCGTTTGTCTCTAATTACAAGGGCTATTGAGATGGCATCTAATGCGGGAAAAGAGGAGTATCCAAATTATGTAGCAGATGGTACTGTGGCTACGGAGAAGAGCTTGGTAGAAGAGGGGCTGTCTCCTAAAGAAGCGCGTGAGTTATCTACAACTCGTGTTTTTGGAGGTATCAACGGCATGTATGGTACCGGCATTCAGGAGATGATCAAAGCCGGAGACAAATGGGATAATGAGAAGCAAATTGCTGAAGTTTATCTTCAGAACATGGGTGCAGCTTATGGAACCGAGAAACAATGGGGCAATTTTACCAAGCACCTCTTCAAAGCGGCTCTAAAGAATACAGATGTGGTGGTACAACCCCGTCAAAGTAACACTTGGGGAGCTCTTAGCCTAGACCATGTGTATGAATTTATGGGAGGTCTCAATCTCACCGTACGTAATGTTACGGGCAAGGATCCTGATGCATTCTTTGCTGATTACCGTAATCGTAATCACGTGCATATGCAAGAGCTTAAAGAAGCTGTAGGTGTAGAAAGCCGTGCTACCATACTCAACCCTGAATATGTAAAAGAAGTAATCTCAGGAGGAGCGAGCAGCGTGGCTCGTATAACAGATGTGGTGACTAATACTTATGGATGGAATGTAGCTAAACCGGATGTGATAGACAATGAGTTGTGGAATGATATGTATGACATGTATATAAAAGATGTGCATTCATTGGGAGTAAAGCAAGCATTCGAAAAAGTAAACCCTGCCGCAATGCAAGAGATTACTGCTGTTATGCTCGAAACCGTACGCAAAGGGATGTGGAAAGCATCGGCAGAGCAGATAGCCACAATGTCTAATCTGCATACCGAACTTGTCGATAAATATGGCTCTACAGGAGCAGGATTTTCGGGAAGTAACACCAAATTGCACGAGTTTATTGCCCGGAACATCTCACAAGATAATGCCCGTAAATATCAGTCTTCTCTAAAACAGATGCAAACAGCTTCGTCTCGAGATAAAACTGTAGATGACAAAGGTGTGGTGATGAAGAAGCAAGAGATTGAAAATGGAGATAAGCCTTCTAAGAAAGTATTCAATGGTCTTATGGTCGTTGGGGTAGTGCTGATCTGTTTCATCTTGCTTTTGATAATGCTGAGAAACAAACGTAAGAAAAAGTCTTAACAGCGACGTATTATGGAGTTTGTAATCCAGATTTTGATATTATTTATATTTCTAGGCACTACTTTGAAATTAAGCTTTACGTCTGTGTGGCAAAGAGTCGGTTTTGGTTTGTTGTGCGGTATGTTTATCATACTGACATATCCTTACTGTATAGAACAAACCAAAACGGGCATTGCCGGATATATAAGTAACAGGCCTCTACGGGAGAATGCTGCTATATTAATATCTGTGGAGGCCTTCATATACATCAGTTTTTGCTTCTCGCTATTCAGATCCAAAGACCACCCCAAGCTTAAGTGGACCAAATGGTTTACCGGATATTATATTGGGTTGCTCATCTTTCCTTCTCTTTTCTATTTGCAAACAAGCCTCATTTTCGGATTTCCCGGTGTAGACTTCAAGCTTGTGTCATGGAGCTTTGCTTTCGTTGTCGCATTTGTCATACCTCTATTCACACAACTACTGATTTATATGGTGCCTGAGAAAGATCTTAGATTGGAAGTATTTTTCTTGGTCTCTCTTTTCATTTTTATTTTGGGGGTAATAACCACGGTAGATGAAAAAATAAACTATGCTCCGGCCAAAACCAATTTGAGCCTAAAGGCTATCGGGATATCTGCTGCTATCTTTCTTTTTTTCTTTTTGATAGGGCGTTACACTTATCTCTTCAGGCGATTATTTAGAAATAAATAAGACATTATTTTACTCTCCATAATACAAAACATAATTAAGACATCGTACTAAAACTATTTGATGGAAACTATTACTCGATTACTATTTTGGGTAGCAAACAGTTTGCTTATTCCCAATATCATTATCCTTCTCATCTTATTCGTAAGATCACTGATCCTCATCGGAAGCTTTTATAATAGTTATATGGTCAAACGTAAGACAGACGGTAATTTGCGCCAAATCAAAGATATTACCCCTGATACAGTATCTGATCTCAGAAATATCTTACCTCGGGACAATCATACTCTTTTTACCAGATATCTTGCCGACTTTCTGAGTAGACCTGTAGACGATGATTATGTCAATTTTCAACTCAACAATTTTGAGAATGAAGCGGAAAAGGATATCAGCCTTTCTAAATTATTGGCAAAGATAGGCCCCGTGCTGGGGCTCATAGGTACTCTTATTTCCATGAGTCCGGCTCTTGTAGGTCTTTCTGCAGGTGATATTGGGGGGATGGCTTACAATATGCAAATTGTTTTTGCCACCACCGTAGTGGGACTCGTGATAAGTCTTATAGGACTTGTGACCCTGCAATATAAACAAAGATGGTATGCCAAGGATCTTAACAACCTGGAATATATCACAGCACAATTAATTCAAAAAGAACAAAACCATGAGCCGAAAAGCGAGACGGAAGAGTAAACTCATGCATGGTGAAGATTCTGATCCGCTGAGTGTCGTAGTCAATCTTTTTGATGTAGCTATGGTCTTTGCCGTGTCGCTCATGGTAGCCATGGTAATGTATATGAATATGACAGAGGTATTCGGCAAAGAGGATTTCTCTATTGTGAAAAATCCGGGTAAGGATAATATGGAGATTATCACAAAGGAGGGAAATAAAATCAATAAATACACGCCGTCACAAGATCAAAAACAATCCGGTAATAAAGGACGTAAGGTCGGGATAGCTTATGAACTCGAAAACGGAGAGATTATCTATGTACCGGAGGATTCTATAGAAGAGAAAAGATGAGAATAAAAGAATTTGCATTATTGATAATCATTGCTCTTTGTTTTACTATTGAACCGGCTTATGCGCAGGTAATTAAGTCTGATGTGCTGATAGAAGGCAAGGTGTGTGATAAGAAAGGGGAGCCACTCATAGGTGCAGCTGTGAGGGCATTGAACAAAAGAAGCGCAGCTGTAACGGATGTGAGCGGAAGATTTAGTATTCGGGTTTCTGCTGAGAAAGGTGATAAAATTGTACTTCGTGTCTCATACATTGGGATGAAAACCACTGATGTTATATACAACGGTCAAAAAACACTTACAGTCAAGCTTGATGAAACATCCAACTTGATGAAGGAAGTCGTGGTCACTGCTCGGCCTAATATCAATGCCCTTGATATACGAGCCAAATCCGGGGTAGTGGCGGAGGTGAATATGAAAGAATTGGTTCAGAAGCCTATGATAGATATCTCGCTAGCTTTGCAAGGCAATGTGCCGGGACTGGTGGTTATAAATCGTGGAGAACTGGGTACCAAACCTGAGATACGTATCAGGGGCAACTCCTCTTTTCGCAAAGGAGATACACCTAATGAGCCTTTGTATGTTTTGGACGGACAAGTTATCAGCCCGGAAGCTTTCCTTACACTCAATCCGCTTGATATCAAAGAGATCAAGGTGCTTAAGGATGCTGTGGCTTGTGCCTTGTACGGAGTGAAAGCTGCAAATGGGGTTTTGGAAATTACATCCAAGAGGGGGATGTCCGGTCCGCTTACCATCTCAATCAGTACGAATGTCGGTATTACTTCAAGAGGGCGTCAGACTACTGCCATGATGGATACACGGGAAAAGTTGGAGATAGAGCGTAAGATGAAAAACCCTAACGCACCCGGTTATTTTCTATCGGCCGACTTTATCAACTTTGCACCGTTCAAAGATGTACAGGAACTTTACAAGAAACAGTTTAAGGTAGGCGATAATTGGTCTAAAAACGAATATATTGCTTTTGGCCTTAAGCAACTTGATTCATTAGGCAAGATTAATAATAACTGGTTTAATGAATTGATGCGTACCAACTATTATCAGAGCCATAACTTGAGCATGAGGGGAGGTACCGACGAGTTGACTTATTATGTCTCCGGTAACTTCTCCAAACAAGGAGGACAATTGCCCGGTAATGATACACATAGGTTTACAGGAAGGATGAGTCTCGATTGGAAGAATAAAATGGGGTATTTATC
Source organism: Porphyromonas pogonae (assembly GCF_036320655.1). NCBI lineage: Bacteria > Pseudomonadati > Bacteroidota > Bacteroidia > Bacteroidales > Porphyromonadaceae > Porphyromonas > Porphyromonas pogonae. The sequence continues at coordinate 823,811 of NZ_CP143258.1, forward strand.
TCTCAGTACAAATATGGGGTATGCCAAAAAAAATACACCTAACGGGTCTAATTATTCCTTGCTGCAGTTGGTGTATCAACTCAACCCCTATGAGAGTAAAGACTCTCCCTACTTGTACTCTTATCCCGGAAGAAGGTATCAGGATTTAATGAACCAATTCTCTAAGTCTGATGAAGAGAAACGTTTTGGCACCACTTTTAGTTTCAATCTGGAGCCGATCAAAGGCCTTCTACTGGCCGGAGTATTGGGTGTAGACTATCTTTTGGACGAAACGCTATCTATTACCCCGGCTACAGCCTACTCGGAAATCAAGTCGGGCATCCCTCCCATACAGCGAGGTGCTATAAGTGGGGGTAAGAATACATCTTTTAATTATACTTCTAATCTACGTGCTACTTACAGCAAAATATTCAATGAAGTGCATGATCTGACGATTAGTGCCAATACCGACTATTATTACACTCTTACAGATCTGCTATCTGTATCGGGACATGGTATCGGTATTCAAGACTATTTAGGAGCTGTAAATAAGGCAATCAATAAGAGAGGTCTCCGACCTGATTTTTCGGCATACAAAGAGAAGACCGCGCAGTTTGGCTTAGGCTTTGCCGCGGGGTATACTTATAACTCCACCTATGATTTATTTGCTTCTTACAAAACTGATGCATCATCTGTCTTACCCAAAGATAAAAGATGGAATTATGCATGGGCTTTGGGTGTGGGTATAAATATGGAAAAATATGGCTTCTTGAAAGATAATAAAATTCTCACTAAGTTGAATATAAAAGCTTCAATGGGTAAGACAGCCAGCCTTGCTGGAGTTCCTGCTTCTTCTGCTATACCTGTATTCTCTTATAATCAGGATGGTTTCTATGGTGATTATTTTCGTTTGCTTCGTTTGGAAGCGATGTACAATCTGGATCTAAGACCGGAGAAAGTCTCAAATACAGATTTAGGTCTTGGCCTCCAATTATTCTCGAAATACAATCTGGATATCCAGTTTTATCGCAGAGATACCAAAGATGCTCTTCTTTCTGTGGCAATTCCTTCTTCCAACGGGTTTAAACTAATGACTCGTAATGTAGGTGAATTGCGTAATGAGGGTATTGAGGCCAGTTTTTCTTCTCAGCTACTTAACAGTGATATATGGAGCTTGTCTTTCCGTACATCTTTGGCATATAATCGTAATAAAGTCCTTCTTCTTTATGATAAGAAAAGAATCTATACTTCCGAAGATGGCTTGATTCCTGACTATGAAGAGGGGAAACCTTATGATATCTTATATGGTCTGATTTCTTTAGGAGTCAATCCTCTTACCGGATATCCCGTGATCAAAGATTCAGAGGGGAACGAAAAAGGGGTGGCAGATGGTTTGACTCGTAAGGATTTTGTAAACTTAGGACATTCATCTCCTCCATATCAAGGTACATTTGGCTTTAGTGTAGGATATAAGAATTTTGACCTCGATGCTCAGTTTTATTATGTATTCGGAGGTAAGAAACCTTACTCATTCACTTATGTGAGAACAAGAGATGAGATTAATAAAAATGCCATAAAGGGACAATTGGATAGAACATGGTTTGAGCCGGGTGATAATAATAAATTGTACCCATCTCCCTCAATTAATACAGAAACCAGCAATAATCTTACGGCATATCCCAATACCCGCATGATTGCCAAGAGTGATTATTTAAGGCTGTCTATGCTCAGCCTGCGATACAGGCTTCCTAAGTCTATGTTGCTTACTCTGGGTAATTTCATTGATTATGCAGCTGTATCTTTTCAGGGATCCAACTTGTTTACTCTCACTCCTTATGATGGCTCCAGTCCGGAGTCAGGGTCTTATGATATAGGCGTGCAGCCTGTTTTTACCATTAACCTCAATGTAAACTTCTGATATGATCATAAAGTCCGATATTATAAATGGTTTCAAAAAACATTTGAACCTGATTATATTTATATCCTCCATTCCTTTTGTATCCGGGTGTAATTTAGATATTCCCATCCAAAACCAAATGACGGATCCCAAGGCAATATATTCAGTGCAAACAGCCTATGAAGCTCTTGCTTCAGCGTATGCCAAGTTCCCCAAAAACCATTTTGAATTGTCTCTTATGAGTGATGATTTTGTGCCTTTGTATTTGTCTCGGCGCGACTTCACTGCACTCAATGTGTATTATTGGCTTGATAAGAATATCTCATTATTGAGTGATGATCTATGGTTTAGCTACTACGAAACCATCAAAGATATCAATGCCGTAATGGTGCGTCAAGAGGAACTCCGGAAAAATCTCAATAGCGAGGAAGTACTACAACTTGATTATCTTATGGGTGAGGCCAAAACACTCAAAGCATACTGCTATTTAGAGCTTTTGCAGTTCTATGCAACTCGATTCAACGATAAAAAGTCCGATGAGGGTATTATCCTTAAAAATAATGTTTTCATGGAAGTATTGCCACGTGCGACTAAACAGGAATCATCCAGTGAGATTATCTCGCTGTTGCAATCTGCTCGATCGCTTTTTGTATCCGGAGCCAAAGCTCCCATGTTTCATAAGGCCGATCCTATTTTTACAAATTACAATACAACATCTGTATTATTGGCCAAGTTGGCTCTTTATCGGGAGGATTACGCGGAAGCACTGAAATATGTCGAAGAATACCTGAATAAATCACCTTTTACCATCGATGATATTCCTCTTGATGTCAATAAATGGGGCAAAGCATCATCAGGGAGTGGAGTATTTGCAACTGCATTGTCCGGCGAATTCTACCAAAAGATGTACTCTGAAAAGAAAGAATGGGATCAAGACTGCTATATGTTGGACAAGAGTGTGACATTCGAGTCGTCGGACTTACGAGCCAAAGTGTATGCGCATGCTTTTGAAAGTTCAGATATCACATCCTCAGGCTCTAAGGAAAGCATCTTGCTTTTGGGTAAATATAATACTGTAAATCACAACAAAGACGAGGTTAGCTATGCCTATCAGATCAGAAAGTCAGAAACAATCTTTATCAAAGCCGAGTGTTTGGCTCGTTTGGGTAAAAATACAGAAGCCATTAAGGTTATAAATGACTACCTCCAGCTGGTGCATGCTTCATCTATAGACAGTTCTTTGTCCGGCGAAAAATTGGTGAATGCCATCCTTGATCAGAAACATAAAGAGTTTGTAGGCGAGAATGTAAGATTCTTTGATCTGAAAAGATGTAAAATAAAAATAGAGAAGTATGATATCAACGGACATCACCTGGGTAAATACATTGAGCCTGATAATTTCCGCTGGACGTTCCCCATCCCAAGGGATGAGTACAAAGTAAATAATAAGATTAAGCAGAATCCGGGCTGGCCCACCATCGGTACGGAAGACTAACCTTTAATTATAATCTATATGGAAAAGAATATTTTCAAAATTGTGCTGTTGTCCTTCATGACGCTTTTCATAGTTGCATGTTCCAAGGATAACAATAATGAATATGGCGGAACAAATAATCTTTATCTCTCTCTTCCCAATGAAGCGACTACATGTACTGTTGCTGACGGACAAAAAGAGGGCGTGACATTACTACTCAAGATGACTAAGAAACTTGATCACGATGTGACTTTTAAAATTGTTACCGAAGGTGAGGGTAGTGATGCTATTACTTTGATCAAAAAGGAAGTCACCATTCCCAAAGGTGAGTTTCAAATACCGTTTGAAATCAAATCAGCCAATAAGGGTAACGTAACCAAAAACATCATCATAAAAGTGAAGTGTATGATACCTCCTACAGAGAAAGATATGAGCATCAAATCCTTTGTAGAGGTTACCGTTACGCCTTCTGATGTTTTGAAGCTTACTGAAGCCCAGAAACAGTTGATCGAAGGATACAAAACCAAGTATGGAATTGATCTATATAAGATATTGGGACCTATGATCTGTAAGGGCCTGATCAAAGAGCCTGGAGGAGCCAATGTGAAACCCTTTACCGCTCCGCGGGAGATCAAGATCAACAATGAGATGATGTTTGTAACTCTTAGTGATAAGGCTACAGCAGAACAGCCTATCCTTAAATTTGAGAAAAATCCGTTGGGTCTTGATAGTTATTTCTCCTCGGTATTCAACTTGATCACCATCCTGGATACCGAGTTCTGGAACAATCCCGGAGATGATGCTCCTCCTGCATCCAAATACATTTGTAAGTCTATCAATTGGACTCCCCAATCCAAGGAAACATTTACCCTGAGCCTTGACAATATACGCTTGGATGTAAAAACCGGAAAAATAGACTTCCTCGGCAAGAAAGCTGATGCCATTGGTAATGACGATGATCCTACCGACATGAAGTCCGAAACCATTATTATCGTACCATTCCACTTCAACAGTTCTGTGTGGAGTCGCATTTTGGAGAAAATAAGAAGTAATACCGACAAAGACTTGAAGATAAATGTGCTACAAGGCTCTGTCGATCCTTATCAGATCTTGTTTCATAGTACTATTGATAAGGATGACTGGAAAGATGGTATGAACAACCCCAATGATCCTTCCTATTATATTGCTCCTAAAGCATCCATTGATTTTACCAAAGGCACCATGCATTTCGAATTTCCTTGGGACATGGATCATTCTTATGGTTATACCCAGATACATGTAGATTGTACTAAATAACTCTTTTGGGAGTTCGGAGAGGGAAGCCTGATTGCGTCTGGTTCGATTCTCCGCTCTCTTTATTGTGATTAATGACACTCCATTCTATATAGTTGTACTTATAAAATCAAGAGTAGGAGAGAGATTGATTTGTATTTTGATGATTGTATTGTATGTACTTTACCTCAATCGCAATTACTATTATCTCTAAGCCTGTACAAAAAGGCTGATATAGATCAACTTCTCTCCTTTCTCTGCATTAAGGCACGCTCTATTCCGATAGACAATAAGTTTATCTTGAAAACTATGAATTTTACCAATCGCATTTTCACTTCACTCCTGAAGACCCTTTTGTTATTGCCTTTTGTGCAGATGGGGAGTTATGCCCAACATAGCCCCGTAGAGATAGACCATACACTTCCTAATGGGCTTCGATACATTATCCGTAAAAACGCTGCACCTACCCGTAAGGCTGAGTTTAGGCTTATTTATCGTATCGGTTCTTGTATCGAACAAGATAATGAAAGAGGATATGCTCACTTTTTGGAGCATCTGGCTTTCGGTGGTACACAACATTTCCCTGATAATAAATTGGTCGATTACATCGAATCCTTGGGCGTGAGATATGGTGTGGGGCTCAATGCTTTTACGGGCTATGATCGCACCGTATATATGATGTCCTTGCCGTTGGATAATGTAGGGGTTATTGATAGTGCTATTCTTATAATGAGTGATTGGTTGAGTTGCATATCCTTGGACAATCATTCTATAGATCGGGAAAAAGGAGTGGTGAAGGAGGAGATACGTACTTATGAGGAATATGATCCCTTTTACAAACTCAAGCTTGGCAACGGCATACATGCACGTCGTCTGCCCTTGGGTTGTATGGCTGATATTGATCGTATTGAAAGAGTGTCTTTGTTGCGATTTTATCGCAAGTGGTATATCCCTTCGCTTGCTACAATCCTCATTGTAGGAGATGTTGAACCGGCTGATGTCGAAGCGAAGATAAAAAAACAACTATCCGCCATATCGCCTTCCGAGATACCCGCCAACTTCTGTCTTTTCCCTCTTACTTATGCTCCCGGAGTAAAACTGAGTATTTGTAAGGATTCTTTACTTTCTACCGCTACTTTGGATGTCATGGTACCTCACCCCTGCTCAAAAAGCAGGAGTATAAACGAGATCACTCAATGCGCTGTACGTAGAATGGCTGTCGCAGCTCTGCAAACAAGAGCCAATAGTTTGGGAAATATCAAGGTAAAGGATAACTGGTATCTTGGAGAAACAGATCATTTTTCTGTCAATATTAGCGGTAAGGGGGGAAATGATATTCTGAAAAAGCTGAAAGGTGTGATGTCTTATCTTTCTTCACTTGTTCATCTCACCTCTATCGATAGTCTTGAAATGACTGACCTAAAGCAGGAGGTCAAGGATGTGTATTACCCTCTTGATGGGAACATGAGTTCGGGGGAATGGTGCGATTACTACACCGATCATGTTTTGATGCAAGACATGTTGCTCAAGTCAGAGGACTCTGTGACAAAGTTGCATCAGCAGATCGATAAAATTCAGTTTGCGGATCTTAAAACAGAATGGCTCCAAATGGTTCAGTGGTTGAGATCATCCGTTATTGCCGGTTATACAGCGAATACCGAGCGTAAGGAATTTGCCTGCATTACCGAAGATCTGATCTCCAAAGCTATTGATCGGGGACTATCTACCCCAGCGTCTCCTTTTGCCTATAAGCGTAGAGCCTTGGAGAAAGCCGATGATTCTATCGTTAGCGTAAATACACCGCCTGCCCAATTATTAAAGGTAAAAGAGACTAAGTCTCCTTCTATCAAATCCAGAGTGTTTCACGATAAGATTGGAGTTACGGAGGTGATCCTTGTCAATGGTATTAAGCTGATCCTAAAGCCATTCCCCAATGCGGCAGATTCTGTTGTCAAAGTAGCCATAGCAGTTCCCGGAGGATATAGTGCTATACCTGATTCGGCTCGTCGCTTTCTCGAAGGCGTGGCCGGCTATATGGAGCTGGGTCTCATTGAGGGCATCGATCGCAATAAGCTGCAATCTTATATGATGCAGCACAATGTTTCTCTCGCCTTAACTCCCTCATCATTTTGGGATGGCATGATGGCTACAGCTCCCACCTCACAGCTTCTGCCTCTTATGAACCTTCTGAAACATAAAATGACAAAACCTGAGCGATGTCACACGGACTTTGAAGATATTAGAACCGATAAATTGGAGGAAGTGGGTAAACCCAAGATGCTCATGCGCATGTTGGATAGAAATCCGGAGCAACGGATGGAAAAGTTTATCGATAGTATGATGAATTCAGGGCCTTCTATCAAGGAACCCTCTACGGCAGAGGATATTCGTAAGATGAATCTTGACTCCATGGCAGATTATCATTGTGATGTATTCAGTCGCACAGAGGGTATGACTTTTGTGGTTACTGGGACATTCAATACTGATGAGGTTATTGATATTGCCAACCGTGTATTCGGGACATTGCCCTACAAGCCTGCTTTGGAAATTGCAAAGACTAGCATGCTCGATACTCCCTGCAAGGAGTATATCATCGACAATTGCGACACTAAAGACCAATCCACTATTTATAACATTTATTACGGCAGTTACAAGCCCGGGTTGCGATCGGCTCTTCGTCTCAAAATCATGCGTGAATTGATCAGAAATAGAATGATCAAGCATCTTCGTGCTCGTACGGGTATCGTCTACTCACCCTACATATTCCTTCATTACAGAGCATTTCCTATACCTCATGTTCATTTCACTTTGGAAACTTCTGTAAAGTGCTCCAATGTGGCACGAGCCAATACCCTTATTATTGATTTGATGAATGATTTGTGTACTCAGGATGCCGGGAGTAAGGAGCTTGCCGATATCAAGCGATCTTTCTTGGTCAACAAGCGCGAGGCGCTCACTGCATCTGACGTCGCATCTTGGCAAAATACCCTTTTGTTGCTTATCAAAGAGAAAGAGTCTCTCAAGGACTTTAATCAATATGATGAGATACTCGAGTCTATCACAGCACAAGAAATTCGTCAGGCCTTTGCTTCATTTATAAATGAATCCAACCACGTCACATATTATATAGGTCGTAAACAATGAAAAAAATAAAATACAGTATCTGTGCATGGATAGGGGTGGCAATACTCCTGATAAGCCACACTGGCAGCAAGTTGCATGCGCAGGAGATGCCAGCTTACCGCATCTTTGATAAAAACGGAAACAAGGCTGATTTTGTAACAATGATAAAACAGCTCGCTCAAGCTGACGTAGTGTTCTTCGGTGAGTTGCACAACTGCCCTGTAAGCCACTGGCTGGAGCTTAAGAGTTTGGAGATGTTGCACAGACACAACGGTTCCGCACAGAGCGTGGGATTGGAGATGCTGGAGGCAGACGTACAGTTGATTCTGGACGAATATATGCAAAAAATTATCAGTCCCAAGAGTTATGCTCAAGAGGCACGCCTTTGGGGCAATTACGAGAGCGATTACGACCCTGTAGTTTACTATGCTAAATCCCATGGACTCCAAGTTACAGCCACTAATGTGCCTCGCAGGTATGCTGATCTTGTCAACCGTAAAGGATTTGCAGCCTTGGACTCTCTCAGTGTCAAAGCGAAAAGTTATCTGCCACCTTTGCCTATACCCTATAAGAGAGATGAAGCTACTGAGAGGATGTTTGATGGCATGCGCTCCATGGTGCATGGTAAAAGCGATGAAAAGAGATACTTTGCTGAGGCTCAGGCTATCAAAGATGCCACTATGGCGTGGCATATAAGCCTGATGGCGAAGCAGGGTTATAAGGTACTTCACCTCAACGGCTCGTTCCATTCTGATAGATATGAAGGTATTGTTACATATCTCAAACGGTATGCACCATCGGTACGTATAATGACCATATCTACCGTGAGGCAGGACGCAATTGACAGCCTTGAAGATGATTACAGGGGTATAGCTGATTATATTATCGGTGTACCTGCCGATATGACCCATACTAACTAAAAGCCATCGTAGGGCATTATGGCTTATAGAGATCTAAGGGGGACTAATCTATGTCCTCAATTGTTTAATCAAAAGTAAAAATATGAAGAAAAGTTACATTAAATTTATTCTTCCGGCTATTATGCTCGCGGGAATGATTCAAGCTTGTGAGAAGAGCGTCGACGAACCAACACCGACCCCAACTCCCACACCGCAACCACAGCCCAATCCTGAAGTAGTGGCTACCAATGCACCCAAAGATATCAAAGAGTGCGATGAAGCAGAGATTTCATTGCTTAGGACATTGGCCAAAGCTAACGGTTTTGAAGCAGATATGGAGTCAAACAACCCTGCTTCATGGAAAAGTGATCACATGAGCATCGTGTGGTCAAAGGATGATAAGGGTGCTTATCATATTGTAGGGCTTGGCGGCAACAAGGATGGTGTGGCTGTAATCAAGGATTTGAAACTGGCCGATAAGGATAAGACTTTCAAAAGTCTTGAGCGTATTGAGCTGAAAAGTGATGTCCTAGCCAGTGTTGATTTACAGTTCTTGCCCAAATTGCGTACTGTGATACTTTCCGGCAAACACGCTAAAGAAACTGTGGCTCCTCTCAAGCATGTCACACTCCAAGAACTTCCTATGTTAGACTCTTTGTCGTTGACAGATTTCCCTTCCCTGAAGACGTCCAATGATAGAGACCGAGAATTCAAGATCAACTATTATTATCAGTATCCTAAGCTCTCATTTGTCAGAATTACCGGTACGGCTATTACTGATATGTATATTGAACCCATGGAAAAACTGACAGGTCTCGATATATCTTCAAATCCTCATTTGACGCTACTTTATGTGGCAGATGCCAAGATGGAGAAGTTAGAGTACTCTGAGAAAGAATATCCTGATCTCATAGACCTTACGCTTAAAAACATGGACCCGACATCAGCAAAAAGCTTTTCAGTGGAAAACATGAAAAAGCTGAAGACCCTACTAGTGCAGAATAGTCCGTCCATCAATAAAGCTAAGGTGAAGAACTGTCCTGCACTTACGCAGTTGACTTTTATGAATTGCTCACTTACATCCACTGATTTTTCAGGTTTGGACGAAGTGAAGATTATTGACTTAGGGAGAAACAATCTGTCACAAGTTGATTTCAGTGCATTCAAAAAAAGCAAAAAGGTACGTTTGGGGCACAATGACTTGAAGAATACTTTTAATATGAAACTATTTGAAGGTATCACCGAGCTTAATCTGGAAGGTAATGAGCTGATGACAGTTGCTTCTTTGGCTAAATATGTGAATGTCGAACTACTAAACATCAATGGTTATAAGAAATCTTATTCGCAAAAAATGCCTCAATATGGAAATACTCCTAATCCGCTAAGAAGTATTCATATCAATAATATGGGCAAGCTAGAGCGTGTTCTTTGTAATAATAATACTTTGTCTTCAGTGTTCTTCTTTCAAGGTCAAAAATATCCAAAACTCGAATCTATTGAATGCAAAAACAATGTATTGGACTTGATGGGTCTTGTCGCTATCAAAGCAACTTGTGGTCATTTGAATTACAATGATAATGAAGGAGGAGGAGGCAACTGTCTGTACAAAGACCAAAGACCGTACACTGTTACAAATTCGACTATGTTTCATAACTACTCCTGGGAGCAAGAGTATGTTAAGGATTTAGCTGTGTCATTGAAAGATCCATCGATGAAAGATTTAGACAGCAAGTATTTTAAATATGACAAAAAAAATGCAAACCTTGAAATCCTTATTCCGGGTGAGTACATTATCAAGATAGAGCCCATGAAAGAGTTTCCACAACTCCCTAAGGGACTCGTTTCTGTAAAAAACAAATTTTCACCTCGATCCTGATTTGATCATTTTATGATACAATAATGATGTGATATTGAGAGCTGCTCCGAAAGGAGCAGCTCTTTTGTTATTTTGACAAAATGATAGAATTGATGCTTCTGTTTATCTATCCCTGTGTGTTCTTAATGTGGTGATAAATTGGTAACTAAATAAATTATATATCAATGGATTTCTTATTAAGATTGCAGTTTCATAGTTAAGAAAGTAGGCTTATTTGTACAAGGTATAAATAAGAATCTCCTTTTGGGGAGCTTTTTCTAGCCTTGAACAACCCCTAAATAAATTGAGTGGTAGTATTTGGCGGATTAACCCCTCAATCATAGGATATGACTCATACTTATTTTAGTTTTTTATATATGTGTAGGAATTGAAGAAATAATAGGAGGTGGAGCAGATTTTATTAGGATAGGTTGGCCGACCGTATATGATAAATCTCATGTCCGTGTACGATGAGTTCTTCGTCCGTGTACCATCGGTCGATTGTCCGTATATGATGTTTTGGGGAGGTTTTACATGAGCTGATGATTGTGGGTTTACGACAAGTCAACCTTTGGGTTAATCCGGGGTGCACATCTGTCTATAAATAATAGAGGAGGGTGGAGAATGAGTTTGAAGAATTTACAGGGCCATATACTGGACGCAAACTGTGGGGGAAATAGTTTATTGGTGTCTAATGGATCTGGCAGTGTGTAGATATACCATAATACTGTCCTATATATTGTTATAAGTAGATGGTCGGATGCTCTTTCCCTATGGTGCATCTATATAAAAGCTCTATGGAGACGGAGGGCTTATTCTCTATTATGAACGAATAACCTGCATTCATATAATCTTGGTACGAAGAGTATTCTATTTGCACGCGGGTTGGCATAGTAATGGGGGCCATCATAAAAAGGGTTTGAGTATTATTAGAGACCGTTGCATAGCAGGCCAATTGCTTCGTTGCTTGCGAGATTCGCGCTTGGTCATTTACCTGAAGTAAACTCCCTGTGCACTCACTCTTAGCGCCTTGCACTTTACCTTCTCTGCCCGGTCAAAGTGTCTTTTGTCGGCTTCGCCTCCAAAATCCACGAGACTGTTGACTTTTGCAACAGTCTCTATTAGTAATAGCTGTATAAATTTTCATACGGATCTAAATAAATGAGGTGAAGAAAGTCAGTACTGTTTATTTCACAGTAAAGATACAACACAAAGCCCCCCTTTGTCAAGTCCCCGGCCTAAAGCTATGCGATGTAAAAACGGATTGATGGCGAGCATGCCTCAGATGCTGACATTATGATATTGCAATATTCGTTTTGATATGATAAGTCGGAACGGGGTGTAAAATCACCGATAGGATAGCACAGTCTGATAAGATTCCAATGAAAAACATTCCTTATTTTACATGATTCATGGTGATACTATCGTGTAATATATTGTCTATTAGCCTCAATACCATCATTATTTGCAGCAAAATACCCAATTTTTGTGATTGCCCATGCCCGAGCTATTTATTTACTTTATTCCCCTAACAACATATTTGAACTACAAGTGAAGATTAACATTACTCTCCTTCTCCTTTTGGTGTATTTATCTCCTGTTTTATCCCAGGAACAAGCAAAATCTATTGTCCTCAAAGGTCGTGTCATAGATCATAATTCAGCGCCTATATCGTTTGTAAATGTAGCCCTGATGCAAGGTGATAAATTGATTATCGGTGGCGTCACGGATGATAATGGTTATTATAAAGTATTGGTTCCCGCACACGGCACATTTATTTTGAATGCTTCTTTTATAGGTTATAAGACAGCCAAGGAATCCATAGAAGTATCTGCAAAGAACAAAAAGATCTTATTCCGTGATATTATTTTGCAGGAAGAGTCCACTCGTCTTAATGAAGTGGTAGTCCAAGGCAAACTGCCCTTGATCCAACAAAAAGATAATAAAATGGTGATAAATACGGCAGGAAGTATTGCCGAGGGGGTATCAGCGCTGGATATGCTGAAGCGTTTGCCGGGAGTAGGCGGAAGTACTGACGGCGAAATTACCTTGCGAGGATCACATGGGGTCAATTTGCTTATCAACGGGTCTCCCACATATCTCACTCCACAGCAATTGACCTCTTTGCTCGAAGGTATGCAAGCGAGCAATATCCAGAAAGTAGAAATCTTTACCTCTTCGCCGTCTTATCTTGATGCTTCGGGAAATGCGGGAACTATCAACATTATAACCAAGAGTAATAAGACTCCGGGCTATGCTATTGATCTGGGATTGTCTGCCGGGAAAAGTAGGAAGAATAATTTCTTTATGGAAAACATAAGTGCGAGTTATGTCACGGATAAAATAAATGCTTTCGGGATGTTGGATATAAGCGATAAGCACCGCTTTAGTGATCAGGAAGCAACGACTCTTATCCATGACAATGGTGTGCCCTTGGTATACTCGCGTGTCAATACCCGACCTATAAAAATAAACTTCTATACTTATCGCCTTGGCTTTATTTATAAAATGAATACGCGTAACAATATCGAAGTTTTCTACAATGGGTATTATGACAATTGGCGCCTCAAAGCCCAATCACCGTCGCAGGCCATGGACTTACAGGGAAGACCGGTATATAATCTCAATACCCTCCTTGATATCAAGGAACCTTACAGATACGGATCTCTGCACACCAAGTATACTTATATTATAGACTCACTGGGCAAAAATGTCTCTTTTGATGGGGACTACATTGCATTTAATAATAAATCTACAGGGAAAATGCTTGTCACGAAAAAGCTTGCCGGAGAGCCTGATTATCGTACTAAGTCTGAATTTATGTACTCCCAGCCTGTAGATATAAATATCTGGTCGGGCAAAGCGGATGTTGACTTGCCTTTTGACCTGTGGTCATTGAAAGCCGGTGTGAAGTATTCCGATATGCGGGTGCACAATCCTGTAGAGCATATGGATAATAAAAACGGGGTTTATGTGATTGATCCCGAACAATCTGATGACTACCACTACGGAGAGAAGATAGGTGCAGCATATGTGTCGGCTGCAAGACAGTGGAAAGGCTTTGCCATAGACGGTGGACTACGCTTCGAATACATGAGAGCTTCACAGACTACCCACGGTAAATCCCGTGTCTGGAATAGTGCCAATCTCTTCCCGCATTTAGCTGTAACGCTTACTCCTCATCCCAAACATAGAGTAGAGCTTACATTGGCTCGACGGGTAAATCGGCCAACGTATGTCAACTTGAGTTCTACTCGCTGGTATTACGATGCCGGATTCTATACTTCCGGCGCACCGGAGTTGAAACCTGAGCACAGCTTTACGACAACCCTCTCCTATACTTTTGCTCAAAAATACACTGCAAATATGAGTTATATGCACACAACCGATCTTATCTCCGAGGTTCTTACTCAAGATGCGCAAGGTGTGGTGGTATCGAAATTGGGCAATTTTAGCCATGGTGACTTATTGTATACCGACCTTGTAATTCCTTTCAATGTGGCTCGTTGGTGGAGTGTGCAGGCCTCCGCGGGCATTTCACTGCTACGCATACCGGTGCCGATGAAAGAAAATCAACGTATGATGAGTAGGGCACATGGTATATTTAATCTCAACCAACAACTCAATTTGCCCGCTGATATTATGCTGGAAACTCAGATGCGGTATACGGGAAGGCGACTTAATGGTTACCAGTTGCTGGAGCCGGAGTTTACCGTAGATGCGGGTATAAAACGATCTTTCTGCAATAATAAGCTTTCTGTGTCATTGACATTCAGTGATATCTTTGCTACGCTCAAAAAAGAATATAGCTCTGTAAGTAACTTTGTAGACTATAAGCAGACCTTGAAGTTCGATACGCAACGGGCTTTTATTTCCATAAAATACCACATAGGCGGTAAGCTCAATGTGTGGAAAGAACATAAAATGGAGGAAAAAGATAGACTTTGAAAAAGAAAAGTCTCCGCCATAAGATACGGCAGAGACTTTGTGTCATTTGTAGCATGTTTGCCACGCGGTATCTTGAGGGTACCTATGGCTTGGAAGAAGCTATTATTTCTTTTTACCTTGATTTGCTACAGCTTCCATGAGCTTTTTGATCTCTTCGGGATCACCGAGGAAATAATCTTTGACAAGGTTGAAGTTATCATCAAACTCAAATACGTAAGGTACTGCGGTAGGGAGGTTGAGGTTGATAATATCTTCGTCTGAAATATTTTTCAATACCTTGATGATACCACGCAAACTATTGCCATGTGCTGCTACCAATACTTCGTCATGCTCTTTGAGGGAGGGAAGTATGGTCTCTTCCCAGTAAGGAAGTATACGCTCCACAGTGTCTTTGAGAGCTTCGGTAAGTGGCAGGTCTTTCTCATCTACACCTTTGTAGCGGGGATCCATGAAAGGAGAGCGAGGATCGTTTTTTTCCAATGGGGTAGGAGGTACATCATAGCTACGGCGCCAAATGAGTACTTGCTCGTCGCCATACTTCTCTGCTGTTTCTGCTTTGTTGAGACCTTGTAGCATACCGTAATGCTTCTCATTGAGTCTCCATGTCTTTTCTACAGGGATCCAGTCAAGATCCATTACATCCAACACTTGATTCAGAGTCTTTACGGCACGTTTGAGGTATGATGTAAAAGCTTGGGTGAAGAAGAATCCTTCTTTCTTCATAAGCTCACCGGCTTTCTTGGCTTCTTCAACTCCAAGAGGTGAAAGATCTACATCCGTCCATCCTGTAAAACGGTTTTCCATATTCCACAGGCTCTGTCCGTGGCGTATCAAAACGATTCTTTTCATAATATTTTCTCCTTTTATGTTGTTTATTTAAATGAATGCCCCACAAAGATACAAAAAACACTGTCATAAAAATGAAGAGTATTCTTATGGATAGGGTAAGTGGGGATACGGAGGTATGACCTCGAGCATGTGCTGAGCTGAGTGATGTGGCGATAAGTCTGGATACACTGCGACATGTCCCGGAGTCTGCCCGGTGCCGAGGGGACATACTCATGATATGCTTCAATGATAGAGGCGTATTATTTTTAACGTTTTAGAAGTGTATTGTAATCTACTTTTTTTTAATTTAACGAGCCGTAAAGCCTTGAGCTACAAAATGAACGGCTGTTTGTCAAAACTTTTAATATTTATTGACGCTTGTGAGAAATTATGAAGAAAAATACCGCGAGTTAACAGCGAAAGAGCGGGAAATGCTGGAAATAAACAAATGTTCTTGCGAAAACTGGGACTTGTTGCAAGTTGCTGAGGATTTTGATCCTAATAGATGTGGTAGCGTACATTTCTCGGGAGAGATTAAATTGTGCCGTTTTGATCGGGAGATAGAATTGCCCGGTGGAGTGAGGAAGAAGACGGGGATTTACAATGCTCATCTGCATCATTGCAGTATCGGTGAGAATGTACTTATTGAGAATGTGACTCAATATATTGCCAATTATAATATAGGAGCCTACAGCATCATCTGTAATCTGGATCGTATGGTGGTATCTGCCGAGAATACTTTTGGCAATGGTGTGAGGGTGTCCGTGCTCAACGAAACAGGAGGTAGAGAGGTTACTCTCACGGAAAAACTCACGGCTCATACGGCATATCTATCTGCTTTTTATCGCCATGATGTAGAGCTTGTCGAACGCTTGGAGCATCTTTCGCAACGTTTCATCAGCCTGAAAAAAAGCAGTATGGGTGAGATAGGTTGTCATGTGGAGATCAGAAGCTGCCACACCATAGAGAATGTGAATATTGGTGACTATGCACGCATTATAGGAGCATCACGTCTCTATAACGGGTCTATCCTAAGTAATGAGTCGGCTCCCGTGTTTGTAGGTTATAATGTGATATGCTCTGACTTCATCCTGCACTCTGGTAGCAGTGTCAAGGATGGTACTACAATGAGTCATTGCTTTTTGGGGCAAGGTTCGCATCTGAGCCATTTGTTTTCGGCTCATGATTCCCTATTTTTCTCAAACTGTCAGGGTGAGAACGGTGAGGCTTGTGCTGTGTTTGCGGGACCGTACACTGTGAGCATGCACAAGTCAAGTTTGCTTATAGCAGGCTATTATTCCTTTCTCAATGCGGGTAGCGGATCCAACCAGAGTAATCACTTATATAAATTAGGGCCCATACATCAGGGCATTGTGGAGCGAGGCTCTAAAACTACCAGTGACTCGTACATCCTGTGGCCTTCTCATATCGGTCCTTTCTCGCTTGTGATGGGGCGCCATGTACATCATATCGATAGCTCAGCATTCCCATTCTCTTATCTGATAGAAGATCATAACGAAACATTCTTATTCCCCGGAGTCAACCTCCGTAGTGTGGGTACTATTCGTGATGCTAAGAAATGGCCGGCCCGAGACAAGCGGCTCGATACCTGCAAGAGTGATTGTATCAATTTCAATCTGCTCAGCCCCTATACGGTGGGAAAGATGTTGGAGGGGTATCGTATTCTCAATACATTGAAGAAACTGCTATGCAATACCGATAATCAGAAGGTGGTGTATAAGAATATGCATATACGCAACCAATCGCTTGAGAAAGGTATGAAGTATTATCACATGGCTATTGTGAAGTTCCTGGGTAACTCTTTGATTCAAAAACTGAAGGACTGTCCATGCAATACTGATGAGGAGATTATCAATCATCTCAAGCCGGCAAGCGAGAGAGGTCTGGGAGATTGGTTGGATCTGTGCGGACTTATTGCTCCCAAAAAGGAGATAGCTTTTATCATAGAACAAGTAAAAAGTGGCGCAATTGAAGACATTGATCAACTCAACAAATGCTTCAGAGAGTTGCATACACATTATTATGAACTCGAATGGCCGTGGGCGTATGAGAGGCTCAAAGAATGGTTTGGTCTAACTGACAACATGTTTACCAAAGATAAGGTGTGCAGCATCATCAAACAATGGGAAGAGTGTGTAGTAGAGCTCGATAGAATGCTCTATGATGATGCGCGTAAGGAGTTTACTATGAGCGCACGTGTGGGCTTTGGTATTGATCTCAATGGTGGAGACAAAGAGATTGATTTTGAAAACGTGCGTGGAGCCTTTGAGACTAATCCCTTTGTGCTGGAAGTGCTGGATCATATCGAGCGCAAGAGGGCTTTGGGAGAGAGCATGCGTACCAAGCTGGGTTGTTGAAATAGGATACATTGATAGCGGTGGGGGTAAATATTTTTAACTCGTTAAATATTTTTATTCCTGCCGCTGCTTTTATAGTTTATTCAATAAAATAGCGTACAATAGCTCTGCGAATGACCGATTGTGGAGATGAAAAAAGATCTTTTGATACACATAAATAGCAATAATTTCACAAGGCCGTTTGTGTGTGTGCTTTGATTTCCTTACTTTTGCAGAGATTTTACGATAATTAGACGTGAAGCATTCGGATAAATATACGCTTAAACTGAAATCTCTGTCGGACGGAGTACACGAATTTACATTCGATTTGGACGACAAATATTTTAGAGATCTTGATTCTCAGGAAGTATCAGGCGGTAATGTGTGTGTCCAAGCTACCGTTCGTAAGTCTCACGAAATATTCGATATGGATTTTGCCATTGATGGAGACGTTATCACCTCGTGTGATCGCTGTCTGGCAGATATGGAAGTGCCCATAGAGGCCGATGAGCATCTTGTAGTAAAGATGGGGCCTGAGTACCAAGAGGTCAACGAAGAAGTAATCATCGTGCCAGAAAAAGAAGGAGTCATAGACCTTTCATGGATATTTTACGAGTATGTAGTGCTGGCTATGCCCATCCAACGGATTCATGAGGATGGAATGTGCGATCAGGAGATGATCAAGCATTATCGTGAACATATGGCCGGTGATAAGATGCCGGAAGAGAAAACAGATCCGCGCTGGAGTGCGCTTAAATCATTGAAAAAAGATTAATAATAATATAATAAAAGACAATGGCACATCCTAAAAGAAGACAGTCCAAGACTCGTACCGCCAAGCGTCGTACACACGACAAGGCAGCCATGCCTACTTTGGCAAAATGCCCTAACTGTGGTGCATGGCACATTTATCACACTGTATGTCAGGAATGCGGTTATTACCGTGGTAAATTGGCAATCGAAAAAGAGGTGGCAATCTAATTGCATCCGTTGAGATACAAGTTATTAAGAAGTCCTATAGCTAATCTATAGGACTTTTTTTGTATTTTAGCGGTATCTTTACACTTTCTAAAACAAAATTATTTAGAGAAGATGAGTAATATAAATGCAGTTATAACTGCCGTGGGCGGATATTTACCCCCCGACAAACTAACCAACGCAGACCTTGAGAAGATGGTTGATACTAATGATGAGTGGATTACCACTCGCGTGGGTATTAAAGAACGTCGTATATTGAAAGATCCTACAAAAGGTTCCTCATACATGGCTATCGAAGCTGCCAAGGATCTGTTCAATAGAAATTCAGTGAATGCTGAAGATATAGAAGGTATAATTATAGCGACCAATACAGCGGACTATCATTTTCCCACCACGGCTTCTATTGTGGCCTATGAGCTGGGGTGTAAGAACGCTTTTACATTCGATATGCAGTCTGCATGTCCGAGTTTTATATACGCATTGGAGACAGGCGCCAACTATATCCGATCGGGCAGATACAAGAAAATACTTGTCATCGCTACCGACAAGATGTCGGCCATAACGGATTACACCGATCGCTCAACCTGCCCGCTCTTTGGAGATGCCGCAGGCTGTGTGCTATTGGAGCCTACTGATGATGAAGTAGGAGTTCTCGATAGCATACTCCGCACCAATGGTATTGGCAAAGATAACCTGATCATGAGGGCCGGGGGCTCCGCTTGTCCACCCTCCCATGAGACTATCGACAGGCGTGAACACTTTGTCTATCAGGAAGGCAGTGCCGTATTCAAGCATGCCGTGCGTGACATGTCATCTGCTTGTCGTGAGGTCATGAAGAGAAACCACCTTACACATGATGATGTAGCCTGGGTAGTGCCTCACCAAGCCAATCTCCGTATCATCGATGCTGTGGCAAGAATGCTCGAAGTGCCCGAAGAGAAGGTGATGATCAACATCCAGTATATAGGTAACACTAGCTGTGCTACTATTCCTATATGTCTATGGCAGTGGGAAGACAAGCTCCACAAAGGAGACAATCTTATCCTCACTTCTTTTGGCGCAGGCTTTACATGGGGTGCTGTGTACGTTAAATGGGCCTACGAAGGAAAGAGAAATAATTAATAAGAGTGCGCACTAATGGAAGAAACTAAGCACAGATCAGGATTTGTAAACATTGTAGGAAACCCCAATGTGGGCAAATCTACACTGATGAATGTGTTGGTGGGAGAACGCATCTCTATTATTACATCCAAAGCACAAACCACTCGTCACAGAATATTAGGTATTGTCAATACTCCGGATATGCAGATCGTATATAGCGATACGCCCGGAGTATTACAGCCCAATTATAAGCTGCAGCAAAGCATGTTGGGCTTCTCCGAGTCCGCTCTCGGTGATGCTGATGTGTTGGTGTATGTTACTGATATTGTGGAAAAATTCGACAAGAACGAGAAGTTTCTTGAGCGTGTCAAAAAAGCTACTTGCCCTGTAATTCTTGTGATCAATAAGATCGATCTGAGCAATCAGCAAGACCTCGAGGCTATTGTAGAGCATTGGCACAACGAGTTGCCACAGGCCGAGATTATTCCCCTGTCAGCAACTAACCGCTTCACTGTGGAGCCGCTCAAGAAGCGCATCGAAAGTCTTATCCCTCCATCACCTCCCTATTTTGACAAGGATGCGCTCACTGATAGGCCTGCACGCTTCTTTGTCACAGAGATCATCCGAGAAAAGATCCTGCTGTATTATCAGAAAGAGATCCCTTATTCGGTAGAAGTTATTGTCGAAGAGTTCAAAGAAGATGACCACAAGATACATATACGTGCCCTTGTCATTGTGGAGCGTGAGTCTCAAAAAGGAATTATTATAGGGCACAAAGGTGCTGCGCTCAAAAAGGTCGGTTCCATGGCTCGGCAGGACTTAGAGAGATTTTTTGAGAAAAAGATCTTTCTGGAGATGTATGTCAAGGTGGAAAAAGACTGGCGCAACAGAGACAACCTTCTCAAATCATACGGATACCAACTGGGCGATTAGGCAGTTGTCCCACTTATCCGTATAAGTACTTTCCCTCTGCCCCAGGCTGTAGGGAAGCATTGATTATTATAAAAGTAGAAATCCCAATGAGTAATTTAGTAGCCATAGTAGGCCGTCCCAATGTGGGTAAATCAACACTTTTCAATCGCTTGACTCAGACTCGACAAGCCATTGTAAACGAAGTCTCGGGTACCACCCGAGACAGACAGTATGGCAAGGTGCTATGGCTGGACAAGGAATTCTCTATCGTTGATACAGGCGGTTGGGTAGTTGGTTCCGAAGATGTTTTCGAAGGAGAGATCAACAAGCAGGTAGAGATAGCCATGGACGAGGCAGATCTTATCCTCTTCGTTGTTGATGTCGAAAACGGCATCACTCTCGAAGACGACGAAGTCGCTGCCAAACTAAGGCGCTCCAAGAAGCCTATTATTCTCGTCGCCAATAAGGCCGACAATTTTGCTCAGCACTATGCGGCATCTGAGTTCTACTCATTTGGCTTGGGCGATCCTTTCTGTGTATCCGCTATCAGTGGCTCCGGCACAGGTGATCTGCTTGACAAAGTTGTAGAGGCTCTTCCCGAAAAAGCGGAAGAGATCATTGAGCCCGATTGTCCGCGTATCGCCATTGTAGGGCGTCCCAATGCCGGTAAATCATCGCTTGTCAATGCTTTTATCGGAGAGGAGCGCAACATTGTTACGGATATTGCCGGTACTACTCGTGACTCCGTTTATACACATTATAATAAATTTGGGCTCAATTTCTATTTGGTTGATACAGCCGGTATTCGCAAGAAAGGTAAGGTCGATGAGGATCTGGAGTACTACTCCGTTATCCGTTCTATAAGAGCTATCGAGAGCAGTGATGTGTGTGTGCTTATGATCGATGCTACTCGTGGTATAGAGAGTCAAGATCTCAATATATTCTCATTGATCCAGAAGAATAGTAAGGGACTCGTAGTCTGTGTCAATAAATGGGATTTGGTCGAAGACAAGAGCACTGCCGCCATCAAGCATTATCAGGAGGCCATACGTTCACGCTTTGCTCCTTTTACCAATTTCCCTATTCTTTTCATTTCAGCTCTTACCAAGCAGCGCATTTTCAAAGTGCTCGAGACGGTAAGCGAGGTCTATAAGAATAGAAGCACTCGGGTAGCTACGCACAAACTCAACGAAGTCATGTTGCCCATCATAGAAGCTACACCTCCTCCTGCATGGAAAGGCAAGTATATCAAGATTAAATATGTGATGCAACTCCCTACTGCTGTGCCCAGTTTTGCATTTTTCTGCAATCTGCCACAGTGGGTCAAAGAACCGTACAAACGTTTCTTGGAAAATAAAATTCGTGAAAACTGGAACTTTGAAGGCACTCCCATCAACATATTTATCCGTGAGAAATAACCGTATTTGCAATTAATTCGCTCTAAAAAATAAGGTCATCAGCATTCGTGCCGATGACCTTTCTTATTGATGTCAAAAGTGAATCTCTATTAGAGACCGTTGCATAGCAGGCCAATTGCTTCGTTGCTTGCGAGATTCGCGCTAGGTCATTTACCTGAAGTAAACTCCCTGTGCACTCACTCTTAGCGCCTTGCACTTTACCTTCTCTGCCCGGTCAAAGTGTCTTTTGTCGGCTTTGCCTCCAAAATCCACAAGACTGTTGACTTTTGCAACAGTCTCTATTACGCAAAGTAGCTTTTTACAAATTGGTCGAAGGCGTGCTTCATCACATAGGCACTGTTGTGATCATTGGATATGAATACTACCACATACCAGTTCCCTTTGTTCTGTACATATCCTCCGTACCCCAGTACACCGGACATACTACCGCTTTTCAAGTAGGCTTCTACTGCTCCGTCACTGAGTATGCTCCGCACTGATCCTTCCTTGCCCGCACGTGGCAGGCTATGGAGGAATACGTTGTCTTGCGGGTTAGCATCGTGCATCAGTGAGAGTAGTGTACGGCTCAATACATCCGGGGTAATTCTGTTTTTGGGCGATAGTCCGCATCCATCGTACAAGGTCATCTCTTCCTGCTGTATACCCAGCGTTGCCTTCCAGTAATCCTCTATTTTGTATGGTCGTATGATATTTTGTCCATATATAGGTTGATTTGCAGTCTCCACCTCTTTCATCATGGCCTCCGCAAAGCTATTTACACTTCTGAAGTTCGTCACTTTGAGCAGCGTATCCAGTGGTAGCGAGTTGTACTCCATCACCAGTGAGCCCTGATTCGTTTTGAGAGGTTCGTATGCCCCCAAGCCTTTACCGTCTACTTTTACACCCGCCTGTCCCAGCCAAGTTTTGATGTTCACAGCTCCGTATGTAGCCGGGTCGGGTAGAGCCGTTTTCAGTGTATAGTACTTCTGTTTAGGCGGAATGCTCCCGTAGATGATGCCTTGGTTGAGGAAGGGGATCATCATACACCACACACTATCGCGCCCTATAGTTGTTTTGTTTATCCATTTCATCTCAGGGTGTTCAGGATTGGCCTTGAGCACCTGTGGCACTTTTCCCACAGAGTTGAGCGTGAGGTTTATTCTATTGTCAAAGATGTTGAAGCCGTAAGTCCCCGTGCCGTAGTAGTTCCCTATATCTTCCACCATCCATGTGGGGTTTACTCCTTCATCGCCATAGCGTGAGGCATCCACCCAGATATCTCCGGTTATTTCTTTGATGCCCGCATGTTCTATTGCAGCGATGAGTTCCCTTTTGAATCTGCCTCTGTCAAGTGGGGTGTAGTGGGATTCTAATGCCGGATCTCCTCCTCCATACACTATGATATCGCCATGTAAAGTCCCCATTTGTATAGGCCCCGTAGTAAAGATGCGTGTGGAGAAGTGGAAGTCAGGTCCTTTGAGGCGCAGTATGGCTCCGGTAGTCATTATTTTTGTTAGTGACGCAGGGCACATTCTTTGATTGCTATTGTATTCGAGTAGCGTCTTGCCCGTGGCACAAGCCCGGACTATAAGCCCAGTCTGTGCATGCTCGCGACTTTCGGCATTTTTGATATAGTTGAGTGCGGCAGGGTTCTGTGCTGATACTCCCATGATAGAGATAGAGGCAGTGCCCAAGCCTATAATCAGTCTATGAAGAAAATTCATTGAGTCTAACTTGATAAGTTTATTTCCAAAAGACGAAATTACAATAAAACATTCGTTATTGGAATGATATTGAATACTTACCTTTGTAACTATCATTAATTTTTTGAGATTATTTAGCGCATGAATGTAAGAATTGACGATGGTTGGAAGCGTATTTTGTCGGGTGAATTTGATAAGCTGTATTTCGAACACCTTATCCACACGGTCAAGCAGGAATATGCCGGTACCCACCCTATATATCCTCCCGGTAAGTATATTTTCAGAGCTTTGGATTTGTGCCCACCCGAAAAAGTAAAAGTCGTAATCTTGGGTCAAGATCCGTATCATGAATTTGGACAAGCCGAGGGTTTGGCTTTTTCTGTTCCTCCCGGTGTGCCGGTTCCTCCGAGTTTGAGAAATATGCTCCAGGAGATCAAAAACGACACCGGCACCCCATCTCAAATCGTGGGAGGCAACTTATTACCTTGGGTAGAGCAAGGGGTATTGCTCCTCAATGCCACGCTTACGGTGCGTGCGGGGCACGCTGGTTCACATCAAGGTATAGGCTGGGAGAGTTTCACGGACGAGGTGATACGCACTCTGGCAAATACGCGCGAACATTTAGTGTTTATGTTATGGGGGAGTTATGCCCGTCGCAAAGGGGCCATGATCGATCGCACACGACACCTTGTTTTGGAAGCACCTCACCCCTCTCCATTATCAGCTCACCGCGGATTTTTGGGATGCAAGCATTTTTCTCTTGCCAATAAATACCTCGAAGCACATCATCAAACCCCCATTCGATGGTAATTCATCATCTTTCTCTGGTTTAGGGATGGCTTTGTATTATCATATAGGGTTGAGGGGAGTGGTATCATTTTGTCAGTTTAAGGGGGGGGGATTGTGCTTGTTGGATTTGTGATGGTTTTTGAGGGATTAGTGGGTCTTGACAAATGGTCGTTTTGTGTTGTATCTTTGTTGTTGTGTGGGGGCTGTTTTTTTTGCGAATTGCTTTATGGGAAGGGGATGCGAATTACAAATGGGCTAATGATGAACAATGAACCGATTATGTTTACAAGCGAATTACGACTGATTTTTATATAAGCATGGGAATATATGGCGTATGATTGGGTAATATATTGCAGAGAAATCGGATAAATTCAGACCTATAAGTCTATATACTCATGAATTTCGTGGGTGTATCCTCTCTCTCTCTCCCTCTCTCTGATAGTTCAGGATTTATCCCCTTCAGATATTCTGATGTAAGTGCCTTAAGTACATTGCGTGAGCCATGCATGATTATCAGACTGAGCCGTTATATTATACTGTAGTTGGAATTCCATCGCTCATTGGAGTAGGCTCCGATAGTATCTATTCTATTATACATTATATTATACTGTGGTTGAATTCGGTTTCATCCCATATTCCTTCTCCATTATCCCTTTCAAAAGGCTTATTTCACTTATCCTCCAACTTCCGCATTTCACATTTCACTTTTTTCTTTCCTGTCTTTTAGCCTTCAAAATTCATCGTATACGGATAGCCGACCTATGCTATACGGACAATTGACTTATCGTACACGGACGGCAGACTTATGTACACGGACGACGGACTTATCCTATATGGATGGCAGACCTCTTCTCATCGAATTTGATCTATCTGCATTCTTTTGTTTTGTTTTTGCACCCGGTTAAATAAATTGACGATAGAGGTAGGGTATTTTATGATTGTGCAATAAATGCACATTTTACCGCTTCTTGATTTATTAAGGCCTTTCTTCACCCCGAAAAAAGGCGTTGGAAAGATGATTCTTATTTAGACTTTGTATAAATAAGCTTAGTTTTTAAACTAAAAACACTGCGATTTGAGGGAATCCTATAGCCAACGCAAAAACTTTAGTTATGGGAATTCCGGCATTTTACTCTCTGACGGTAGTCTGTGCCGCACTGCCCCAATTCTGTCATTCTGTCAAAATGGAGCTGATCCGGCACCGACGTATTCCCCTTTTCTTTCATGGTTTACTCTCTGCCATTACTTAACTCACCCCTCATACCTATAAACTATACTAAAAACTTAATAATTATCCTTCCATTCCTGTACACATTCATCATACACCATATATATATCCACCATCTATATATATGTATTGATTGATTTCCCACCTTAGCCCGTGTCGACATAGGGAAATACGAATCCTTCCACCCTAGTAATCTCCTACAAAAACAGCTAATCCCTTTTAGCCGATTGGTGAGCTATGCCTATTTGTGCTGTCCCAATCTCCTACAAAAACAGCTAAACGAGCTCAACTGGACTCTCCACTCCTCGCCAATTCACCCTCACTCCCCGTCGCTTCGCCCCATTGTCACGCCACTTGCCGGGGATTTTGGCCACCTATTCCCGTTGCCTTCGTTGTTTTTGGATATTTCACTGTTTCTCCATAAGTCTGTGGAGTAGTGGTTTGACATATTTTAACAGAATAAACACTCAAGAAAGTTTGGATTGTAATAAAAAAGGGTCTACATTTGCACTCACAATTCGAGCGGGATTGTATGAATCGACTTCTGATGGATGTATGCTTCCGAATAATTCTTTAGGGCTTTGAGCACTATCGGATAGAGAGGGGGGTGTCACTGAAGTAGGCAGGTTTTTAAGGACCTGTTTTTTTGTCCTTGGCTGTACGGGATTTCGTGCGGGAGGTTAGGGTTGCTCTTATATATGTATGAGGCGATCCTGAGGAAAAGGGGAAAGAAGAGAGAGGCGTTTCATGAGTACAATTAAGAAAAGGGATGAAGATGATTTTGATTCCGTAAGGGTGGTTGTTTTAGACTGCTCTACACCGCATCAAAAAAAACTTTCGAAAAAATTTGGAAGTAATAAAACATTTTCTTTACCTTTGCATCCGCAAACAAACGGAAGCGGTTTTCGCCAAGAGACACCGCGGGAAAGAAAGAGAAGTTTGTTTTGAATAAAAAGAGAAAAAAGAGCGATCTTTGAGATATTTCATATTGAAACGAAAAGTGTAGTACAAGTAAAAAAGAAACGTTGGTTTATCAACAAAATATCCAACCGTCAAAAACAATAACTTTATACAGGCTACAACTTAATAAATCGAGAACTGATAAAGCAAGATTCTTTAGAGCGAAAAACAGAAACAAACAAAAACAAATATAACATTGAAGAGTTTGATCCTGGCTCAGGATGAACGCTAGCGACAGGCTTAACACATGCAAGTCGAGGGGCATCGGGGAGTAGCAATACTCTGCCGGCGACCGGCGCACGGGTGCGTAACGCGTATGCAACTTACCTTACAGAGGGGGATAACCCGTTGAAAGACGGACTAACACCGCATATTCTTATATTATCGCATGATAGAGTAAGGAAATATTTATAGCTGTAAGATAGGCATGCGTCCCATTAGCTAGTTGGTAGGGGTAACGGCTCACCAAGGCAACGATGGGTAGGGGAACTGAGAGGTTTATCCCCCACACTGGTACTGAGACACGGACCAGACTCCTACGGGAGGCAGCAGTGAGGAATATTGGTCAATGGGCGAGAGCCTGAACCAGCCAAGTCGCGTGAAGGATGAAGGTCTTATGGATTGTAAACTTCTTTTGCGGGAGAATAACGGGCGCTACGAGTAGTGTTATGAATGTATCCCAGCGAATAAGCATCGGCTAACTCCGTGCCAGCAGCCGCGGTAATACGGAGGATGCGAGCGTTATCCGGATTTATTGGGTTTAAAGGGTGCGTAGGCGGCTTTTTAAGTCAGCGGTGAAAGGTTCGGGCTCAACCCGGACATTGCCGTTGAAACTGGGGAGCTTGAGTATGGATGAGGTAGGCGGAATGCGTGGTGTAGCGGTGAAATGCATAGATATCACGCAGAACTCCGATTGCGAAGGCAGCTTACTAAGGCATTACTGACGCTGAAGCACGAAAGCGTGGGTATCAAACAGGATTAGATACCCTGGTAGTCCACGCAGTAAACGATGATTACTGGGCGTATGCGATACAATGTATGCTCCTGAGCGAAAGCGTTAAGTAATCCACCTGGGGAGTACGCCGGCAACGGTGAAACTCAAAGGAATTGACGGGGGCCCGCACAAGCGGAGGAACATGTGGTTTAATTCGATGATACGCGAGGAACCTTACCCGGGATTGAAATGTAGACGATAGGGGATGAAAGTCCTTTTCCCTTCGGGGCGTCTATGTAGGTGCTGCATGGTTGTCGTCAGCTCGTGCCGTGAGGTGTCGGCTTAAGTGCCATAACGAGCGCAACCCACATTGGTAGTTACTAACAGGTAAAGCTGAGGACTCTACCGAGACTGCCGGCGTAAGCCGTGAGGAAGGTGTGGATGACGTCAAATCAGCACGGCCCTTACATCCGGGGCGACACACGTGTTACAATGGTGGGGACAAAGGGCAGCTACCTGGCGACAGGATGCGAATCTCCAAACCCCATCCCAGTTCGGATCGGAGTCTGCAACTCGACTCCGTGAAGCTGGATTCGCTAGTAATCGCGCATCAGCCATGGCGCGGTGAATACGTTCCCGGGCCTTGTACACACCGCCCGTCAAGCCATGGGAGTCTGGAGTACCTAAAGTCCGTAACCGCAAGGGTCGGCCTAGGGTAATACAGGTGACTGGGGCTAAGTCGTAACAAGGTAGCCGTACCGGAAGGTGCGGCTGGAACACCTCCTTTCTGGAGACTCTTAAAGAAAATAATGCTTAAGGTCACGCTGCTTTGAATAATATTAAAGTAGTAAAGTGCTTGATAAGCTAAAATAGATTGTATGCTGGTAAGCTATAAAGGTATTGCAAAAGAGAGACAAGTGTTGGGTATTACAACTAAAAGGGGATAGGCCGGATGTAACTGATTTACGGTCTACATTTTTCGGGACGATATGATATCATGCGAGAAACCATCTCGAATGAGAAACCGGGGATAATAAATAATAAGGAAGCCGAGCAGAAAGAGAGAAAAGGATCATTGCTTTTAAGTGACAAATAAGCAGTGTTTTCTAATTAATCCAAGCATTCCGTATATATTTAAGGATACACGCCCCAGCAAAGAGATTGAACAGCATAACGCAGTCCTATAGCTCAGTTGGTTAGAGCGCTACACTGATAATGTAGAGGTCGGCAGTTCAACTCTGCCTGGGACTACACCTTAGGGAGCTTTATAGGAATAAAGCATATATACGGGGGATTAGCTCAGCTGGCTAGAGCACCTGCCTTGCACGCAGGGGGTCATCGGTTCGAATCCGATATTCTCCACGTATGTTATCTGATGTTCTCACTGAGATAAGGGGGAAATTAAGATAAAAGCGATCATTGACATAGTTAAAAAGAAGACATTAAAAAAACAACAAAACATAGAGCAAATAAAAAAGCTAAAGTATACTAAATCCGTTTAATTTCGTAAGAGATTATACGGACGGCGCAAAATTAGTTAAGGGCAGACGGTGGATGCCTAGGCTCTCGGAGGCGACGAAGGACGTGATAAGCTGCGAAAAGCTGCGGGGATCGGCACATACGATTTGATCCGCAGATATCCGAATGGGGCAACCCGGCATGTAGAAGACATGTCACACTACCTAGTAGTGAGCGAACGTGGGGAACTGAAACATCTAAGTACCCATAGGAGAAGAAAACAAAAGTGATTCCCTTAGTAGTGGCGAGCGAACGGGGAACAGCCCAAACCGTTATTGTTTCGGCAATAGCGGGGTAATAGGACTTCGATTTACTTATAATTGATTGATAGGAGAACGGATTGGAAAATCCGGCCGAAGAGCATGAAAGCTGCGTATCCGGCATCAAGAAATTAGGTTAGAAGTATCCTGAGTAGCGCGGGACACGAGAAATCCTGTGTGAATTAGCGGGGCCCATCCCGTAAGGCTAAATACTCCCGAGAGACCGATAGTGAACCAGTACCGTGAGGGAAAGGTGAAAAGAACCTCTAACAGAGGAGTGAAATAGACCCTGAACCCGTCTGCCTACAAGCGGTCGGAGCATCGATAAAGATGTGACGGCGTGCCTTTTGCATAATGAACCTACGAGTTACTTGGGCCGGCAAGGTTAATCGTCGCGAGAGACGAGGAGCCGTAGCGAAAGCGAGTCTGAATAGGGCGTAATATAGTCGGTTTGAGTAGACGCGAAACCAAGTGATCTACCCTTGGTCAGGATGAAGGTCAGGTAACACTGAGTGGAGGTCCGAATCGGTAAGCGTTGAAAAGCTTTCGAATGAACTGAGGGTAGGGGTGAAAGGCTAATCAAACTTGGAGATAGCTCGTACTCCCCGAAATGCATTTAGGTGCAGCCTTTGATGTTTCTTGTATGAGGTAGAGCGACTGATTGGATGCGAGGCTTTCACCGGCTATCAAGTCCAGATAAACTCCGAATGCGTACAAGTCATAGTCAAGGAGTGAGGGCATGGGTGCTAAGGTCCATGTCCGAGAGGAGAAGAATCCAGACCACCGGCTAAGGTCCCGAAATAACCGCTAAGTTGAACAAACGAAGTCAGAATGCAAAGACAGCTAGGATGTTGGCTTGGAAGCAGCCATTCATTTAAAGAGTGCGTAACAGCTCACTAGTCGAGGATTCCGGCGTGGATAATAATCGGGCATAAGCGGTTTACCGAAGCCGTGGGATGTAATAAAACATCGGTAGGGGAGCATTCCGTCGACGTCGAAGGTAATGGGACAACCATTGCTGGAGTTTACGGAAAAGCAAATGTAGGTATAAGTAACGATAAAGGGGGTGAGAAACCCCCTCGCCGAAAGACCAAGGTTTCCTGATCAACGCTAATCGGATCAGGGTCAGTCGGGGCCTAAGGATAAGTCGAAAGGCGATTCCGATGGACGAACCGGTTAATATTCCGGTACTGATAATAAGAGCGATGTGGTGACGGAGAAGTGATAGTCCTGCCATCTGACGGAATAGGTGGTTAAAGGGTGTAGGAGTTGATCGAGGTAGGCAAATCCGCCTTGAGATCCGAACCTGACAGTACACGGAGTGCATGCACGAAGTGAAATGGATGTAAACAGGCTCCCAAGAAAACCCGCTAAGCATATTTTATTAACACCCGTACCGTAAACCGACACAGGTGGTTGGGTTGAGTATACTAAGGCGCTCGAGTGAATCGCGGTTAAGGAACTAGGCAAAATAGTCCTGTAACTTCGGGAAAAAGGACGCCTCTCTCCGGAGAGGCCGCAGAGAATAGGCCCAGGCGACTGTTTAACAAAAACACATGGCTATGCAAAATGGAAACATGCAGTATATAGCCTGACACCTGCCCGGTGCTGGAAGGTTAAGAGGAGATGTCATCCTTAAGGAGAAGCATTGAATTGAAGCCCCAGTAAACGGCGGCCGTAACTATAACGGTCCTAAGGTAGCGAAATTCCTTGTCGGGTAAGTTCCGACCTGCACGAATGGTGTAACGATCTGGGCACTGTCTCAACCGCGAGCTCGGTGAAATTGTAGTATCGGTGAAGATGCCGATTACCCGCAACGGGACGAAAAGACCCCGTGAACCTTTACTATAGCTTTACATTGTATTTGGGTAACAAATGTGTAGGATAGGCCGGAGACTATGAGTCGGGTACGCCAGTATTCGAGGAGTCACTGTTGAAATACGGCCCTTTTGTTATTTGGGTTCTAACTCTGTTTTCAGAGGACATTGTATGGTGGGTAGTTTGACTGGGGTGGTCGCCTCCAAAAGCGTAACGGAGGCTTCTAAAGGTACCCTCAGGCCGATTGGTAACCGGTCGCAGAGTGTAATGGCACAAGGGTGCTTGACTGGGAGACAAACAAGTCGCACAGGTAGGAAACTAGAGCATAGTGATCCGGTGGTTCCGTATGGAAGGGCCATCGCTCAAAGGATAAAAGGTACTCCGGGGATAACAGGCTGATCGCTCCCAAGAGCTCATATCGACGGAGCGGTTTGGCACCTCGATGTCGGCTCGTCACATCCTGGGGCTGGAGAAGGTCCCAAGGGTTGGGCTGTTCGCCCATTAAAGTGGCACGCGAGCTGGGTTCAGAACGTCGTGAGACAGTTCGGTCTCTATCTGTTGTGGGCGCAGGAGATTTGCGAGGCTCTGACACTAGTACGAGAGGACCGTGTTGGACGGACCACTGGTTTATCGGTTGTACCGCCAGGTGCATAGCCGAGTATCTAAGTCCGGAAGAGATAAGTGCTGAAAGCATCTAAGTACGAAGCTCGCCTCAAGATTAGATCTCCATATAAGGGTGGTTATAGACTATGACCTTGATAGGCTGCAGGTGTAAAGGCGGTAACGTCATAGCCGAGCAGTACTAATAGCCCAAAATATTTACGCAGTGCTAAGTAAAAAGTAGTATATCTGAAAAGTTCAAAACTAATCAGAGAGAGATACATCTTTATAGAAAGCATTTAGTGTATTTTGGCTTTACGATTATTAGCTCGATAAAAATGTATTGGTTGAGTTTTTAATTCTTCTTTTTTAACGATGTTATTTAGAGATATTCAGGCGGTTATAACGTCGGGGTTCCACCTCTTCCCATTCCGAACAGAGAAGTTAAGCCCGATCGTGCCGATGGTACTGCGTCACAGTGGGAGAGTAGGTAGCTGCCGTTTTTACAAAGACGAAGGGGAGTGTAAGTATACAAGCTTACACTCCCCTTGCTTTTTTATATGTATGTATAGGAGAGGAAAATTAGGATACGAGGAGAGCTAGGATACGAGGAGGTAGGGTGGCAGCGTATCCTGACGCTACGATGATAGAGCTGACTTGAGGATATTGTAAGGTTATAATAGAATGGTATTGAGCTCTTGCTTCAAAGACTTCCAATCCGGCACTTCCGCCTCCAAATAGTGATAAAAATGTTTTGAATGATTGTGCTCGAGTAGATGACACAGCTCATGAATCATTACATATCTGATACACGATTCGGGAGCTTTTATGAGTTCGGTGTTTAAAGTGATTGTCCCGGTAGAAGAACAGCTGCCCCACTTACTTTTCATTTTTCGATACTTTAGTTCTTGTGGTATTACCTTATATTTATTTTGAAATTGATTGATAACAGGCCTAAATAAAGAGGGTAGGAATTTTTTACCGATCATGGTATACCATGCGCTTATAATATTTTTTCTATTTGTATCTTTGGGGCAGTGAAGTACAATTTTATCATCAATGATTTTGACACTAATAACTGGGGACTCATAGATTTGTAATCTATAAGACTTGCCTAATAGACGAAGAGGAGTACCCTCTGTATAATCTACTTCATCATTACTACTTTGCTTTTGATATGCTTCAATCTTGGCACGGTGTTTCTCTATCCAGTTGCTTCGTGATTGTACGAATTCTTGTATCTCGTTTATGGAGGTATAATGGGGTATCCTCACTTCGGCACATCCATTGGCATAGATATAGATTCCCATACTACGCCGCTTACTATAAATAATATTCAGAGAGATTGCAGGATGGCCTACAAGTATTATATCATTATGTTTCATGAGATGAATATATGGGTACAAATTTATGAAATAAAAAACGAACTAATAATTCTGTCATTATAGTGTAAAAAATATTCCCTTTACATAATAAAAAGGTTGGTGTTCTGTTTAATAATCATTCACAGTAAATGAAATTTAGATTATGGTTTGAGCTGTCGGTGTTCTGTTGTTCAATAGTCGTGCTTAACAATGATTGCTTTTCTCTTAATAATGTATAAGTAAATATGCAGATTTTTCAGACAGATAATTCTACAAGGTGGAAGAAGTTTAAGTGGAGCTTCAGAGTAATTATCTTTATCCTCTCTCTCTTTATAGCGGCTTTGGTGATTTCGTTCTCATTTGATAGAAAGCCTGAGATTCCTTTCCGATATGACTATAGGAGTGTAATTACTGCATCAAAGCCATTTCTTCAGGAAACAAAACTCTCAAAAGAATACAAAGGCTATCGGAATGCAATATCTGTAAAGAAGCCACATTCAGATTATGAGAAGCTCCATGCGGAACATAAACATCGTGCAGTAGCGCAAAAAGCTCAATTGACACCACGCAGTGGACGTATGGCTGAGTGGGCGAAGATGAAGGGTGGAATACGCTCTGCTTTTTATGTAGCATGGGACCCACAGTCTCTTACATCTCTCAAGAATAATATCCGGCATCTTAATTTAATTATCCCGGAGTGGTTCTTTATTGATCCTAAGACAGATTCTCTAAGACTCAATATGGACCCAGAGGGATATAAGGCGATGAAGAGGAGTAAAGTACCCATCATGCCTATTTTGAGTAATAACTTCAATAGAGAGTTTCATGCCGAACCTGTAAGTCGTATCTTTCATGATAAGGCAAAACGCTCACATCTTATTGCCCAGCTTCTGGCATACTGTAAGAGGCATAACTTCATAGGTATAAATATTGACTTTGAGGAGTTGGCCGAATCATCCAATGAGCCATTTGTTCGTTTTGTCAAGGAGATTTCTGAAGCGTTTCATCAAGCCGGTCTTATCGTATCTGTAGACATTATGCCTTTCAATGATGACTACAATGTAAAGGAGATGAGTAACTATGCCGATTATTTCATTCTCATGGCTTACGACGAATATTACGGCGGTGGCGATGCAGGGCCTATCAGTTCTCAAAGATGGATAGAAGCGGCCGTGGATAAGATTGTAAAAGAAATACCGGCCGAAAAGATCATCCTGGGGTTAGCAGGATTTGGTTATGATTGGCCTCACCCTGATAATAATGATGGAAGTGTTACGTATCAGCAAGCACTCTCAAGAGCCAAAGCAAGCAACTCAACTATCAACTTTGATAATAATACTTATAATCTGACTTATGGATACCAAGATGATAAGGGTACAAAACATCAAGTGTATTTTACTGATGCTGCCACTTCATTTAACACCATGAGGTTTGGTGTGGAGTCAGGTATGGCCGGATTTGCACTCTGGCGTCTCGGAAGTGAGGATTGGCGTATGTGGCGTTACTATCGACATGATTTGGCTTTGCCTCAAGTGCGTAATTTTGATTTCAAACGACTTGAGTTTATCCCCGAGAATAAGAGAAATGTGGATTATGTAGGAGATGGTGAGATATTGGATGTAATCAATGCTCCTCATCCCGGCAAGGTTGCTATGGAGATTGATAGCACGTCTATGCTTATTGCTGAAGAGAAATACGTGGAGATCCCTTCGGACTACCAGATACATAAGTTAGGGGCAGCTGATCCCAAGAAGTTGGTTCTTACTTTTGACGATGGACCCAGTGCCGAGTTTACTCCGAAGATATTGGATATTCTCAAGTCGCGCAATGTCCCTGCTGCTTTCTTTATCGTAGGATTAGAGGCAGAGCAGAACTTACCTCTTCTCAAACGTATTTTCAAAGAAGGGTATGAGATAGGTAATCATACCTTTACACATCCCAATATTGCTAAAGTATCCCGTGCCGAAGCACTCCGTGAACTCAAGCTCACTCGGTTGTTGCTTGAGAGTGTTACGGGACACAGCACCATTCTGTTCCGTGCTCCCTACAACGCAGATAGTGAGCCGGTGACTCAAGAGGAAGTAATACCGGTGATGCTGGCAAGAGAGCAGAATTATTTGGATATTGGAGAGAACATAGATCCGGAAGATTGGCAACCCGGAATATCCGCTGATACCATTATTGCCAGAGTGATAGATGCTGTGCATAAGGAGAAAGGCAATATCATTCTCTTGCATGATGCAGGTGGCGATAGTAGGGAGGCTACGGTGAAAGCCTTACCCGTTATCATTGATAGCTTGCATAAGGAGGGCTATACATTCACCACTATCTCAGGTTTGCTCAACAAACCGAAAGACGTGCTTATGCCTCCTGTGCCCAGAGATCATACTTACTATGCCTTGCAGTCTAATATGATTCTGGCAAACATCTTCTTTGCTTTGGGGCGTTTTCTTGCAGCCCTTTTTATCATCTTTGTTACGCTTGGCATTATTCGCCTTGCATTTATGATCGTGTGGGCTATCATAGAAAAACGAAAAGAGAGAAGGAGCCATCAATTAACAAAACATGATACATTGATATCATACCCCAAGGTATCTATCATTGTCCCTGCCTACAATGAGGAGATCAATGCAGTATCCTCATTGAAAAACTTACTCAAGCAGGATTACCCGAACTTTGATATTGTATTTGTCGATGATGGAAGTAAGGACTCTACCTATAATAGTGTGGCGTCAAAGTTTGATTCTCATCACAAAGTAAAGGTTTACACAAAGCCCAATGGTGGTAAAGCATCAGCTCTTAATTACGGTATTGAACACTCCGATGCTGAGTATGTGGTATGTATTGATGCTGATACTAAGCTTTACTCCACTGCATTATCATTATTGATGTCACATTTCGTTGGAGAGAATGCTACCTCGGATGTAGGAGCTGTAGCCGGATATGTCAAAGTGGGTAATCGCATCAATATGATGACCACTTGGCAGAGCATTGAGTACACTACAAGTCAGAATTTCGATCGGATGGCTTATGCTCATATCAATGCCATCACCGTAGTACCGGGAGCTATAGGCGCTTTCAAGCGTTCTGTGATAGCTGAAGTCGGAGGTTTCACTGTAGATACTTTGGCCGAGGATTGTGACCTGACTATCCGTATTCTACGGGCAGGTTACAAGATCGAAAATGAAAATAGAGCTGTGGCTGTTACAGAAGCTCCGGAGACGGTGAAGCAATTTGTCAAACAACGCACCCGTTGGTCCTTCGGCGTATTACAGACTTTTTGGAAGCACCGTGATACCCTCTTCAATCCCCGATACAAAGGTTTGGGTATGTGGGCAATGC
Source organism: Porphyromonas pogonae (assembly GCF_036320655.1). Lineage (NCBI taxonomy): Bacteria > Pseudomonadati > Bacteroidota > Bacteroidia > Bacteroidales > Porphyromonadaceae > Porphyromonas > Porphyromonas pogonae. The sequence goes on from NZ_CP143258.1 coordinate 860,347, forward strand.
CCAATATGCTTATCTTTCAATTCATCATCCCTACATTCTCTCCTTTGGCAGATTTACTTATGCTTTTGGGTATTTTCATGGGCAATGGTGAGAAAATACTTTTGTATTACATTATATTCACGATAGTCGATTGTAGCATTTCTGTAGCTGCATTTATCATAGAGCGGGAGAAATTACGCAAACTCTTGTGGCTTATACCTCAGCGCTTTGTTTATAGATGGATCATGTATGTCGTACTGTTTAAAAGTTACCATAAGGCCATCAAAGGAGAGCTACAAAATTGGGGAGTACTCAAACGCACCGGCCATGTTGCCGATGTATAGAACCTGAATTGTGGTATACTACACTAAACCAAGAGGGTTAGCTTCACATCTGAAAGCTAACCCTCTTGGCATTATTGTTAGTCCTATTTGAGACCGTTGCATAGCAGGCAAATTGCTTCGTTGCTTGCGAGATTCGCGCTTGGTCATTTACCTGAAGTAAACTCCCTGTGCACTCACTCTTAGCGCCTTGCACTTTACCCTCTCTGCCCGGAGTGTCTTTTGTCAGCTTTGCCTCCAAAATCCACAAGACTGTTGACTTTTGCAACAGTCTCATTTAGGGATTATTTCAGCGATTGTAAAATAGCTTTTACATCATTCTCTCCGGAGATAAAGGACATCGTATTCACGATTTGATCCGCGTTTTCCAAATCAACTACTCTCGGGATTATTATTCGGGCAACTTCCAACTTCTCATCATCAAAACTAAAAAGATTCATCAGTCTCACACATTGTGCACATGTAAAGCGCCTATTCATCCCTGCTAATTTGAGCGTATTGAGTTTGTCATCTTTAAATGGAATACTCTTTATTTTGGAGTACAGTTCATTGAAGCTCGCATCATCCGGCCTAATACGCCTATCATCGTATGGATAGTTATTTTTCTTCCTTTTTGAGGACTCTAATATACGAGTGGCCTCATCTTTACCCGAAGAGAATGAGAATTCACCAATAATTTTATAAACATTCTCTATATCCACAATTCCCGGGGCTACAGCTCTTAGCACTTCCAGTCTTTTATCGTCAAACGAAAACAATTTCATAAGTCTAATGCAGTCTCTTGTGATAAAACGACGATTGGATGCTCCCATCCTGATCAGATTCATTTTGTCATCATCAAATGGCGTATTTTTGACTTTGGAATAAAACTCTTCAAAGCCGTTGGGATCTACGCTGGCGTACGGATAGCCACCCGGTATTCGTGGCATGCGGGGTGCATCGGGATATATCACTACCGGTGGAGACGAGGTGTAGTCATTGGATACAAAACTATTCAGATTCACAACACGGTTGTTCTCGAATGTAATAATATACACATCTGATACACCCCCTCCATGAGCATTCCTATATTCCCACTCTTCGCTCTGTTGGTTAAAGCGTCTGAACTGTGGTCTCCCGAGTACTTGTCTTACCTCCTCACTGCTCATCCCTTTGGAGATTTTCATCATCTCTCTTTCAGGATTTAGCATGAGACCGCATGCCGTGAGCATCAAAGCCATGATGCCCCATGATAGTAACGCAGTTATTCTTTTCATGATGATATTTTTGTGTTTATAATATTTATCGTGACTTTGGTATCTTCTTCAATCTATTACGGCAAGCACATGTAATAAGAACTTTGGTTGCTATATAAGTAGGGTGTAAATTATTTAGGTTAGGAATCTGAACTCTAAAATTATAATAATTAAATCAATTTTGCAATATTTTACATTTGTTTTATTATGGAGTGATTTAGAGTGTAAAGCTTCTAATATATCCGTGCTTAGCATCTTATGTGTGTAGGAGGAATAATATTTATGAATGTTAAAATAGCCGTTTTGCAATGTTCACATTGAAATTTGGGTTGTAAACTGCTTGCGGAGCTGAAAGAGTTTTTTAACTTTGCCAATAACATATTGCAATTCGAGGAAATTATTTTTTTCCTATATACACAGAACATGTCAGAAAAAAACAAAATCATATTAGCCAATATCCACGGTGAAGACCGTCCGGGTGTTACAGCGTCGCTTACATCAGTGCTGGCAGATCATCATGCGTTTATTTTAGATATCGGTCAAGCCGATATACACAACCACCTTACTTTGGGTATCTTGTTTCAAACCACAGAGGAAGAGTCGGGAGCCATTCTCAAAGATCTGCTTTTCAAGGGCTATGAACTGGGTGTTAATATCCGCTTCAAACCCATTACTGAGGAGAACTACATGAACTGGGTGAATTTGCAAGGTAAAAACCGCTACATTATTACCATTGTAGCTCGTAAGATCACGGCAGACATGATAGCCGGTATAGCACAAGTGAGTGCCGAGCAAGGGCTCAATATCGATGATATCAAACGTCTTACCGGGCGCATCTCTATGAATGCCCGTGCAAAGACTCCGCTGGCCAGTGTGGAATTTTCCATGAGAGGAACACCCAAGGATGCTGAGGTTTTACAGAAAATGTTTGTAGAGCTATCAGCCCAACACAATATGGATGTATCCTTCCAACGCGAGAGTATGTACCGTCGTACTCGTCGTCTCATTTGCTTTGATATGGACTCTACACTTATCCAAACGGAGGTTATCGACGAACTTGCCATCAAAGCCGGTGTCGGAGACCAGGTGAAAGCCATTACGGAGAGCGCCATGCGTGGCGAAATTGATTTCAATGAGAGTTTCGAGCAGCGTTGTGCTCTACTTAAGGGGCTGGATGTGTCTGTCATGCAAGAGATAGCTGAGAACCTACCCTATACCGAAGGTCTCGAGCGTCTCATGAAGACACTCAAGATGGTTGGCTTCAAGATAGCTATTCTGTCAGGAGGTTTTACTTTCTTTGGTAATCATATCAAAAACAAATTTGGTATCGACTATATGTATGCCAATGAACTCGAAGTCGAGGATGGCAAGCTTACCGGCCGTCATGTGGGCGATATCGTAGATGGACGTCGCAAAGCAGAACTCTTACGCTTGATAGCTCAGGTCGAGGGGGTAGATCTCATGCAGACGGTAGCTGTGGGCGACGGTGCCAATGACCTCCCCATGCTGTCGGTAGCAGGACTGGGTATAGCCTACCATGCCAAGCCTAAGGTCAAAGAGAATGCGCAACAAAACCTGAGCACAGTAGGTCTCGACGGTATATTATATTTTCTGGGTTATAAAGACTCTTTCATTGATGATGAAGTAATGAACAAAAGATAAACATAACTAATACTTATTTATTCACCTAATTCTGATAATTATGATTACGCATACCGTAATGTTTAAACTCGATGGATTTAAATCTTTAGAAGAAAAGAACGAGCATCTCAATCGCATCAAAGAAGCTTTTGAGACATTGCCCGATGAAATAGAGCAACTGATTGATCTCAAAGTCGCTATTAATATTAATCCGGAAGAAAAGGATTTTGACTTTTTGCTCAAAGCGCACGTGCCGCATGTAGATGATTTAGCTCTCTATGCTGAGCATCCTGCGCATGTTTCTTTTGTCAAGGGACTTATCGCTCCTTACAAGGTAGCCAGAGCATGTGTAGATTATATCAGTGAATTGTAGCTCTACAACCTACTTCACCCTTACTCATAAGCTATGATAAAATCCTTGTGATTTTATAAATAAATAGTTTGTTCCAATTCCTTTTTTATATCATTTATCCAAACGATAGCTTATTAGTTACCCCTAAGGCTGAATTCTGTGCATAGATCTATGGTCTAATGCAGAGAGTTCGGCCTTTTTCTTTATAAAAAATGTATCTTTGTGGCGATCTTGGCTAATAAAACCAAGCTGAAAACAAACTCTTTTAAGAACCTCTATTGGAATGTTTAAAAAAGTACTCTTTCTAATCCAAATCCTTAATTTGTTTTTTTTTGCGGCTAATGCCCAAAAAATGACCTTGCCGATACCATCTCCCTCACAATTACGTTGGGCGCAAGCAGAGATGGGAGTCGTTTTTCACTATGATTTGCATGTTTTCGATAACAAACGCTACAACCAAACCGAAAATCGTATCAATCCCATCGAAGACTACAACATCTTTAATCCTCAAAAGTTAAATACTGATCAGTGGATTCTTGCTGCCAAGGCTGCAGGAGCACGCTTTGCTCTCCTTACAGCCACTCATGAAACAGGCTTTGCTCTCTATCAGAGCGATGTCAATCCCTATTGTATGAAAGCTCTCAAGTGGGCCGACGGCAAAGGGGATATCGTACGTGACTTTATAAACTCGTGCCGTAAATACGGTATCATGCCGGGTATATACATCGGTATTCGGTGGAACTCCATGCTCGGTGTGCACAATTTCAAAGTCGAAGGGGATGATAAGTTTGCCGCCCAAAGACAATCATGGTACAAGCGCCTTTGTGAGCGCATGACACAGGAGTTGTGCACACGTTATGGTGAGTTGTTTATGATCTGGTTCGATGGCGGAGCAGATGATCCTGCGGGTGATGGCCCCGATGTAGAGCCTATTGTCAAGAAATATCAGCCTAATTGCTTGTTCTATCACAATAGCCGGCGGGCTGATGTACGCTGGAGCGGCTCTGAGTCCGGTACGGTAGGATATCCTTGCTACAGTACTTTCCCTACACCTTATTCTCATAATAAAGATATTGATACATTGGCCAATTACCAAAACCTGCTCAGGCAGGGAGATCCTCATGGCAAGTATTGGGTTCCCGCTATGGCAGATGCTCCGCTACGCGGGGCCAATGGCCGTCACGAATGGTTCTGGGAGCCGGGTGACGAAAATGCCGTAGAGCCTCTGGACAGATTGGTCGATATGTATTATAAGTCTGTAGGGCGCAATGCCACCCTCATTTTGGGACTTACACCTAATCCTGACGGGCTTATTCCTGAGGGTGATGTAATGAGGCTGAAAGAGTTTGGTTCTCGCATACATGATATGGTAGGGCGTACTCCTCTGTACATCGCAGACTTGGAAAAGCCTGCAATAGAAATCAATATGAAGTCATTCCAGCCTGTCAATCAAATTGTGATACAAGAAGATATTGCCAATGGAGAGCGTGTGAGAGCTTACCGTATTATGGGGCTTACCGAAAAAGGTTGGGAGAAAATCTGTAGTGGCGATAATATCGGACACAAACGTATCGATGTCTTTCCGCGCATAAAAGTAAAACGTATCAGACTATGTATCGATAAGGCTATCGGTAAAGCGGAAATTCTTAACTTCAGTGTCTATAATTCTAAGTTTTAAGGTATGAAAAAGGAGAGTGTTGTTATTGCCGTTGCTTTATTGCCATTTGGTGCATCGTCATCAGTAGCTCAAAATAAAGTCCCCAAAGATAACCGACCCAATATTATTTTGTTCTTGGTCGATGACATGGGGTGGCAGGATACTTCTCTCCCCTTTTGGACCCGTAGCACGGATCTCAACAAGCGTTATCACACACCCGCTATGGAGCGTTTGGCTTCCCGGGGGATGATGTTTACTCAGGCATATGCTTCCAGCATAAGCTCCCCGTCACGTGTCAGTCTGCTTACTGGGATGAATGCTGCACGGCATCGTGTTACCAATTGGACTTTAGAGAAAGACAAGCCTACCGATAGGCATAGCGATGTCCTCAGATTTCCCGAGTGGAACTACAACGGCATATGTCAGGTCTCCGGTATTAGTCATACATATGATGTGACTTCCCTCTCGCAGTTGCTCAAGGATAGCGGATATCATACCATCCACTGTGGCAAGGCTCACTGGGGAGCTATCAATACTCCTGGTGAAAATCCTCATCATTTCGGATTTGAAGTCAATATTGCAGGACATGCAGCCGGTGGACTGGCGAGTTATTTGGGAGAGGACAATTTCGGCAATCGTACAGATGGTAAACTATCTCCGCTGAATGCTGTGCCGGGGCTAAAAGATTACTGGGGCAAAAACGTATTTGTCACAGAGGCTCTTACCATCGAAGCCAAGAAAGCTCTAGACAAAGCTAAGGTTTTGGGACAGCCCTTTTTCCTTTACATGGCTCACTATGCAGTGCATGTGCCGTTTGACAAGGATATGCGTTTTTATGACAAATATCGCAAGCAGGGGCTTTCTGAGCATGAAGCTGCATATGCTGCTCTGGTAGAAGGAATGGATAAAAGCTTGGGCGATTTACTCGATTGGCTGGATCAGAACATGATGGCAGATAATACTGTGGTTATATTCATGTCCGACAATGGGGGGCTATCCTCCGAGTCTGAGTGGCGCGATAATCCCCTCCATACCCAGAACCATCCGCTCAATAGTGGTAAAGGCTCTGCCTATGAGGGAGGTGTGCGCGAGCCTATGATAGTGAAGTGGCCGGGGCATGTAAGACCTGCTACTCGGTGCAGTACGTATCTACTTATCGAGGACTTTTTCCCCACAATTTTGGATATTGCTCAGGTAAAAGACAGGAAAACCAAACAGAAGATTGATGGTGTAAGTTTTATGCCCAGGCTTATGGGGAAAGCTCCTTTCAATGCCGATTTACAGCGAAGCTTAGTCTGGAATTGCCCCAATCTATGGGGCAATGACGGCCCGGGTATAGGCCCCACATGTACAATAAGGAAAGGCAATTGGAAGTTAATTTACTATTATGACACGGGTAAGAAGGAGCTATTCGACATCCCCGCTGATATAGGAGAGAAGAAGGATCTCTCACTACAAAATCCGTCGATTGTAAAACGTTTGTCTGAAGAGCTGAGCAGTTATCTTCGTCGGGTAGGGGCACAACGCCCTTCGTTCAAGGCGATCAATAAACCATGCCCATGGCCGGATGAAGTCTGATCTCACGATACAATTATTGCACCCTACGCTTCTTGGTTTCGCAGGGTATAACTATGAATAAAGATTATAACTGATGAATACTACATTTTGGATGCGTGTAAAACGTTTGTGCAGCACCAAGGCGGGATACCTACTGGGCGTGTTCCTGATCTTCATGCTTTTTTTCTGCTTACAGCATGTTATTTTTATTTCATATTATCACTCCTATTGGCATGGAGCTTCGGCGGCAGAGTTGTTTTCTGTCTTTATTTATGGGCGAAAACTCGACTATGTCATAGCGGCCTATCTTTTGGCTATTCCTTTTGTCGGTGTGCTGATGCTGTATTTTGTACCTGCACGTTATGTGCAGACCTTTCTCAAATATTATTATTGCCTTATCAGTGCCGTACTGGCTCTCATCTTTACTGTGGATCTGGGGTTGTACGGCTATTGGAATTTCAGACTCGATACTACACCGCTCTTCTATCTGCGACAGCCCAAGGAGGCGCTCGGCAGTGCTACGCTTCCGATGATCTTGGGGGCAATTGTTGCTTTTGCGCTATTTACCTACGCCCTAGCCAAGGCACTCGTGGTTTGGAATAAGCGATTTATCCCTGAGGGCAGAGTCCATGGCCACGGCTGGCGCGCTCTCAAGTATTCACCTGCGTATTTATTGCTTGGGGGAGTAATTTTTGTGATGATGCGTGGCGGGGTATCCGTGGCTACGGCCAATGTGGGGATGGTCTATCACTGTAATAATCAGTTTATCAATCACGCTTCCATCAATCCTGTATTTAGTCTGATGTACTCGCTGAACCAGCAAAGTGATATTGCCAAGAATTACCAGTATTTCAAGGACGAAGAGCGTGCCGCCATATATCGAGAGCTTGTGGATCAAGCACGTGCCGACACGGATCCCCACCTCACGGAGCATGTACTCAGCACCGACAGACCCAATATTATATTGGTGATCATGGAGAGTTTTTCGGGTAATGCGGTTGGCTGTTTACATGGCCCCGACTCCATAACACCCCATCTCGATAAGTTGGCTGGGGAGTCATTGCTATTCTCGCAAAGTGTAGCCAACAGCTTCCGTACCGATCGCGGTGTGGTATCCATACTTAGTGGCTATCCTGCCCAACCTACGACCTCTATCATGAAGTATCCCGACAAATGTGCCACATTACCTTCTATTGCCGGGACATTGTCGCATTATGGTTATGATACCCATATGCTTTATGGGGGAGACATCAACTTTACCAATACCCGTGGATACCTCGCTGCCACCGGCTATAAGCACATTACCGACTATGCTTCATTTGGAGCCAAATACAAGCTGTCGAAATGGGGAGTACCTGATGAGGTGACCTTCGACTATCTTGCTAAAGAGTACAAACAGCTTTGTCAGGCTAAAGCTCCGGTGTTTTATACATTTCTTACCCTGTCGAGCCATGAACCTTTTGAGGTTCCCATACAACGATCTGCCCATCCTTTTCTCAACTCCGTGGCTTATACTGATAGCTGCGTGGGGCAGTTTATCCAAACGCTGAAGCAGGATACCGCTTGCTGGGACAATACGCTTGTTATCTTTGTAGCGGATCACGGATTCCCCTATCCTGAAAATGAAGCAACGCCGGACAATCCGTCGAAGTACCGCATCTTGCATCTTTGGGCAGGAGGTGCACTCAACAGGAAAGAGCGCAATGAAGTCCTGTGCAACCAAACGGATATTGCCGCCACACTACTGGCACAGATGAATATCAGCCATGCTGATTTCGGCTTTTCCCGAAATGTACTCTCGTCACAGGTAAAACCATTTGCATTCTTTTCCTCTCCCAACCTCTTTGGTTTTACTGATAGTACAGGCGTGACTACCTGGGACTGCGACAGCAGGACCATGATGTACAACAAAGGTGAGGGTGCTGATCTACGCATCCGCAAAGGCAAAGCATATCTCCAAACCCTTATGGAGGATATGCAGAAAAGGTAGCGGCTGTCCTGAAGACAATCATCAAAAAAGTACACTCCCGTATAGGGCTTTTCGTAAAAGAGGGGAAGCTATATACGGGAGCGGTGTTTTTTGACATTTTGTCAAAATTATATCATACCGTATAGGCATAGAGCCGTAATGTATAAGATTAGTTCACAGATTTCTAAATAAATTGAAATGCGGGTTGATTGCAATGAAAAAAAGACTTTCTTAGTTATGAAACGTAGCTTATTTGTACAAAGTCTAAATAAGAAATAACTTTTGGTGGAGTAAAATCAGCAGAAAAAGAGGGCAAAATAAACTGTAGGGGCATAATAGCCTTTCCCAATAATTATCTGAAGAATATAGGCCCTTTATATTATATTTATTTATAGTAGAGTACGGATTTGCTATTATTATGTTAGGGCGTGCTATCCTATTATGATGAGTGCACCGACCTTATATGATAGGTCTGTTGACTCAGTATGATAAGTCTTACGTCCGTCTATGATAGGTCAGCCGACTTTATACATGAGTCGGATCACCTATTATGATGTTTTGGAGGAGTATGTGTTGAGGGTATGAGAGGAGAGAGCCTATGCGTAGAGGCTTTGTGAGTGAGGTTGAACCCTTATATGGTCTTTGGATTAGAGATATTTGAGGGGAAAGGTATGAAATGCGGATGGGGTGACTGAGAGCTGGGAAGAAAGATGTAACAGGCATATTCATAGTCGAATAAGCTATAGTTTGTATTTGTCGGCAAAGCATCAGGTCTCTTGATCTTCATATGTCGCTATTGGTATGAATAAGTCTTGATTAGCATTTAATCGGTGTAAGAAGGTGTTTGCATAGAACACCTTCGATCGTTTACAAAGATACAATATCAGATACCCCTTTGTCAATAGCCTATATGGGTGTCGTGATTTGCTTGCCGGGGGGCATGTAATATTTCTTCAGACTATACAAAAATGAGTTTTATACCCCATGTGTGGTGCAAAGTGTAAGTTGAGCCTATCCCTCATGGTATGATAAAAAACGGGCTGCTCACAGCCGGAGCAGCCCGATCTTAAAAAGACCTAAATCATAGAAAAAGTTATAAAGAAAGCCTTACACCCAGTCCGATGTTGATACCGGGCAAGGGTGCGAGGTATTTGAGTATCGAGTTTTGCGGACGAGCTTCTTGGTTGAGCAAGTTGGTGCCATAGATGTAATACTCAGATTTGAGCGAAGCTATATGGCTCAAATAAGCTACTCTGGCTCCAAGGAGGCTGTAAGCCGGCATGGGATGCTCCTCTCCAAGATTTTTGCCCAGGCGGGTCTGTTTCATGTAGTGATCCAATGTGACATCGGCTGTAAACTTCTTGGAAGTGAAGTTGAGCCCGAAACCCACACGGCTTGTAGGCATGTTGGGCATGTAATCTCCGTCGAAATGTCTGCGCACGGTATCTGCCGAGGTATTTTTGTTCTTTACAATATCATAGTAAGAACTGAAATTCCATTCACCCAGATGCCTTGTCGAGAGTTTGTAAGCAAGTTTCATTTCCAATCCGTCGATATCCGTATTGGCCGCACGCCACTCTTTTACCGGGAACGACCCGTGATCCACACCTGTGTGTCCGAGGTAGAGATAGTTGTTGAAGTGTGTCTTATAATAGTTTACGGAGAAAAACAGGTTCTCATAGGAGAATGCTGCTCCAAGCTCAAAGCTATTGGACATCTCTTTGTTGAGCCTATCATCACCATTTTCTTCAATAGCAATGGCGAAGTGATCGTTGCCCGCATACAGTTCATTGACTTCAGGAGCTCTTTCAGAGTGATTGAAAGAAGCGCTCAGGGTAATCATCTTCAGTAGATTTATCTCTAATGATGAGTTGAATTGATTGAGGTTGTAATGTCTGTCCGATAAGGTACCTCCGGAGAGCCCACGGCTTCTCTTGTAAGTATCATCTTTGTAAGCACTGCGGTTGGCACGCTCGTGACGGTATCCTACTTTGAAGTCAAGCATCTTGTACTTCAGGTTTTGTGTGATGTAGGCTCCCACCTCATTGCTCTTGTTGTTGGGTAAGTAACGCAGTCTTCCTGCACCGTTCATTTTGCGGAAGTTGTAATCAAAACCGAATGAACCTGTATAAAAGTCAGTACCTATCTGGTCGAATGCAAGACGCCCGGCTTGCTGGTAGGTCTTGAACTGGTTTACGCCTATATCACTCAAAAGTTCGGTATCGCGGGAATACTGCCCTGACACGTCCATTTTCACAGCTTTGATAAAAGGCATGGAAGGACGCCACTCACCATCGAGCATAACGTTGTGTGAGCGATTTCTGACATTGACGGGCATATAGGGCGAAAAGTTTGCTACGGCATGTGAGTGATTGCCATGAGGCACCGAGCTAAAGGTAGCCCAGCGTGCATAGACCGGTACGCCGTAGTAAGCAAAATTGCCTTGATAGGCAGCACCCAGGCGGAAGTTATCGCCCAGATATGATACGCCCATATTGATGGCTTTGGCGTTGGAGTGGCTATTGGTAATCTCTCCTTTTTTTACGGGACCATAGTCATTGATCTCTCTTACTTCATCCTTGTACATATCCTTTTTGATGTCCTGGCCCGGAACATATAAATCGTTTTTGGGATTGGGCATCTGCTTGAATTTCTTAGGATCATAGTAAGTGGGTTTGAACGTGTATTTGTCATTCTCACTCAGATCATAATCGGGGTCATTGAGATGATCTAATGCAAATTGGTTGAGGTATGGGAAAATGGTCTTGTTCAGAACATGCTCTGACTTTACATTTACTTGACATAGGGACTGGAGTATGGGGTCGAATCCCACTTCTTTTTTGTCATAGCACAAGCTGTATTTAGAATTGCCGGGTATTCTTACTTTATGATTGTTGGAGTTCATAGCCCCAAAAGATATTGCCCAGTGCTTGCCATCGTTCCATCTGAGGTTGACCGCTTGTTTGAAGCCACTATTGGTCGATCCCTCAAGATTGATCATGGCATTGAGCCTTTTATCGTCCAATTTGTCAGGTAAGGCACTGGTATGGATATTTACGGCTCCACCTATGGCTCTACCGCCGAAAAGCACCGCTGCCGAGTTTTTGTATACCTCCAAGCTCTCGATGTTGTCCTGATTGGCATTGATGTTTAGCGTGGGGCTAATGCCGGAAAGATCGCTCATCCCCAGTCCGTTGTATAGAACCTTCACTCTATTGCTACCCAAGCTGCGTATCATGGGAGTTCCTGCATTGGGTCCGTAAGACGTGTTTTGTATGCCGGGTATTCTGCTCAGCGTAGCACCAAGCGTGTTGGAGCGTATCAGCTTGAGTTCTCCCGCATTGATTAATGCGTAGTCAGGCTTCTGTGTAACCTTTTTTGCTGAGACAACAACTTGCCCCAGTTGGTGATTGTATAGTGAGTCTATCGGTGTCTCTGTTTTAGCCTTTTTTTGTGCCCATCCTGTTTGTACAGACATACAGATGCCTATCAGGACGATATATAACTTTTTATTGTACATTTTTTTTTTGATTACTTAGATATCGATTTCTTTCATCTTGGATTACCCGGGAGTACACTCACGTGTACACTGCTATGATACTGCCATAAGCCGACAAACACCTCGGGATATCAAAATATCGCCACGGTGCGGCTCTATGGCTGAGCATAGAGTAACAGGTCTTAATGATAATTATACCGGGACGGAAGATGGTGGAGAACGTAGAAAGCGGTATTGTAGTTTAGCTGTTACTAACTCTCCATACGTAAGCGATACGTAGCAAATGAGCAGAGTAAGTAAATAGGGTAATACGGCTTTTTCTACGGAGATAAAGGGTGATAGCGTAAAATCGCAGACAGGGCAGCCGAGATGGCTCATATGCACGCACAATGCCCCGCCACAGACTTCCTTGTCCATTGTCGGCATATGATCTTTTCCGTGAGAGTGAAAAGACTTTGTCAACAAAAAGAATAGGAGTAATGGCAGAAGAATCGATGAAGCAACGCTCTCTCTACTAACCTTTATTCTCACGCTTTAACAAATTGAAGTGCAAATATACAAATTTAGCCCTCAACATATATCTTATTACCATCTATAGACCAATAGATAAAATCAAATTACCTATATATGGGTATGTATTATGAGGCAATAAGTTGTAGGGAAATGATATTTTCAACACAACTTTTGTCCATGGGGTGAATAGTGATTACCTTTGTCCCTTAAAATAAATGCATATATAAGTTCTTATGGATTACAAATACCAAGAGATCGAATCTCGCTGGCAACAATATTGGCGGGATCATCATACTTATCGTGTTACCGAAAATAAGGCAAAACAGTCCTTCTATGTATTGGATATGTTTCCATATCCATCAGGTGCGGGGTTGCACGTAGGACATCCGCTGGGATACATAGCATCGGATATATTTTCACGTTTCAAAAGGCTGCAAGGTTTCAATGTTTTGCATCCGATGGGATATGATGCTTTTGGGCTTCCTGCCGAACAGTATGCCATACAAACGGGTCAACACCCCGAGATCACTACACTGCAAAATATAGCTCGCTACCGTGAGCAACTCGACAGAATAGGCTTTTCGTACGACTGGGAGCGTGAGATCACGACAAGCGACCCTGAGTATTACAAATGGACACAGTGGACTTTCCTCAAACTATTTGCATCGTACTACGACAATAAAGAGCGCAAGGCGCTGCCTCTGGAGTGTCTCGAAGCACACTTGGAGGCGCATGGTACCGAAGGGCTCGACGTAGCTCAAAATCAAGAACTCAGCTTCACAGCAGAGCAGTGGCATAATATGTCTGAAACGGAAAAACTGGATACGCTGATGAATTACCGACTGGCTTATCTGGGCGATACGATGGTCAACTGGTGCCCTGCGCTGGGTACGGTACTTGCCAATGACGAGGTGAGTGAGGGCCTCAGTGTACGTGGCGGTCACCCCGTGGAGCAGCGCAAGATGCGTCAGTGGTGCCTACGTGTATCGGCGTACGCTTCTCGCTTGCTCGACAATTTGGATTCGCTGGATTGGACAGAATCTCTCAAAGAGACACAGCGCAACTGGATAGGACGTTCGGAAGGTGCAGAGATGCAATTTAAAATACTTGCCGATGAAACATCGGGCGAAGGTCAAACCAAAGGAGAATTTACCATCTTTACCACTCGTGCAGACACAGTGTTCGGCGTAACGTTTATGGTGCTTGCCCCCGAAAGTGAATATGTGCCATTGGTCACAACGCCTGATATGAAAGAGGCAGTGGATGAGTACCTCCTCGCTACCAAACGCAAGACGGAGCGTGAGCGTATTGCAGACCGCAGAGTATCGGGCGTGTTTTCAGGGTCGTATGCTCTCAACCCACTTACAGGTAAGCGTATCCCTATTTGGATCAGTGACTACGTACTGGCGGGTTACGGTACCGGTGCCATCATGGCGGTACCTGCACATGATACGAGAGACTTTGCTTTTGCACGGCATTTCGATTTGCCCATCGTGCAGGTAGTAGTTCCGGAAGGAGAAGAAGCCTCTGACCCTCACACCTGGGACGATGCCAAAGACAGTAAAAGCGGTACGATGATCAACTCGGGATTCCTGACCGGGCTAAATGTAAAGGATGCAATAGCTAAAACCAAAGAGTACATCAAGGAAAAAAGCATCGGGCGGGTGAAAGTAAACTATCGCTTGCGTGATGCCATCTTTAGTCGCCAAAGATATTGGGGTGAGCCATTCCCCATCTATTACAAACCCAATGGTGAGCCCTATGCTCTCGCCGAAGACAAACTCCCGCTGGTACTTCCTGAGGTGGATAAGTTCCTTCCAACGGAAACAGGAGAGCCTCCTCTGGGTAGAGCCGACAACTGGTGTACTGCCGAGGGGTATCCCTATGAACTGAGCACGATGCCTGGCTTTGCAGGTAGCTCGGCGTATTATCTGCGTTACATGGACCCGCACAATGCGGAGGCACTCGTGGGCAAAGATAAAAATGAATATTGGCGACATGTAGACTTGTACATAGGCGGTACCGAGCATGCTACGGGTCACCTGATATATAGTCGCTTCTGGAATAAGTTTCTGTACGACCTCGGTGTGATCTGTGAGGACGAGCCTTTCCGTAAACTGGTCAATCAGGGTATGATTCAAGGAAGATCCAATTTTGTATACCGCATCAAGGATACCAATACTTTCGTATCGCACGGGCTCAAAGAGCAATATGAGGTGACGCCTATTCACGTCGATGTCAACATTGTCACTAATGATCACCTTAACATTGAAGCCTTCAAGCTGTGGCGACCGGAGTTTCATGCAGCCGAGTTTATACTGGAAGACGGTAAATACGTCTGCGGTTGGGCTGTGGAGAAGATGAGTAAGTCTATGTTCAATGTGGTAAACCCTGATGTGATGATAGAGCAATACGGAGCTGATACACTACGCCTTTATGAAATGTTCCTCGGGCCGCTGGAACAGAGCAAGCCGTGGGATACCAATGGTATCGACGGGGTGCACCGCTTCCTCAAGAAACTCTGGGGACTCTTTTATGATGGCGACGGCATGCGTGTCGAGGATACTCCCGCTACCAAGGAAGAGCTCAAGGCTTTGCACAAACTGATCAAGAAGGTTACCTACGACATCTGTAACTTCTCGTTCAATACCGCTATCCCTGCCTTTATGATCTGTGTGAATGAGTATCAGTCGGCCAAGACCAAGAGTTTGGAGGTGTTGCGTCCGCTACTCATATTGCTCTCGCCTTTTGCCCCTCACATTGCAGAGGAGCTATGGCATGCATCGGCTCCCGCAGGCTGTGATCCCGGCTCTATTGTAGATGCAGAGTGGCCCGTGTGCAACGAAGCCTACCTTGTGGAAGACTCTGTGAATTACCCCGTAAGCTTCAATGGCAAAGTGCGCTTTACGCTGCAACTCCCTGCGACTATGAGCAAGGATGAGGTGGAGCATGCTGCACTCACAGCACCCGAAGCTGCTAAGTGGCTTGATGGCAAATCACCCAAGAAAGTAATCGTTGTACCTAAGAAAATTGTTAATATTGTATTATAATCCTCTTTCCTAAGTTTACCAAAGTTCAAACAGGACATATATGACAACAACAAAGGAGTTAAACAAAAAACAAATTCGCTATTTCTTTAGAGACTTTGTTACCATCTTTATCGGATGTGCATTGTATGTATTTGGCTGGGCAGGCTTCATCTTGTCACAGCGTATTACTACCGGAGGGCTTGCCGGTATCTCTACGATTTTTACCATCATTACCGGTATCGATGCGTCTATCCCTTACAACAGTATCAACATCCTCCTGCTGATCATAGCATTGGTATTCTTGGATAAACGATTTTTCTTCAAAACACTTATTGGCATCGGTATACTTACGCTCATAGTGCCTATAGGAACACATATCTTTGCCGATCCGTCTAATCCTCATCCGCTACTGGCCTCACAGCCTGCCATGGCACTGGTGATTGGTTCTATCTTCTGCGGTTTGGGACTGGGTATTGTGTTCTCTGCCAACGGTAGTACGGGAGGCACCGACGTGATAGTGGCTTTGGTAAATAAATACAAGAATTTAAGTCTCGGCAGGGTGATGATGATGGTAGACGGACTCATCGTGTCGTTCTCTTACTTTGCCAACGTTTACTTTGCCAAGAATCCGTTGCCTTCGGCTCAGGCCATCGATTTGCTGGTATACTCTGTGGTGGAGGTTATATTAGTATCAGCCACGCTCGACTGGTATATCAACAGTAACAAGCAGTCGGTACAATTCTTTATATTCAGCCTCAAATATCAGGAGATCAATGATGCCATTACCAAGAGGCTGCATCGCGGGTGTACTATACTCGATGCTCATGGCGGATTCTCAGGCCAGCCGGGCAAGGTATTGTTGGTGGTAGCTCGTAAGAGGCAGATGGTACCCGTATACCGCATCATTCAGGAGATCGATCCTACAGCTTTTGTTTCTGAAGGTTCAGTACGAGGCGTGTACGGAGAGGGCTTCGAGAAGATGAAGAATTAGTAACTCAACGATGATATTGTGAATAAGGCGGAGGTAAATATTACTTCCGCCTTATTTATTATCGAGCAGTATGATGTTTGTATTTCCTTTTTCTGAGTAAATACAATCCTATTACCAATACCACCAATGTGATTATAGAGATCACGTAATTGATGCTTACAGCGGTGGCTTTTATCTCATATCCTCCCTGTAACATCCTGTCGGCACTAAGTATCCATTGCAATGTATCACCGCTGCACATGGGAGCATTGGTACTTCTGATGCGTCCCGGCATGAGCAACTTATAGTTCAGAGCAAAGGAGTTGTACTTAAAGTAAGCTTTGTTGAGAAACTCTTCATCAAACTTGCTCATGCAAGCATCATCACCTTCCCAGTATTTATTGAAAGCTGACGTTTTGAAATACTCGTTCAGGATATCCTTCATATTGAAGTTCTCATAGTCATCTATGGCATTGCCAAATATTTTTTGCTTGGATCTCATTATCTGCTCTATGGTCGGCTCCGTGGCTGTTGTGCGTCTGTAGCAACTGCTCAGTCGTGTCATGGCTTCGTCCCAATAGTTCTCCGCCAACCATTTGTAATACTTGTCGGACAACCCTTTGAGCATATCGGCTGATTCTATACCATTCATCCCCGCCGTGAGCGCAGGTAATCCGGTGAGCATAAAGTCCCGCTCGTCCGGTGTGAGATATTTGTCGATGGGTATTTTGAGATCCGAACGTATCTGAGGGTAAGTCTCTCGATATTCGTACAGTGTATAGAACCAGCGAAATCGTTTGTGAAGCTCATAGGTCACGTGCAAGTCGCTCCATGGAATATCCTTTTTGTATGCAAACTCTTGATTGAGTTGCTCGGCATTTCTGAATGTACGGCTCAGGCATATAAGCTCTTTGGAGTTGGGTTTGTTTGCGGTCGAAGCGAGTGGATCATTTTCTACGCTTGTGCCTTTGCTTGCTGTATCTCTGGCTGGCTTGTTCTTTCTCCCCTTTGTATTATCGAGAGAGGTTGCACTGTCGAGTGAAACCGTTTTAATACTCCATTGCTTATCCGTGACTACAGGGAAGAGGTTTCTGAGCGTGCTATCATCTTGTTTCGCTTTTCGTACGTCTTTTGTGAGATATATGCTTTTGGTGATACAGCCGCTACGGTGTACCGTGGTGAGCATCTCTGTACTGTTGCGGCAGGCTGTCATGCTCATGAGTATAGCTATGACACCTATGATGTGTTTCGATGTCTTCATTTCAATCTGTTATTAGGAGGTATTTGTCAGATTTCTTCATTTGGTTTCGCATCTTAGATATTTCTTCTATGTCTGTCGGCATCTTCAGTCCGGGGGCTTTGCCGTTGCAGTTGTCATGCAGTCTCTCGTTTCTGTACATCGCTGTATCACGGAGTGTGCTTTGTGGCATTTTTTCATGAAGAAAAATATTGGACACCACAGCAATGAGTAACATAGCTACGCAAGCCGCTGCTGCATAAAAAACAGAATGCGAGTGCCGATATGCTGTATCAACGGCCGGAACAGTCTTATTTTGCACCACGGTGAGGATGCGGTGCTTGAGTTCTTCCGCATTGCTATCCATCGGGGGGATGCGCTTGTCGGCTTCTATCAGTTTGCGCAGGTAGATGTGAGTGTGTTTATTATTCTTTCCCATCGATTCCCATTTTTTTGAGTTGCTTTATCATAGATTTTTTGGCCCAGTAGCGATTACTTTTGACTTGCAGGTAGGATAAGTGAGTGATGCCACACACTTCGGCTATCGACAATTCTTCCAATTCGCACAGCGTAAAAACCAGCTTTTGCTTAGGACTCAACGTTGCTGTGGCTACCTTGAGGCAGTGATCAATATCCTTACGTTCGAGGTTTCGCTCCGCTTGCTCCGTATCCCGTATTTGCACTGCTGTGTCTTCGAGGGGGCAATACCTTTTTCTCTGCTTCAGTGCATCGAGACACAAGTGACTGCATATGGCATACACCCATGTGATGAATGGCTTGTCGGCGTCATACTTATCAATATGCATCCATATGCGCACCATACACTCCTGCACCACGTCTTGAGCTTCGTCGTGGTCGTGTAGCATCCTATGAGCAAAAGCATAGAGCTTGGGCTGTAAGCACGTTACAATGTCGGCGAAAGTATCGTGCCTGCGATAATCCTTGAAGGTCTGAGCCAGCGTGTCACACATGTAGCAAGTTGTTTGTATCCTTTATCTGTTCATTATACGTAGTAAACAATCAAAAGTAAAATTCTCTTTTCATTTTTTTTCTTTGGCTCTGTCGTTGTGATGTGAGATGCTCATAGGCTGTAGTGCTTATCCTGTTTGTTGCGATTGTTTGTTTTACGTTTTTTAACGTAGGGGTATTGACAAAGGGGATGCTCAGGGCGTATATTTGCACAGAGAGTTTTTCTATACTTATATCACGCGCTTTTTATTTATTCTTTATTCAAACTTATATTATCATGATGTTCGTAGATCCAAACAATAGCTTTGCCCCGGTGGCATCCCTGCTTTCTTCCTATACAATAAATATACACCGAGCTCTGTGCGCCTGTGAGAAGACCAAGTTGTGTGGCACTCGCAGCTATGATGTTGTACTGTATACACTCCGCATATTTTTTTCGGGCAATCATTGTGTTTGTGGGCAGGGGTGCATTACGTGATGAAGAGTGGCTCTGGAAAGTAATTAATCCCGCTATAATCAAATCCCGCTATCACTTGGCGGTGCTAAGACGATTGCCAAAGCATTTTTTGCTTTGGCAATCGTTTTTTTTGTGGATGCGGATAGTGATATTGCCACTGTGTCTTAACTAAAACACAAAAACAGTTTAGTTAAAACACTTCCGTGTTTTAGTTAAGATACGAAGTTATTACAGTTAAAATGTTTTGGTGTTTTAACTAAAGTAGAGTTGTGTTTTAGTTGAAATAGCTGTTGGTTGCAGAGTCTATTCCTCTTTGGTGCTTGTAAATAATATATTGACTATACCAGAGGTTCGCTTGAAAGAAAGCTTGGTATATCACCATGATTAATACATATTATTATGAAATACTACGTTGTCATACAGATGTTTGAGTAAAGGAATTAAGCCGTGTGTGTTAAATATCTCCAAAAACAAAGGGCTGTATTTGCCAAAGCGTTAAATAATAAAAAGAGCAGGTGCTTGTAGAGATGCACCTGCTCAGAATGATTATAAAAGACGAGTGGTCTTAATTTGTGGCAGTGGGGATGAATGTCTCCAACAACTTAGCCGAGCCGAGAGGAGTGATGGATACGTTCTCCGTGATCGCCGGGATGAGGATACTGTGCCCTTGTTTGATGAGGATGCTGTGTCCCTCATTGTCCTTGATCTCAGCCTCACCCTCCATACAGATGTAGATCACAAAGCTATCGAGCTTGCTGAAGTCACGTGCAAGTGGCGTTGTGAGATCAAGCAGGTTGGTCTCGAAGTATTTACACTCTACCAGCTCCACGGGGACATTGGGGCGTGGAGTATAAGAGGTGCGGTAGTCTTGCTCTACGTGATAGTCTATGGCGTCTTTGGCCAGCTCGGTGTGTAGCTCACGGGTGTTGCCACCAGCATCCTTGCGGTTGTAGTCATAGATGCGGTAGGTGACATTGGAAGTCTGCTGTATCTCGGCAATGAAGCATCCTGCTCCTATAGCATGTACGCGACCGGCCGGGAGGAAAAATACATCGCCAGCCTCAACGGGGTACTCGGCCAAGGCATCCATGATGGTATTCTCCTCGATTCGCTTGACATAGTCTTCGGGAGAGGACTGCACGGCGAAGCCCGAAAACAACTTAGCATCCGGAGCGGCTTTGATTACATACCACATCTCAGTTTTGCCGAAAGAGTTGTGGCGTTGTTTTGCCAGCTCATCATTGGGGTGTACTTGTATGGAAAGGTTGTCGCGGGCATCTATAAATTTGATAAGCAAGGGGAACTTGTCGCCAAAGCGAGCT
The DNA here is from genome assembly GCF_036320655.1 of Porphyromonas pogonae. NCBI lineage: Bacteria > Pseudomonadati > Bacteroidota > Bacteroidia > Bacteroidales > Porphyromonadaceae > Porphyromonas > Porphyromonas pogonae. Next base: position 881,074 of record NZ_CP143258.1, read on the forward strand.
CTTACGCTTTTTCCCACAAGGTCGTCGCCGTAGATCTTGATAAGCTCGTCCAGATTCTTGCCTTCGAGCTCACCATTGTCTACTACGGAGTAGTTGTCATCCACATGTGAGATCTCCCAGCTTTCGCCTATAGTGTCTTGGTTGGGTTCCATCCCTTTGAAAGGTCTGATATCTTGTCCGCCCCAGATGATGGTTTTGAGTAGGGGCTTGAAAGTCAGAGGATATAAATTTTGCTTATTCATCGTTGAATGATTGTGATGAGTTGAGTTTTATTATTTTTTAGTTTTTGTATCATCAGAGTTCGGCGAATCGTCGCTCTCGGCGTCACCTTCCCGAGGAGGCTCCATAGTGTCATATCGGTTGGAGTAGCGGGCTTTCTTGTCGAGCACAAAGCCTAGAAACACAAGGCATAGTACTGAAATCCCCAGGATGATAAGGTAGTTGATGAGCCTATCTGCTCCGTCCGGGGCATACCGCTGGTGGGGATAACCTATCACAGCCATGACAACCAGATAAATGCTGAGTAATAACATGGTTGTGCGTACACGTCTCTTTCTGCTGAAATAGTTCTTGTTCATGCTTCGAAGTTACTAAAAACACTTCAAACGGGTAAACTTGTCACCTCATGAAATGAACGGAATATGGGAGAAAGTGTTTAACTTTATATATCGAACAAATAAAAAACAATCAATCAGATGTCTAATAAATCACATAAATATGTAGGTGCTCATGTGAGTGCTTCCGGTGGAGTGGAGAATGCCCCTGTGAATGCTCATAATATAGGTGCAAAGGCTTTTGCCCTTTTTACAAAGAACCAACGCCAGTGGGTGGCAGCACCGCTGAGCGACCGCAGTATAGGGCTCTTCAAGGATAGGTGTGCAGAGTACGGCTATGCCCCCGAGCATATACTCCCGCACGACAGCTATCTCATCAATCTGGGTAACCCTGACAATGAGGGTTTGGAGAAGAGCCGTGCCGCGTTTCTGGACGAGATGAAGCGCTGTGAGCAGTTGGGTCTGAAGTATCTCAACTTCCACCCGGGCAGCCACCTCAAGAAGATATCGGAAGAGAGGTGCATGGATATCATAGCAGAGTCTGTAAATATGGCTCTTGGCGAGACCAAAGATGTGGTGGCAGTAATAGAAAACACGGCAGGCCAAGGCTCCAATATGGGGTATAGGTTTGAACACCTTGCATACATCATTGATCGTATCGAGGACAAGAGCCGTGTGGGAGTTTGTCTCGATACTGCACATACATTGGCTTCGGGGTATGAGATACGTACTGCTGAGGCGTATGCAGAGACATTTGCGCGATTCGACAGTATCGTGGGCTACGGTTACCTCAAAGGCATACACCTCAATGACTCTAAAAAGGAACTGGCTACACGGGTCGATCGCCACGACTCGGTAGGCAAGGGAGTGATGGGTATGGAGCTCTTCAAGTTGATCATGGATGATCCCCATCTTGATTTTATCCCTATTATTTTGGAGACTCCTGATGAAAGTCTGTGGGCTCACGAGATAGAAACACTATATTCTTTACAGACTCTATAATAAGTATAATATAAACTGCGTTTTTCTCATTAGAGAAGAAATATCCGCAAAAGCGTGCGGAAGCTCGTCGATATCTCATTGTATAGAGGTGTATCTTACAGGGAGCGGGAGTGTGATGTAACTTACGGAAAAGGAATTCTTTGATGATAAATTATAGAACTTTCGTAAAAAAAGCGTTCCTTTGTAGTTCAAATATTAAGCAGAAGAACGCTTTTGATAGGTGAACTTAGTTATAGACCAAGGTAACTCTATCTGCAAAGTGGCTATATATGAAGGGGACATCATGGTTTGCAACTATGCTTTTCCCCGCCTTTCGCTCATGGATGCCAAAGATATTATCTTGGAATATCCTGATCTGAAACGTGCTATATATAGTTCAGTAGGGGGAGTTGATAAATATTTAATCAGGCTGCTGAAAGATTATATCCCTTTCACCATTGCCGTAGATAAGGATACTCCGATGCCCATTAGAGTGAATTACGACCGATCTACTCTCGGTAGTGACCGGTTGGCTGTGGCTGTGGCTGCATTTGAATTGACAGGAGGCGGAAGAGAGATTTTTGTGATAGACTCCGGTACTGCCATTACTTATGAAAGAGTTTCGGCAGACGGCGTTTATTTGGGTGGAAACATTTCGCCGGGGTTTCAAACACGGTTCAAGGCTCTGCACCATTTTACCAGCCGTTTGCCCCTGGTAGAGTACTCCGATGTAGCAGAGGGTTACTCGCCGTTTGGCAGTAATACTCGAGAGGCTATCGAAAGCGGAGTGACACGCGGACTGGTATATGAGATCGACGGCTACATCGATGATCTCAGGATGACTCACCCTGATTTGGTGGTGTATCTTACGGGAGGAGACTCGCAGTACTTTGAATGTAAAATAAAGAATGATATCACGGTAGTCAAAGATTTGGTACTACTGGGACTAAATAGAATACTTGAGTATAATTATAATCATGCACAGGAAAACAACTAAAAACAGCTCATCGGTGAGCAGAAACATATCTGTTGCTATAATAGCTGTGGCTGTGAGTATGGCGGGGCTGTTACAAGCCAAAGCGCAAAACAACAGCACAGAGTCGCCTTATACCCGCTTCGGATACGGACGTCTTGGAGACCGCGCCGTCAATGCCGCCAGAGGTATGGGGGGGATAGGTATAGGCGTACGGGATGGTATGGTCACAAACCCGATGAACCCTGCTTCTTACTCTGCAGTGGATTCGCTCACATTCATCTTCGATGTGGCTGCATCTTTCGGATTCGGCTGGTATAGCGAGGGTGGTAAGGATACCAATAGAAAGTTGGGCAACTTCGAATACGCTACCATGTTATTTCCTGTTTCCAAGCATGTAGGCATCAGTGCCGGTATCATGCCGTTTTCCTACGCAGGTTATCAATTCGGTAGCCTGGAGAAATTGCCAGGGGGAGAGAAGGAGAGCTATACACGCTTGTACTCCGGTAACGGTAATATCAATGACCTGTACCTGGGCGTGGGTGCTAGTCTGTTCAAAGGATTTTCACTGGGTGTGAACGCCTCATTCCTTTTCGGTAATATATCGCACGACCGCAAAGTGCTGTATTCTACGCCTGCTCCGCTCAACCCTATCTTCAACGATGAACTGAGAATAAAAGGCTTCAAGATGGATGTGGGTGCGCAGTACTCCATGGTCATGGGGGAGAAAGAAGATCGTAAACTCACAATCGGTGCTACATATTCACCTTCGTTCAATCTTAATTCAAGATTAGTCAACATTACTACTTTTGTCAACTCTTCGTCTACCGGAGGTCGTATCACAGTTGTGGAGAATGATACCATTAAGTCAAGCAATATGTACAACTTACCACATTCCTTTGGATTGGGCGCGAGCTATTCTATAGAGAATAAACTATTGTTGGGAGCTGACGTCCAATATAGTAGATGGAAAGAGGTGAAGTTTGCCCCGGGCAAGCAAAATGTTTTCCAAGACAGACTCAAGGTAGCTATGGGTGCAGAGATTATACCCGATCATAATGATAGGTCACTTTTCAAACAGACTCGTTATAGATTTGGTGTCAACGCTGAGAATTCATATCTTAAAGTTCCCGTAGGGAATGATTTTAAAGGTTATTATAAGGTAGGAGCCTCCGTTGGTTTGGGTATTCCTATCGTAGACAGAAGGTCAATGCTCAACCTCACTGTGTCGTACGATAGACTGATCCCGCCTAAAAATGCCATCGTGGAGCGGTGTCTGATGTTTACGTTGGGACTTACCTTCAATGAAAGCTGGTTTAGGAAAATCACAGTTGATTAACGAGATAAACACAGAAATTTAAAAACAGTAACATAACACTCACAACAATGAAACTGAAGAATTTATTTTTAGGTGCAGCATTAGCTCTAATGACTTCATCGGTATTTGCTCAGACCGGTGTGCAGACAGGTACTCCTTTTGGTTCAGGCCAAGACAGTATTCGTTGTCGTCAGAATACGAGCTTGTTTAGTTCTAACGCAAAAAACGAGAACTATGCAGATGCTTACAAGTATTGGCTAGAGGTTTATAAGGAATGCCCGGGATCTACCAAGAATGTTTACTTCTATGGTGCTAAGATTTTGAACTGGAGACTCGAACAAGAGAAAGATGCCGGAAAACGCAAAGCCTTATTGGACTCTTTGATGGGACTTTATGACAATCGCGTAAAATATTTTGGAGATGATCCTAAGTATGACAAAGACTGGATCACTTCGTCCAAAGTCGGTGATTATATTCGTATTATGGGTGAGAATGCCGATTACAATAAAGTGTATACTTGGCTCAAACCTATTGTAGACGAAAAGAAAGACCACACAAGCGCAGCTACGCTTTCTTACTATACCTATGCATCATTGATGCGCGCTATCGCTGATAGTACTCAGCACTCACAGTATATCAAAGACTACAACTTGGCTGCTAAGTCTATGGAAACGCAAATCAATGCTTGTACAGACTCTACTGAGAAATCACAGCTGGAAGCTTTGAAGACTCCGATGGATGAGCTTTTTGCCAGAAGTGGCTTGGCTGACTGCGATATGTTGCAGAAAATGTATGCCGATGAACTTGAAGCTCATAAATCTGACGCTAAATACCTCAAGACGATGCTGGCTCTTTTCCAGATGTCGGAGTGTGATGCTCCTATTTACTTCCAAGCTAGTAAGTATCTTTTCGCTCTTGAACCATCAGCGGAAGCCGCTATCGGTTTGGCTCGTGAGGCTATGAACGGTAAGCGTTACACCGAGGCTATGGATTACCTGCAAAAGGCTGTGGGTCTCTCCAAAGAAGCTAAGCAGAGAGCCAATGTGTACTATACTATGGGTGTGATCTCAATGAACCAACGTAGCTATGGTGCAGCACGTGCACATTTCCAGAAAGCGCTTGCAGAGAACCCCAACATGGGTATGGCTTATGTCAATATAGCTTTGATGTATGCTTCTTCTGCTGATAGTATCTTCCCCGGTGACCCTGTAAAACAACGCTGCGTATATTACTTGGTTATCGACAAGCTTAACAAAGCTCGTAGTGTAGATCCTAGCGTTGCTCCCAAAGCAAGCGGACTCATCGCAAAGTATAGCCGTTATTTGCCTTCTGCTTCCGATGTGTTTATGCACCCGGATCTCAGTAAAGGTAAGACTTTGACTATTGGCGGCTGGATCGGCGAATCTACTGTAATAAGATAAACCTCATTTTTTGTAAGCACAATAAATAGTTTGATTATTATCAATGGATAACGAATCTGTACCCCGTACAGAAATAGATAACAAATGTGATAGCTCTGACCGCATCAAAAAGGATGTGGTCAGAGCATATCATTTCTGTTTAAATCCTAATTATCTAAGAGTTGGGGGCATATTAGCCTTGTTTATTTTGATTCTTTGGGCACAATTCGGTTGCTCTCAAAAGAAACCTGGCTTAGCCAATCACGGAATTAAGCTCGACACTATGTATATGATGAAAACGGAGAATGTCAACGTTCTGTTGTCAGACTCAGGCGTCATCAAATATCGTATGATTACTAAGGAGTGGCGTATTTATGATAACCCCACCAACAAAAAGTGGTATTTCCCCAGAGGCGTGTATGTCGAGAATATTGACACGCTCAAGCGTATGAAAGCCAAAATATCAGCCGATACAGCATACTACAAGCTTGATGATAAGTTGTGGGAGCTTATCGGTCACGTACACATGAAAGCACTCAACGGTACCCAGCTCTATTCACCTCATTTGTTTTGGGATGAGGCCAACCGCCGTATCTATTCCAATGATAGTGTATACTTTACAACAGGGGACAAAGTCTCTCGCGGCACGTCTTTCCAGGCTCGCGATGATCTCAGCCAATACTCTGTCTTCAACAATTCCGGTACATTGGATTTTGATGAGAATAAACTTGACTCTGTAGGACCACCTCCTCAGGGGATGCATCAAGACTCAACCTTCTCGGGCTCTGCTTCCCGACCTCACAATGCTCCCGTTCCCGATAGCATCAAGGCGAAGACACGCCCTGCACCCGCTGCCGGGCCGAGCGTGACTCCCCCTATTGGCAGCCATGCTGATAAGCAACCTGTACCCAAACCTTCAAAGCCTCTTAAGTAAGCCTTATGATATATCTTTATATCTTTCTGTCATTACTTTTATCGGCTTTCTTTTCCGGCATGGAGATAGCCTACTTATCGTCCGACAAGCTTCGCTATGAGTTGGATCGCAATAGAGGAGGGGTTACGGGGCGTATCTTAGGCGTATTTTACGCGCATCCCAATCATTACATTACCACACTGCTTGTTGGCAATAATATTGCCCTTGTAGTTTACGGTTTGCTTATGGCAAAGGTGATGGAAGATCCGCTTCGTTATTTTCTGCCCAATGACGGGTTGATACTTCTTGTGCAGTCGTTGCTCTCTACGATACTCATCCTTTTTGCCGGTGAATTTATTCCCAAAGTCACTTTTAAGCTCAACGCCAATAGAGTGATGATGATATTTGCCGTTCCCTTATTTCTGATGTATATCATCTTGTTTCCGTTTGCTTACTTCTGTACATTACTTTCGTCATTATTCCTTATTATCGTAGGGCAGAAATCCAAACCTAATCTATCGCCCGCTCTTTCTACTATAGACCTGGAGCACTATTTGAGCCATAGCATGACGGCCGAAGGCAGTGATGGCGAGCTCGATACAGAAGTAAAGATCATACAAAATGCCATAGAGTTTCCCTCTCTGCAGGTGCGCGATTGTATGATTCCGCGCAATGAGATGGTAGGAGTGGATCTCAATGCCGATCTGTCTATGTTGGAGTCGCGGTTTGTTTCCACAGGTTTGTCCAAAATTATTGTATACAAGGATAATATCGACGACGTTGTAGGCTACATTCACTCGAGTGAGATGTTCAAGGGTGAAGACTGGCAGAAGCGCATTGTGCCTGCCGTATTTGTGCCCGAGAGCATGTATGCCAGCAAGCTGATGAAGCAGTTGATGCAAAAGAAACGCAGTATAGCCGTCGTTATTGACGAGCTTGGCGGTACAGCCGGTATGATTACATTGGAAGATGTGGTAGAGGAGATTTTTGGGGATATTGAGGACGAACATGACAAGAATAAATTAGTAGCCAAGAAGCTCGACGATAATGTCTTTATCTTCAGCGGACGCATGGAGATCGATGACATCAATGACCGCTTCGGCCTTGACCTGCCCGAAGATGAAGATTTCATGACCATTGCAGGCTTTATTCTCTATCATTATCAAAGCATACCCAATCCCGGAGAGATACTCAATATCGAGAATTATAGTTTTGAGATTTTGCGCTCCTCTTCCACCAAAATAGATCTGGTTAAAATGACAATAATCAGTGAATAAAGCAAATCTTTTGCCCAAAACAATTGGCAAGTCACGCAAGGTTTGTATCTTTGTAACCTTGAAAAACGAATATAAAATAAACTAAATATTATAAATGGCGACTTTACAGAAAATCAGGAACAACGCAGCGCTACTCATCACCGTGATAGCAATTGCGCTTTTCGCATTTATTATCGGGGACGGTCTCAGATCTGGGTCCACCTGGTTTAGACAGAGCAAAGAAGTAGTCTTGAATATCAATGGAGAGAAGATCTCAATACAAGACTATCAGGTTCGTTTGAAGGAAATGCAAGATATGACCGAAGGCAATGGTCAGAAAATGAGTGATGAACAGCGCACCATGCTGAATAACCAGCTGGCTCAGCAATATATCACGGAGTATGCTTTGAACAATATTACCGATAAGGTGGGTATCAAAGTAACTTCCGACGAGCTTTATGCGCTTATCAGAGGTGAAGGTGTTTCAGCCTCTCCTGTAGCACAGCAGTTCTTCAGCCAGTTTGGTATTGACACTCACGATGTTGCTGCAGTAAACAATTTTATTCGCCAGATGAGCGATTCGCAGATCAAATCTATGCCGGCTGATCAGCAGGGGTACGTCCGCAATATCCAGGCTCAATGGATCATTGCTCAGAAAGCTATCCTTACCAATCGCTTACAAGAAAAGCTCGGTACATTGGTTGCCCGTACTTATGCTATCAACAAGGTCGATGCTGAGCTCGAGAGCGGCATGCCTTCACGTGAAGTAGCTTTGGTGCGCACGTCTGCTTCTGCGATTGCCGACAATGCTGTGAAGGTCTCTGATGATGACATCAAGAAATACTACGAAAGTCACAAAGAGGCTTTTGTGATGGCCAATCCTGCAACTCAGGTTAGCTACATTAGCCTGCAAGTACAGCCCAGTGCTGCCGACTATAAAGTCGCAGAAGAGGCTAAAAACAAAGCTTATCAAGAACTTTCTTCCGACGCAAATGTAGAGAGCGTACTTCGCAACTACTCAGAGAAGTTTGTAAGCAATGCTTATATTACAGGAAAGGAACTGGATCAAATGGGACTTGGTGCTGCTAACATTGATTTTATCAAATCGGCATCTATCGGTCAAGTATCAACCCCTGAACTGATCAATGACAAATATTCGCTGATCAAGCTTGTCAATAAGAAAACAGGAGCAGAGACTATCAATATCAAGCTTATTGCACTTGACTCTATCAATGCAAAGAAAGCGGATAGCATTGCCAATGCTCTCAATGCCGGCGGCAACTTCGATGATGCTGTTGCTAAATATAGCATTGACCCCAATACCAAGCCTATGAAGGGACTTGTAACTTTCCCCAATCAGTTCGGACAGCCCGATAGCGCCGTTACTGAGCTTAGTGCATCTCAAATGCAGATCGACACTCTTTTCCATGTTCCTGCAGGCCAAGTGATCAAGTTGGAGCGTGGCAATGTGTCTATGCTTGTCAAGGCAGTAAACCCGGGAGCAGCTGTAGATAAATACAAGATTGCCTATGTAGGTATACCCGCCGAGTTTTCTGATGCTACTTACAATCAGAAATACGCTATCATGAACAAAATCCTTACTGAGGGTGGTTCATTCGATGATATGGCCAAGAAGGCACAGGCTGCCGGTCTCTCTGTGGTGCGCAACGAAATGGTATTCGTACAAAATCCCGGGTTAGGCAAGATACCCGATTCCCGTGAGATTGTGAGCTGGGCTCTGAAAGGAAAGAAAGGCGATATTACAGAGAAGCTTTACCGCTGTGGTACCGATCATCTCGTTATTGCCTCTATTGCTGATCAGCTCCCTGCCGGTTATTTCCCCTTGTCAATGGTCAAAGATAATATCAAGACTCAATTGATCGCAGAGAAAAAAGGTGAGCAGATGGTAAAACAGCTCGAGGCTAAGAAACTTACTTCTTTGGAAGCCTATGCCACAGACCTGGATACTAAGGTGGATACTTTGGTTGGTGTCAATTACATCGTAAGAGGATCTGAGGCTCCCGCCTTCAATGGTTATGCTATGACCACTCCGCTGCAAAAGCTTTCCAAGCCCTTTGTAGCCGGTACTGAAGTTATGGTAGTACAGCCTTTGAGTGAAACAGCTGTAGCTGACAAAGCCCTTCAACAGTCACAGATGATGCAACGCAGAGCCGATGTGTCACGTCAGATGACTTTCCGCGCTTTCAATTCACTTATCAAGAATACCAAGGTTGAAGATAACCGTGCTCGATTCTATTAGTAGATGAGTAATTATCAGAGGACGTGATGCCTTAGTCGTGTCCTATATTATATAGATTAGAAAAAGGTTGCTCCGTTGTTTCGGGGCAACCTTTTTCAATATTGTGAAGTTCCTCCATTTATATCTCGGCAATTATATTTTGCAGAGATTAGCTCATCATGATACCTCCAATATTCTGACAAAATGATATTATCCACACATGCAGGAATAAACGGATGTTTTTATGCAATCCGTTATATATTATATAACTAAATATTTTGTGTAAGGGCGATCAGGAGATAAAATTTGGCTTTACTTAGTTACGAGATTAGGCTTATTTGTACAAAGTCTAAATAAGAAAGAGATTATCGGGGTATAAAATCAGAAGAAAATTCGGACTAAATAAACAAGAGTTTCATATTAGTCTTTCCAAATAATTATCTGAATAATATAGCCCGTGATATTATATTTCTTTATGGTAGAGCCTGGATTTGCGATTATTATATCAGTGTGCGCTGTCCTATTATGATGAGTCAACAGACCTTATATGATAAGCCCGTTGACCTTGTATGATAAGTCTTTCGTCCGTCTATGATAGGTCTGCCGACCTTATACATGAATCGGACTACCTATTATGATGTTTTTGAGGATTATATGCCGAGGATGCGAAAGGGGAGGGCTATAAGTAAACGTTTGGGAAGTGGTGATCAATTCCGATATGTGCTGGTTATTGGATATATTGAGAGAGATGCGGAGTGAAATGCGCAATGATAGATTGTGAGTTATAAGGAACCCCGCATACTGCATATTCATTGAGAAATAGGCTGTAGTCTGTATGTTGTTGCAAGGTATTGTATCTCATAATCATCATATCCTTTATTATATAAAATTGCTTTTAATTCATATATAATTCCCCTCTCCATTCATTGGGTGAAGAAAGTTGTTTGTATTACTCACAAACATACAACATCACATAGCGTTTGTCAAGACCCTGCTGAAGTGTGTGCAGTTTTTACCTTGAGACTTTGTTGTGAGTTCGCAAACTTATATGTTTTTGTAGCATTTTGATAGTTAATGATAGTGGGATAGAGGCAATCTTGATTGTGCACCCTTAATAAGCTATTATGACATGGGCTATGGCTCACAAAAAACACTCCGTTATAGAAGAGTTTTCTATAACGGAGTGTGATTGTATATTGTCAATAAGCTATTTACTTCTCTTTCTATGCTTTCTTACTCCGCCTTTTATTTGATTTCTTGCGATTCCAGCGGAAGATTCTATTTTTCACTGTATTCATTACCGTGGTAAGCAGTATAGGGCTTGCTATATCAAATACCATGCGCGCAAAATCACGTTCTTTGGGTGTAATAGGATTGGGTGGCTCTACCAATTTTACTTTAGGGCCTTCCTCCAATGAGCCGTAAGGCTTGTAGCTGATATTGGTTACAGGTCTGCCGGGATTGAGTAGTTTGTTCACCAGCCCCAGCGCCTTTCTCTTACCCTCTGCCAATAATCCTTTGCCGGTGGTAATCAACTTCTTTGCCTTGTCTAGAGCAGATCCCGGAGGGGCTATGGTCTCTGTTACGTTGGTCATGATGATTTCGTGCAAGTTATCTTTCACAAAACCTACTCTTTTTCGGAGATTCTTGCCTGCAACGTCAGCTTTGAATTCTGCCATTTCTTTACGTTTGAGCAGTTCTTTGTATGCTGTCATAGTTTTATCTCCTCCTTTTCAATGATTATTTCTGCATTTTCTATCTTAGAGCTCACTTTTTCTGCAAAAGTGCGTTGAGCATTCAGCTTGTCCATGACTTTGATGATACGCCCGGCAATTTTGTTTTTGACCATGTCCAGCGTTGTATTCTTGAATACAGCCCAGATGAGTGTAAGCAAAATATAAAAACCGCCTACGATAAGGAAGCCCATAGCTACTGAGGTATCGAGCCAATCAGCCAAAGCAAACCCAAGAGCTATATTGAGAAACAAGAAGGCTATAAACAGTAAAAAAATAGCACCTATACTGAAGACATAATTGGATACCTTGCGTGACAGTTTATCGCCCAATCCATAAACGTTTTTGTCTATCTGTGCTTCCACATAGGCCTTGATTTCCTCTTTCAATGCCTTTATATGATTATCATCTATCTCCATAATTTAAATAAATTTATTTATTACAAAACTCGTTCTGAAGCATGAGAGCGTGGTATAGAGTTATGGCGCTTGCTCTACTCCTGAGATGAATGCATCAGATCCTCCCGGGAAGTATATATAGTGCTACCTGTGTGAGGCTAAAAAATAACCGGAAGTAAGAAAACATGTGTCAATATCACTGTCTGGTGGACATGCATTCTTACTCCCGGTCATAATGATGTGATGAATTACTTTTCGGTGAGTTCGTCTTCGATCTCGTCAATGAGGTCTTCAGTGTCTTTGACAAGTTTATTACGGTACTTCATGTATTTATCTTTTGCATCGTAATAGCCTTCAACGACACTGTCTTTTACTTTGTCTGCTGTACAAGACATATCATCTACAAAACGCTCTCTCTTGTTACGATCTGAAAAATACGCCGCAACTGCACCAATTAATGCTCCTACCGCTACGCCGATTGCGAATTTACCATTGCTGTTAGCCATAATTTTAATGTGTTAAATTGTTCTTGGTAATGTTATAATCTATTAATCTTATTCGTAAATTTAAACCAAAATGTTGAATAATCCTAAAAATAATATCGTTTTTTAAACTGACACCAAAGGCTTATCTTTGTATTGAAATAACATAGATAATTTGTATAAAGTTCATAACGTGGATATTAATCAATTTGAAATAATGGCTCCGGTGGGTTCTTACGAATCCTTGATGGCAGCTATAAAGGCCGGTGCCGATTCGGTTTACTTTGGGATAGAGGGGCTGAATATGCGTTCTAAATCGGCCAATAACTTCACCACAGAAGATCTCTTCAAGATATCGGAGATATGCCGGGAGGCAGGTTTGAAGAGTTACCTCACTGTAAATACGGTGATTTATGACAACGACTTGACACTCATGAGACATATTATAGACTCTGCCCGTGAGGCTCGCATATCGGCTATCATAGCCAGTGATGTGGCAGCTATGGAATATGCTTGTCGTACGGGGGTGGAAGTGCACCTATCCACTCAACTCAATATCAGTAACGTGGAGTCTTTGAGGTTTTATGCTCACTTTGCAGATGTGGCTGTGCTGGCTCGTGAGCTCAATCTGGATCAGGTCAAAGAGATATATGATACCATCGTTCGTGAGCAGATCAAAGGGCCCAAAGGAGAGTTGCTGCGCATCGAGATGTTTGCGCACGGGGCTCTGTGTATGGCAGTCTCAGGGAAATGTTACTTGAGTCTGCACGAGCAGGATACCAGTGCCAATAGGGGAGCTTGCTCGCAGATTTGTCGCAGGGCGTACACGGTCAAGGACAAGGATAGTCAGGTAGAGCTGGAGGTAGACAATCAGTACATCATGTCACCCAAAGACCTCAAGACCATCCATTTTATGAATAAAATGCTCGATGCCGGTGTGAGGGTCTTTAAGATCGAAGGCAGGGCTCGAGGCCCTGAGTATGTGCACACCGTAGTAAGTTGCTATAAAGAAGCTATACGTGCTTATTGTGCGGGTGAATTTACGGAAGATAAAATCAGAAATTGGGATGAACGTTTGGCTACAGTATTCAACCGAGGATTTTGGAATGGCTATTATCTCGGGCAGAAACTTGGTGAATGGACTCATAACTATGGCTCCTCTGCCACTAAACAAAAGATCTATATCGCCAAAGTGATCAAGTATTTTAGTAAAATAGGTGTTGCCGAGATAGAGATGGAGAGCCGTGAGTTGCACGTGGGTAACGATGTTATTATCACAGGCCCCACTACGGGCATTGTGAGTGCACAGGTGTCTGAGATCAGGTATGAGCTGGAGCCTGTAGAAAAAGCCGTAAAAGGTCAGCGTGTTTCTATCCCTGTGCCGGAGAAAGTGCGCCCGTCAGACAGAGTGTATATATTTGAAGACAGAACTATAAAGCAATAATCATGAGAAAGAAAAACTATGTATTCTCACTGGATATGAAAGTCCGTGACTATGAGTGCGATCTGCAAGGCGTAGTAAACAATGCCAACTATCAGCATTACATGGAGCATACTCGCCATGAGTTTTGGGAGTCTTACGGTGAAAACTTTGGTGACATGCACAACAAGGGTTTGGATGCATTTGTATATAAGGTAAGTATTACTTACAAGAAGTCTTTGCGTAGCGGAGATAAGTTTTGCTCGGCTTTGACTTGTCACAAGAAAGGCCCCAAACTTATCTTTGATCAGGATATTCTTTTTGTAGATGGTTCTGTTGCAGCGAGCGGGCAAGTAGAGGTGGTAGCAGTCAAAGACGGCGAGATCACCCGAGGCGAATACTTTGATGAACTGCTCAAGGATGTTTTGGGCAAGTGAGGATAAGCCTTCTGCCCCAATACCCTTTGCCATCGTAAAAGAATTAGGCGTTTTATAAAAATAAAAAGGAGCTCTGCGTTATAATAGCAGAGCTCCTTTATTTGTAATTGCGTGCGGTTTGAAAGTTAGTCTTTGTTTCTGTTCCCGCCAAAGAGTAATCCTGCGATCCATAACAATACGCAAGCTCCTATGACAGCTACAATGAGTTGGACAATGATATTAGGGCTGTTTGCCGTGCCATAAGCTCCGATGAGCTCAAATAGCCAACCACCTAAGGCTCCGCCAAGGATTCCTACAATGATATTCATGATTACGCCCAGAGAGTGTCCTCTCATTATTTTTCCTGCTAAAAGACCGGCAATAAGACCGACCAAAATTGACCATAAAATACCCATAATGTTTTGTTTTTTTTTTAGTGATTAGTTAATAGTTCAAATATTGGAAAACAATTCTTTCAAATATTTCCCGGTGAAGGATTCTTTACATGCAACGACTTCCTCAGGAGTACCAGCTACGACTAAATTACCTCCGTCTTTACCGCCTTCGGGACCAAGGTCAATGACCCAATCTGCCGATTTTATTACTTCCAGATTATGCTCCACTATGACCACAGTGTGCCCTTTGGCAATAAGGGAATTGAATGCGTGCATAAGTGTCCTAATATCATGAAAGTGAAGCCCTGTAGTAGGCTCGTCAAATATAAAAAGTGTGGGCTCGTTCTTCTTTTGTCCTAAATAGTATGCAAGCTTTACTCTTTGGTTCTCACCACCGGATAGAGTAGAACTATTTTGCCCCAACTTGATATATCCTAAGCCAACTTCTTTAAGCGGTTTTAGATTATTAACAATTTTATCGCATAAGTTGTTCTTTTCCGAAGATTCATTAAAGAAAATTATAGCTTCGTTGACGGTCATTTCTAAAATTTCGTAAATATTTTTGCCGTTAAATTCCACGTCAAGCATCTCTTTTCTGAATCTCTTGCCATTACATTCGTCGCATGGTAGCACGATGTCTGCCATAAATTGCATCTCTACAGTGATAGTACCTTCTCCTTTACATGCCTCACACCGTCCTCCCTCTTTATTGAAGCTGAAATAATAAGGTTTGTAACCCATTTGTTTAGAGAGGGGGAGCTCAGAATAAAGTTTGCGAATCTCGTCATAAGCTCCTACATAAGTTGCCGGATTGGAGCGTGACGAGCGTCCTATATTGTTTTGGTCTACATATTGTACATTACTTATAGCACGCACATCTCCGGAGATGTCTTTGCAGTAAAGGGCTCCGATCGGTTCGCCCGATAGGAGTCGCTGTACCCCTTCAAAGAAAATATCCCTTACCAATGTACTTTTACCGGATCCACTCACTCCCGTTATGACTGAAATAATGTTGAGCGGGAATTTTACATTGATATTTTTGAGGTTATGCTTCTTGGCTCCTATCACTTCTATGAAGTTGTTCCACTTTCGGCGCTGTGAGGGAATTTCCAACTTTTCACGTCCTGTAAGGTAAGCCGCCGTATATCCGGGAGTATTCTTGTTGATGTTTTTGGCTGCACCGGCATATACCACCTCACCACCAAGTCTGCCGGCATCAGGTCCTATGTCTATGATATAGTCCGCTGCCCGCATCATCTCTTCGTCATGCTCTACTACTACCACGGTGTTTCCTAAACTTTTGAGCCGTTCTATTACATGGATAAGACGTGCTGTGTCTCTTTGATGGAGTCCGATGCTGGGCTCGTCCAATACATAAAGAGAGCCTACAAGGCTACTGCCGAGCTGGGTGGCGAGGGTGATTCTCTGGCTTTCGCCACCTGAGAGTGTATTGGACAAACGGTCTATGGTGAGATAGCTCAACCCTACTTCATCCAAAAATTGTAATCTGTTATTGATTTCTATTAATAGCCTCTTGGAGATGATTTGCTCTGTCTCGGTGAGCTTTAGATTACGGAAAAATGCAATTGCTTGCGTTATCGTCATTGCAGTAAGTTCGGAAATATTCTTACCGTCTATCTTTACACACAGGGCATCCGGCTTTAGTCGTTGGCCCTTACAAGCGGGGCAAGTAGCCTTGCCTCTGAAGTGAGCCAATCTTACACGATTTTGTATCTTGTGCATCTCTCTGCCCAGCATGTCGAAGTAGGCGTTGATACCCTCTATTGCTTGTTTGCCCCCACTTGCCGGAGTGCCGTTCCATAGTAAATCCTTTTGCTCCGCTGTGAGCTCTTCATAAGGCTTATGAATAGGGAAATTGTAGGGCTCTGATTGACGGATGAAGTATTTTTGCCATTCTTGACTTTTGGGACCTATCCAGCATGCTACACACCCATCGTATAAGGAGAGTTCTTTATTGGGGATTACTAAGTCTTCATCTATCCCCATTACTTTGCCGAATCCCTCACATACGGGGCATGCGCCTATGGGGTTGTTGAAGCTGAACATCTCCGGAGATGGTTCCTGGAATACCCTGCCGTCTGCTTCGAAGATATTACTGAACTCTTTAGTCCGAGCTTTAGTCTCGTCAGGTTTCTCAATCCGTAAGATACAGGTACCACGCCCTTCGAAAAAAGCGCCTTCGGCAGAGTCGGCAAGACGGCTCCATGTAGCTTCTTCCGATGATACCACGATGCGGTCTATCAGAAGATATATCTTTTGTGATTTGTCATATTCTATATTATCCTTGATTATGTCGGATATACGCACCAGCTCGCCATTTACCATCACTCTGGAATATCCTTGTTGTAGCTGTATCTCCAGATGGTCTTTGAGAAGTCGCCCTTCAGGAACTACTAACTCTACCAAAACAAATATACGGGTTGATTCCGGTAGCTTATGGGCATAATTGACCAGATCGTTTACCGTATGTTTCTTTACAACCTCGCCACTTTCAGGTGATATCGTTTGCCCTATACGGGCAAAGAGAAGGCGCATATATTCATATATCTCGGTAGATGTGCCTACGGTGCTGCGAGGATTCCGGCTGATGACTCTTTGCTCTATAGCTATGGCAGGAGGTATACCTTTGATCATGTCACATTCCGGCTTGGGCATTCTACCCAAGAACTGACGTGCATAGGCTGACAAGCTTTCCACATAACGTCTTTGACCTTCGGCATAGAGCGTGTCAAAAGCTAAAGAACTCTTGCCCGAACCACTCACTCCGGTGATTACAACCAATTGTCCGCGAGGTATGGTTAGGTCTATATTCTTCAGGTTATTTACTCTTGCTCCTTTTATTACGATCTCCTTCTCAGGCTCGACTCGGTGCAATGATGGCTCTTTAGTTCGCATTGATAGTGTTCCGTCTTAAGCTAAATATAATTTATAAAAATAATAAATAATTGCCGATAATTGTTTATTCGGCTTTGTATATATTCATGATAAATAGCCTGGGGAAGGTTATGTTTTTATTCAATTGTTGCTATTGACAATCAGATAAGCGATGAAGTTGTGTGCCCTGTGGTCATGGTTGGTTATAGGGTAAAAACCTTGTGTCAACTTCCCTTCGGAGTCATAATATGCCGGATGTGATTGAGTCATCTGTGTAGTAAACTTATTTATTTCAGCTTGACTCTTAAAGTAATCGACATGATATATTCCGTGTACTCCTTGGCTACATATCCTTTCATAAATAAGGTGTGCGAGATTGCCCATCGTATTTCTGAGGTTGATTTCAACACAAGGGTGCAGCCGCCTAATCTTTTCTTTGTCATCATAGAGAAGCATGTCTACTCCTACATATCCTGTATAGTGACCTGAATATTGTTTGTGGATAAATTGGGTCAATAATGTGATCACCTCATCCAACGTCTCTGAACTTCCTATCTCTACTGATAGCTTTTGTTTTAGCTCATGTTGTGGCATCAACACGTTACCTTGATAAGCGCCCTTGTCACTTGTTGAAAACATCGAGTATGCTTCGAAAGTAACCATGCCTTCACGGCTGATAAAAAACTCAGCAGCCCAATTGCTTGATAAGTCCAGCAAAGGCTCTATACTCAAACTCCCTTTGCCGGCCCATCTGTTCATGATCATGCGTTGTTGTCTGCCTTCCGGAATGGCATCGCAGTAAACCAGTCCTCTGCCGGAGGAGCTGAATGGAAATTTGATCAAAGCCTGACGGAGAGGACTCAGAGTGATTGCCTCCATAATAGCCTTATGGAACGCTTGAAGTTCACATCCGCAAGGAAACCAACGCGGTAAAATGTAAGAGGGTAGAGGGATGTATCTGCTCAGATATTCCAAGCACGAGTAGGATTGATTCCTGTGGGATAGACTTGTTATGTCAGGATCTATTACTGGTAAGGTAACTTCAATGTTTTTACCACTAAAGTATTTCTTGATTTCATCGAGCATATGAGGTTCCGGAGCCCAAACCTTGAGATCGAGTGATCGTGGCAGATGGATGTATTCGACAAGAATGCCCGAAAGATCATACACCAAGTACTCTCCATTCAAAGAATATCGAAGTAGATAATCTCCGTCATCCGCCATTACAGTGGTAAGCATGAATAGATCATGCATCATGCTTAGGACTACTTTGGGAGCAGTATAGCTTGCTTCCCGAGGTATGCACAGAGCTTCCTCATGCCCCGGATTGAAAAGGTGTAATCTGTTCATTTACGACCGAAATCGGCGGGAATTTCTCCCCAGCGGGCAGTATCCCATTTATATATATGTGTGGTGAACGTATTTTGCCGCAGCCAGTTTTCGGCGCGTTGGATAAGGTCGAATATAGGTTCATTCACCGGAGTACGTTTTATGAGCGTTTTACATTGCTTCTTTTTTATCCATGAAATGGCTGTCATGCTATCCGTATATATAGGCATGGGGCTATTCATTTTTTTGAGCAGTGCAAGTCCGTGCACCAAAGCAAGAAACTCTCCTATATTATTGGTGCCTTGTTCCAAAGGCCCTACATGAAAGATTTGTCTGTGCGACTCTGTAAATACTCCTCTGTATTCCATTTTTCCCGGATTACCACTACAAGCTGCATCTACACAAATACTGGGGACAATGACTTTGGAGGGCTGGTTATTGGCTGCAGTAGTAGAACCATAGTTTTTACGGTAATATACCTCATATCCATCCTCCATAGCTTTGCGAGCTTCTTCAAAGGAGAGAAAGCTCTTGTATTTGGCTCCTAAATATCCTTCTACCTGCGCTAAACAAGCATTCCATGTCTCATAAATACCCGGATTGGTTCCTTCCCAGACTACATACCATTTTTTTTGTGCCACGATTGATCCTGTCTTTTTAGTATATACCGCCTTGGTATAGATTCTTACCGACGGATTCAGAAGTGCCGTTTTCAGGTGACAGATTCTCTGCTTTTTCAGATAATTCCTTTGCCTTATCATCCCTATCGATTTTGTGGTAGAAGTCAATAGCTATTTTGAGTAGATGATAGTCTTCAGGGTTTTCTTCTATTGCATTATCTATATATTCTTCTGCCTCGGCATTCTTTCCCATAGCAATCAGTGTACGAGCTATACCTCTATGCGCTTCCAAGTTGAAAGGATTGAGCTCAAGAGCTGTATAGTAAAAGTCAAGGGCTCTTTGCATATCCTCTTGCTTCGTTGCTATATCTGCCAGCATCAGGGGGACTTTCTCTTCCTCTTCGTTGATATTTTTGATTTGCTCCAGATCACTCTTAGCTTCTTCCAATCGATCAATAGAGTTGAGGTATTCTGCTCTTAGTAGAAGTGCTGTGTAGGGATTCTCTCCTTCGATCCGTAACGCTTTATTGAGTATATCTACTGCTTCCTCTGCCCTTTTCAACGCATAGAGTGCACGGGCTTTCAATAGCAATGCTATCATTTGCTCGTCGGGTTCGGAGGTTGTTTTGAGGGCTTTGTCTGCATCGCCAAGGGCTTCTTCAATATCTCCGATTTGCAAGAGTAGAGTGCTTTTTCTGATCAAGGTAAGCGTATGATTGGGCTGATCCTCCAGCAACATATTCATCGCTTGAAGGCCTTCCTCTTCCTCTCCATCCATGAGTAAGGCTTCAGAGAGGTAATATAGTGTTTCGAAACGCGGTGCAAGCTCAAAGGATTTCCTCAAAGCATTTACGGCAAACTTTACTTCTCCTATTTTTATGGCTCTTATGGCATCGAACTTCAACACGTCTGCCTGACGCAAAGCTTCCTTATTGTCTTCAATATCACTTGTTGCATCAGATGCATTTGTTACTTTTTCTTTACTTGTGGGCAATGACTCTGCTTTATCAGAGCTTTGGGCTCCGAACAATTTTTTGAAAAAACTCATTATTACAATTGTTTTATTCCTGTTGATTTCAACAAAGTAACTAAAAAAGGAGCTAAACTCTATAAATAGTGCGTTAAAAACGGACAAAACCTAAAATTTGTTGCCTAAAATTAGTGTTTCATGAAAATAAATCCTTTATTTTGTATATAATAACATATATAATGTGTGATCAAGAGTCTTTTTAAGATTCAAACTCTGCTCAAATTTTTTTTATATGGAAACACAACAAAACCCAAATCCGGATAACTCTAAAGAAATCCGTAGCGATCTTTCCAACGAAGTAAATCAAGAATCAACAGAATCCTTAACAGAAAAAAGTGTCAATGATTCTTCGGAGAGCAATGCTAAACTTTCCGATTTGACTCCGGAAGTGTTAGTTGACCAGTTGGCTTTACTTCTTCAACAGTCGGAATTGCCTAAACGTCAACAAGTAGAGGCTTATAAATCCGCATTTTATAAGATCAAACAGCAAGCTCAGCAGACTGAGTCTGAAAGTAATTCCGAATCAAATGCTGATGATGCCGATGTCAATGAACAGCGGCTCAAAGATCTGTTGAACCTTTTCAAAGACAAAAATCAAAAACGATTGGAGGAAGTAGAGAAGCAGCAGACTGAAAATCTTAATAAAAAGCAAACTTTGCTTACCAAATTGAAGGAGTTATTGTCAAGCTCGGATGAGTTTGGTAAGATAAGTCCTATATTCCACGACATTCGATCCGAATGGAAAGAGATCGGTTCTGTACCTGAGTCTCAAACCGGAGATTTGCAAAAGGAATACAATGCCTTGGTTGAGCAATTCTACGACCTTAAACAAATCAATGATGAATTTAGGGAATATGACTTCAAGAAGAATCTCGAAGCTAAGCGAGAATTGATTTCTGAAGCCGAAAAGCTAACACAAGATCCTGATCCTATACACGCTTTCAGAATGTTGCAAAACCTGCATCATCAATGGCGTGAGCTTGGTCCTGTAGCAAGGGATTTGAGAGAATCTATCTGGAATGAATTCAAAACATTCTCTACCACTATCAATAGACGTCATCAAGAGCTTTTTGAAAATAGGAAGGAACAAGAGCAGCAGAATCTTGAGAATAAAACTCTCTTGTGTGAAGAGGTAGAAGGGGTGTTGCAGGAGAAGGCCTCCACTGCCAATGAATGGGATCAACTCACACAGCGAATACTTGATATCCAAACGAGGTGGAAGAATATTGGTTTCGCTCCCAAGAAAGATAATGAGACTATCTACCAGCGCTTCCGCAAAGCTTGTGACGAGTTTTTCCAAAACAAGAGTGTATTTTTCTCTACGCTGAGAAATGAATTGCAACAGAATCTTGAGAAAAAGCGCGCTTTGCTCAAAGAAGCTGAAGCATTGAAAGACAGTACCGATTGGAAAAAAACTACCGATCGCCTGATCAATCTACAGAAAGAATGGAAAAAAGTGGGTAGTGTACCTCGCAAATACAGCAATGAGATATGGAAGCAATTCCAAACAGCTTGCGATGCTTTCTTTGCTAAGAAAAAAGAAGAGCAAGGTGATACTTTCGCTCTCGAAAAAGAAAACCTCAAAAAGAAGAAGGATATTATTGATGCCTTGACAAAAATATCTGATACAGGTAATCTCGACGAGATCAGAGATAAAGTCAATGAACTTACTGCCGAATGGCGCAAAGTAGGACATGTTCCTTTCAAGGATAAGGAGCAGGTTTATAAAAATTACCATGCTGCTCTTGACCATATATACTCCAATTTCAAGATCGATCGCAACCAGCGCCGACTCGAAGGATACAGCGCTACACTGGATGAACTGGATGCTGAGAGCGACCGTGGTACGCTCATAGGTGAGAAGAACCGAATGACTCGAATTATGGAGCGTATGAAGCAGGAATTGCAGACTTATACCAATAATCTGAGCTTCCTCAACATCAGTAGTAAGGGTGGCAATGGCCTCCTCAAAGAGATGGAGCATAAGCAGTCAAAACTCAAACAAGACATTGCTTTGATGGAAGAGAAGATAGCTCTTATCGACGATAAGCTCAATTCGATATATGATGATGACGATGAAGAATAACTCTTAGAAAATAGAATCCGATCTCGGGTATTTTCAAGAAATATCTTTCTACCATTAATGTAGATCTATTTAGATTTAATTATACAATAATAGCAGGCCTTATTGGGTCTGCTATTGCTTTTATATGCGGTAATGTAGTGAATGCACTGCTAAACCTTCTGGAGACTGTTGCAAAAGTCAACAGTCTCATGGATTTTGGAGGCAAAGCCGACAAAAGACACTTTGACCGGGCAGAGAGGGTAAAGTGCAAGGCGCTAAGAGTGAGTGCACAGGGAGTTTACTTCAGGTAAATGACCTAGCGCGAATCTCGCAAGCAACGAAGCAATTTGCCTGCTATGCAACGGTCTCCATAAAACATTATAGAGCCGTAGGAGGCAAAAAAGACGGTCGTAAGGCTCGAGAGGAGCATAACGACCGTCTTTTTCAATTAATTCAGAAGCCTGAGTATAAGTTTTTTTTAATTTTCCGTAGATTGTACTTGCACACGGCTTCCTGCAGCGGTGTGACCCGCGTATTCGGGAGCATAAGCACTTTGTGCCGTAGCTATACCGGTAGAGTACACCCCACTTCGCACCACCTTCTGGCTATACTCCAGCTTGTACTCACCTCGCACAAGGTGGTCAAAGAAAAAGCGTGTGTCGGCATCCAAAACTTCAGTGTAGTATCCTGTACCGCCTCCGTAACGATAGCTCGAGAGTTGCTCAGTGGGCTCCATGCATGCAGGACGGGCATCGTGTAGCGACACAAAATCCAGAGCTCTATCCACATTGAGATATATCACCGTGATCAGCTTGTCGCCTACATGCAGTTTGTCGCCGTTCTTGATTTCACGCAATGTCTTTTTACCCCCGGTTATCTCTTCAACATATATCTTTTTACTTACCTGCAATTCCTTGCCGGTAGCTCTGAGGCTATCCACCTGCATCTCGTAAGTCGCATACATGGCGCCCCATGCCTGTGCTGTAGCCAGTGACTGCTGCACACGCACGCGAGGCAGAGGTGTAGCGAGATCCGATAGTGGCATAGAGATGTTGATCTCTTCAGCCTTCACCTCCAACTGATCGGATCTGCGAGGTATCGCCACAGTGAGCTTATTAGTAGTCTCCAACGGCTTACCGCCATCACCCAAGAGCAGTGCATACACCGCATCCGTAGTAGCTGTTACGGCCTGCCAGGCGGTAGTGCGCTTCTGCCCCAGTAGCCATTGCTGCATGAGAGCGATGTCAGGGCTATTGCCTTGTAGCATATACAAAGCCTCTATCACTGCTGTGTGAGTAAGGTAGCGTCTGTCTGTCCAGTAGTATCCGCCGGCAGTGTGCAGTGACGCATAGTATGCACCCTGTTCTTTGTCTATAGTAAGGTTCTCCTTGAGTGACATGATCAATTGATCAGACAAACGTTTGTCACCATTGCCGGCCAATATGATCGCAGCCTGCGCCTTGGAGTCCAAAGGAAGAGAAGTGGCTACCTTGACGAGGCGATTTAGGAAGAATTCACGTACAGGTCTGTTGCGATCGTTTTTGGCGGTAGGATCCAGCTCTAACAGATACAGATACTGCACGGCAGTGGATTCTATATACTGTTCTCGGGCATAATCCTTACGCTTCTTAATCTCCTTCATCAGATCAGCAGCAATATCATCCAAAGCCTTCCAACCCCGGCGGTACATCTCACTTATACCAGGCTCGGACTTCGTCTGCCCGGTGATCTTTTGCAAGCGTACCAGAAGGGTCATCACATACTCTGTGATGTAGTCGTTGGCTCTCATACCGGGGTACCACGACCAGGAACCGTCGGGATGTTGCAGATCCTTGAGTTTATTGATAAAGTCGGCATTCTCATTGCCAGTCACACTGCTGAGGTATCGTACCAGAGCTTCGGAGCCCTCGCTCTCACGGCGGGCAACCTGAGCCCATGGAGTGTTGTTGAGCGTCTGTAACTTTACGCTATCATTGCGCGTGAGCGGACTACCCTCATAAGCTTTGCCAAGGGTGGCTCTACGCTTAGCCATCCACTCTTTTACACCGGGACTGCCGGCGAGATATCTTGCAAGCACATTGGCGTAGATACTTGCTGCCAGCGAAGCGGCATTGTCGCTCTGAGGCTGGGCAAGCGCAGGTAAAGCCTGTAGAGCGAAGTAGAGTGTATTGCCCACAGCCTGAAAACGGAAAGTCCCTTGATGAGGTACGTTTCCTTTGTGAGGGAATAAACTGCGGACATCCAGTTCCAGCGTTTCTCCGCTTGTAAGAGTGAAGGCTTTGGACTCCGTTACGGCCATAGTAGCAGGTAGCTGCATGAGGGCATGCTGCTCACCATCACTGTACTCTTTGGAAGAGGCGAATATTCTCACCCCTATACGATCGTAGCCGGGTACAGCTTTCACTCTGAATGTGTAGGACGATGCTCCGTCGGGTTCAGTGACAAAAGGCATACTATCTTTATGAAGTATTTGTCCCGAAGCAATGTCGAACAGCTCCAACTTGAGCGTACCCTGTCGGGGTTGACTATCGAGATTCTTAACTGTGGTGGTGATGTTGCCATCATCGCCAAATCTGAGGAAACGGGGCATATTGGGTTGTACCATGAATTTTTTATAAGCTTCCACAGTATCCACTTTATAGGCTGTCATCATATCAGAGGTATGAGCCATGGTGTACACTTTCCAGCGAGTAAGGCTTTCGGGCAGTTTGAATTTCCATGTGACTATCCCTTGTTTATCCGTGGTCATGGCAGGACGGAAATAAGCATTTTCCGAAAAGTTGGAGCGGATCTGAGGTGCAACATCGCCACCTGTAGCACCGTCCGCATTCAGAGCGGTAGGCGAGGCCATAGCTCTAATATTACCCGTAGATTTCATTTGTGTGCGGGCACCATACCCTACCACCATAACCTCCTCCAGTTTGGCATCGTCACTCGCCATAAAAGCTTCCGGCATAGCCATCGAAGTGGGATATATGGGAGATAAGCCCGAAGATCCTTGGAAGTTTACCGAGAGATAGAATGGCCTATTATATTCGTCAATATTCTTGACCGGCGTATTTACATAATACGGACTGATAAGCTCCAGTGAAGCATCAGTCATCCACGAAGCCACACCGGCTCCCGACACCGGCTTATTATCGGGAGAGAGGACTTGGAGAGACAGCTCTTCCTCCTGCCCGGCGACAAGCCTGTTTCTAAAAGACTTCCACACGAGAGTAAGATGTTTGAGAGGTTGCTTGCGGTAGAAAGTAAAATTCTTCTTATACAACTCATTCTCACTTACCCTATAGGTATAAAGACTGAGTTTATCGGGGACATAATTACCCGTAGGCAGAGGAAGCTCCACCCTGTTCAACTTGCCCTGACGGGGCGTCCACACCCCTTTGGTGATAAGCCCGCCCGCATAGGCCCAGTAGTAGAATATCTGACTCTGCTCAGTATCTGCACCATAATAGATCACAAGGGGTTTGGTGCCATCGTATTCAAGTGATTCCGGTGATACCCACAGAGCTGTCTGTGCAGGGATTTTACTGTCGGATGGGGAGAACACATCAAAATCAACTTTCTTCTCCACTTGTCGTACTCCGGCTTTATTCCCATCAAGGCTAATACGCGCTTTGAGTGAGTAGCTACCCGATGCAAGCTTGTAAAACGATTGGGGCAAAGGCACTGAGTCATTGCTCTTGATCACACCTTGGAATAATGGTTTGATGCTATCAGTCCTATTGTAAACAGCGTAATGAACATCATACGCTACACTCACACGATTATTGTTCTTGGCTTCGACTTTGAGACCACCATGAGGGATGTCCTTATTGATTACCTCCGGCATCTTGATATCCAATATCACAGGTTGGGCTCCCACGCTGATATTGGCTATATCATCTTGCACCTCACCATTGGGTGCTATCACTTTGGCTTTGACATTGTATGCATAGTACACATATTCCTTTTGCCAGTCGGGCAGGTTGCGATCATCATCGATCGGTACCAGAGTTGCGGGGATCTTAAAGCTACCGTCCGTACCCACCGTTACCGTACCGTTTGCCAAAAGGCTTGCATTGTGTGAATCAGAGAATCCGTACCGCCACCAATATATCCTCGAACCTGTAACCTCATACTGCACCTGAGCACCTGATAGAGCCTCACCGCTCAGCTTATTGGCCTTACCGCTCACGGTAACCACATCACCTATACTGAAAGACTTCTTGGGGACCTCGAGTTTTACCTCGAATGTAGGTCTCTTGTACTCCTCTACATGTATATTTACCCTGGCATCAAAATCGTCACTCGATACATTTATACCATAAACCCCTTTGAGTCCCTTTTCAGGGATTTGCAATTCGGTTTTGAATACGCCGTTAAAGTCTGTTTTGAGTGTGTCATTTATAATCTCATTACCATTGGCGTCAATAAAGCTCAGCTCTATAGGCTCATCTGGAATAACACGGGCAGACTCGGTATGATATCCGATGCTGTACAATACACCATAGAGATAAACCTTCTGTCCCGGTCGGTATATTGATCTATCGGCATAGACATAGATGCTCTCCGATCTTTTTGCCGGATTGAATGCTATGGTATTACCTCTATCTCCTCCCATACGCAAATTGAGGATCAACGGATCTTTGGTATCAAGACTTTGTAGATAGCTTTCCCACGCATCATTATGAGGTATCGACACAAACCCGTACTTATCCGTAGTATGATCATGCTTTTTCCACTGTATTTTGCGACCATTATTAATAGGTATATAAGAGCGAAGCTTCAGCCCGCTAATCCCTATTCCATGCTTAGCATCAAGCCACTGACTACTATTGCCATCTCCTGTAAAATTATTATCGGATGTGATAACCATCATATCCGAGATCCAGAACTGACGCTTATATTCCAGTTTCTCACCTGTCTCATTGTTATATACCTTGATTACAACAAAGTATTTCCCGTTATGCGAGAGCGGTATGGACACCGAGTCCTTATGATCCGTAAGCTCACGGTCCTTAGGCAGATATTTAACGGAAGTGATTTTATTTCCTGATTTTACGCCGTCAGCTTCTTCGTTTGATTCCAATCTCACCACAGCAGGCAATCGGTAAATAGTAAATGTGGCGGAGTCGATACAGCGGTACGAGAATTCCGCTCGGAATGTCTTATCTGTAGTCCTGTTTCCTGTTGTACTCAAAGTAAAGTTTGCACCCTTGATACCATTTCTCAGATACTCAAGACGCTTTTTCTGATTAGCCGTTAGTTTAGGGATCTTGAGACCTCTTTCAACCAATGACAATGCCTCCTTGTATTTCCCCAATCTCACCAGATAAGCCGTATGGCTATCCAGCAGATCTATGGTTAAAGGATTATCAGCATACTTATTGATGAGCTCCGCTTTCAAGTCCTCGTACTGTTGTTGAGTGATCATGCCGTTGTTCATTTTGAGACGTCCCAGCAGAGGCAACATATATATCTTATCCGCAGTAGCTGTGTACATGGCTGTGTATTGCTCCAGTAAAGGAATGAGCGTCGGTCTTACACTACCTTTACCCGCACGATCCCAGAAAAAGTTGTAAGAATAAGATGGCGAAAGCCCTGCTCCTATCTCATACCACAATGCACCGCCCAGTGAGAGCTTCTTATTCCTGATATCATCTGCATACTCAAAGAGCATCAGATAAGGAGAGGCAGCGATGTTCAGCCCGGCGGGAGAGGCAAATGCCTCTTTGATATGCCGTAGCACTTTATCCGCGTATCTATTATCGGCCCATCTCTCGGGATTGATGCTGTCACCACCCGGATCTAACGCCGTGGGTAGCTCCTCCCAGGAGCGATAACCTCTCTTGTTATTGTAATAGTCTATGTATTTATTGGCAATAAACCAGTTTACCACCGCCTTGTCCTGAGCTTTGAGCCAAGGGTATCTACTTATCGAGTCGAGCACATAGAATATATCTTTTGATTTGAGCGGATCCAGATCCTGTGCAGCGCCTTGCTCTATATCCACGGCTTTTAATAATGGTGCTATGCTCTGCTGCCGATAAGCAGCCTGCCTCATCTTCTGCGCCAGAGATATCACTGTGCGGGGCATATGTTTCTTTTCAGCGTCTTTGATTTGCGCTTGCAGGGCTTTAATATACGGGGCGCCCTGATCTTTGTTTTGGCTCAAGCCTTTCATTGTACCGGACATAAATAACAATATTAATATAGTAATGCCAACAAAAGCGTTGGAACCGGACTTCTTCGCCATGGTCAACCTCTTCATATGCTCTTGATTTGTATTATGTTCATAAATTATACTAAGATAACAATCTTATTCTTCCCATTTGTGATTTTATACTTATTTTTACTAAAATCTGTTTTCAATATAAAAGCTTCAATGGACATATTACTGCATTGGTACCCGGAGCATACATGCTGTGATATTACAATTATTAGGAAATAAAAATTGCCCCCTTGCACTTTTTATTTAAATTTGTGCATAGCGTAAAGTATTTTTAATATAAACTAACTGATATTTATACCCACTGCAAATGGCATCAATGGCTAAGACAAAAGAACTAATGATCGATGTGGCACGACAGCTTTTCGCTCGGTTCGGCGTTCATAATACTACAATGAATGATATTGCCGATGCAGCCCATAAAGGTCGTAGAACTTTATACACGTATTTCAAAAACAAAGATGAAATATTCTATGCTGTAATCGAGCGAGAACTGGAGCAACTCTATTCGGGACTGGTAGCAGCCAAAAACTTGTCCCTGCGCCCCAATAAGAAGCTGATGAACTTTATCTACACTCACCTCGAGACAATGAAAGAGTTGGTCATGCGCAACGGATCGCTCAGGGCTGATTTTTTTAGGGATATCTGGACTGTGGAAAAGGTGCGCAAGAGTTTTGATCGCAAAGAAGTCATCCTCATCAAAGATATTTTGGATGAGGGTGTCACAAAAAAGACGTTTAGCATCAAAGACACGCAATCCATGGCATTCATACTCCTCAATGCCTTCAAGGGGCTCGAAGTACCATACATCAGCGGTCATATACGCAATAGCGGAAGCGAATACGAACAAATCAGAAAAAGTGTGGAAGAACTCATCTTCAGAGGTATTCTTGCAGACAATGTAGATCTCGCCGACTAAGAAGGCGACTGATTGAATTAAAGAAACAATATAAACAAACTTATATTATGAAATTATTAGAAAACAAAGTAGCGCTTATCACCGGAGCCGGAAGAGGTATCGGTAAAGCCATAGCACTTAAATATGCTCAGGAAGGAGCCAATGTAGCCATCACAGACCTCAAGATAGATGAGTCGGTAGAAGCCTTTGTAAAAGAACTCGAAGCTCTAGGTGTCAAAGCCAAAGCATACGCCTCCAATGCTGCTAATTTCGAAGATGCGCACAAAGTGGTGCAAGAAGTAGTCGCAGACTTTGGCAGGATCGATGTCCTCATCAATAATGCAGGTATCACCCGTGACGGACTGATGATGAGAATGACCGAGGAGCAATGGGATCTTGTGATCAATGTAAACCTCAAGTCGGCCTTCAATCTGATCCACGCCATTACCCCGGTGATGATGAAGCAGAAATGCGGTAGTATCATCAACATGGCTTCTGTAGTGGGAGTATCAGGCAATGCCGGACAAGCCAATTACTCGGCTTCCAAAGCCGGTATGATAGGCCTTGCAAAGAGTGTAGCCAAAGAATTGGGTTCGCGCGGTATCCGTGCCAATGCTATTGCTCCGGGCTTTATCATTACCGATATGACAGCCGTATTGGACGAAGAAGTTAAGAAACAGTGGGCTACCCAAATACCTCTGCGCCGTGGTGGTAAACCTGAGGATGTAGCAGGAGTCGCAGTCTTCTTGGGTAGTGACCTATCAGCTTACGTAAGCGGACAAGTAATCAATGTTTGCGGTGGTATGAATTGCTAAGGCAATACCTTCACTTACAAACAACACAAGCACCGGAGCCATCCTTTTGATGTAAAGGCTCCGGTGTTTCTCTTTTTTACAACTTAGCGTTAAAAATCGAAATATCACAGCATCACACAAGCTCGTTAGCAACACCATTATTATTGTCTTTGGTTTTTAACCACATTGAGTGTGTCGAACAAATCCTGATTTTGATACAAATGATGAATAGAATTGAACGGAATAAAAATTAAATCGTATTTGTGAGGCAAATCCAACGTTCTAATGTCAGATTCGATAAATTTAATTTCTAACCCTTCTTTGCATGCTTTTAATTTTGCGCATTCCAGCATGGCAGATGAGCTATCCACACCACAAATATTATATTCTTTGGCTATGGGAATAGTAAGCCTGCCGGAACCACAGCAAAGCTCAAGTATTTTAGCTTCTTTATTTTCAGGAAGCCAGTTTTTATTTTGTCCACGTTTTTATTTGTTCAATAAATTGTGCTTGCTGGTCAATAAAAACATTGTGAGAACAGTTGTCAAAATACTTCAAGTTGCTTTTACCAATTAGGTTTTGTAGGTCGGTAATTTGTTGAGAAGAGTAAAGTCCATCTTCTTTTCCGTAAAGTCCATATATTTTGATTCTCTGTTTTAGTAGTGTCTGCAAATTTTTGGTAAGGTCGATAGTTGTATATTTTTCATTTTTCAAAAAACCTTGCAGTGCTTGATACTTCATTTCAGAAGCATATTTTATCAAAAGGGTGTCTGTTTTGAATTTTGAATAAATGATTTTTGCATCTTCTGTCGGATTTTTAGTTGAGTAAAATCCATTTTGCATAGCGTGCATTAAACTATACGAACTGTACTCAATTGAATTTTTGTCCATATTTTCAAGTATGGAAATATAATTTAGGTTAATGCTGTCGTTTTTTGTTTGATAAATAGTTTTTGAAGTTGATATTATAGTCTTAATTGTTTCCTGTAAAGATACGGGTGCTCCTACAAGAATAATTGATTGAACTTTTTTAGGATTTGCTTCTGCAAAAAGTGTGGCAACAACCCCACCAAAACTATGACCAATTAAATTTGCTTTTTTGAGATTGTATTTTTTGTATATGGCGTTTAAGTCGTCAAATGTTTCTTTAAAAGTAAACTTTGTGTTTGGGTCTTTGCTTCTTCCTTCGCCACGTCTGTCGTAAATTATTACAAAGAACCCTTTGTCAGCAAGTTGTTGTGCAGTCGTAGCTTCAAAGTTTACACAATTGTAACCTGGTCCACCATGAAGAAAAATAATTGGCATGTCTTTACTGTTACCAAATGACTTGGTGTAAATACTTTGTCCGTAAGCAAACATTGTTGCTATTACAAAAATTGTCGATGTGATTATTGTTTTCATTTTGTTTTTCATTTATTGTTGTCTTTTTGCTGTGTCGGCCTAAGATTGGAGCTAACTCTTGAATATCCGTAACTTTATTGCGCATATCCACCTTAAATGGTAAATGTCTAGCAATAAAATCGCACTTACAAAAATATAATCTTTCTGTATAACAACCTCAAAACTTTATATTTATTTCCTGTGGTTGAGGGTGATTAATATGTGTAAAATGTATCTGAGTGCTTAGGTTGTGATTTTTGGAGAGAGTAGGGGAAATTCTTTTATTATTGTGGCGGTGGGGCGACTTAGTCTGTGAGGTGCGCTCTTTGCTGCTGATTTTTGTGCTGATTATTTTTTAGGGATATAGATAAAATTGGTTAAAGCCCTTGACAAAGGGGGGTACGATGTCGTATCTTTGTATGAGATGATCTGCTTTTTTATTCAAATTTTACTCAAATCTATTATAAATAGGACGCAATATGGTACCAATACTCACACCACACTCTACGTATATATCAATAATATCCAATTCATCGGGATGGAATTATACAAGAAATAACATTGATGCCGTTACAAATTGTCAGAATAGGACGACTTAATGAAAATATCAAAATGTCAATCATGAGCTAATCACACTAAGATATAGCTCAATAGATCCGCACATGGGGGCTTATGTATCCCATATGCGGATTTTTTATTTTCGAACCTTTGCGGTGAAAAAACCTAACTACAACGCAATTTTTTTCTAACTGCGTTTTATTATTTTTCTAACTAAGCGACTCGATTTTTGTAGTTAAGAAAAAAGTAAAACTTAACTAAGAAAAAATCATGACCTAGTTACAAAAATAATCAACCTCAGCTCATTGCGTGGGTAAGACTTTATTTGCTAATCATAAATGTCCTTTTGTGATTTTATTTGCTGTTTTTGTGTTATTATGTCAATAAATAAGTGGGTTTGTGTGTATTTTGACTATTTCTGTTATGGGTTATAAATTGTTCTCAATTATATCAAAATGTCATTTCATGTTTATTGATAATCAGCAAGGGTAGTTAACTACCTTTTATCTCTTCTTTTTCAACTCTAAGACAATGCTCTTTTTTATCAATCGGAAATTGTGGTTATTAATAGATGCCTTATCTATACCTTCTTTACAGAAAGATACAAAGACGATAAAGGTTAATAGGTATAAATCTTTTTTGTGTTATATTATTTAATAGTTATAACAGCAGACGATATGCCATCATAGGATTCAAAACTAAAAGCAACCATGATAGGTTTCTTGACTGTGAAGTTTTTAACCAATTGAACTTTATATTTCCCTTTGCCTCTTTTTTCTAAAGTCATAAAACCCAGATCTATTTTATAGAGCATTGAGTTTTTACAATAAAGAGTAGCCTTATAACCCTGTGGTATATCAATAATCGTTACGTCATTTTTTTGTATGCTTTGGTAATTCTATATTCTTTTCCATCAAAAAAAGAAAAGCTAAACATATCGTAATCACGAGGATAGACTTGGAAATAAGCCTCTGGATTCTCAACAGACAGATTTATATCCCCGGGATCGATACGAGGCAATCTATCTCTCTCTTCTTTAGAGCAAGAAATAATAAAGAGTAATACTGCAAATAACAGAAAAAAGGTTCTTAAATTAATTGGAGTAAATTTTTTCATAGTAATTTAAATTGAATATTACTTTTAGTATGATATACAGTTATTTATCTTTAACGATGAAGCGAAGATAAAAATGTGATGAATTTTCTACAATAACTAAAAGGACGTATTTTATGCTCGGAATATAATATCTGATCCTACTTCATTTCCGGGTTCAAAGGTCATGGAGCTGATTACTATTATATTAACAACTCTATCGCGGATAAGAAATGCTATAAACGATGCATCATATAATTACAGAATAAGAAAGATAAACACTGTTAGCATGTTTGGGGGGATATATACAAAGAATCATTCTCTTAATTTTACAGATGTAATCTCAATCTATGGATCAATGCAGTTTCTGGTATTGAAAAAAGGGTATTAGGTCTTTGTGATTAATTATTGTTTAGTAACTTAGAGTTGTTTTGTAAATAGTAACACTTATACATCAATCCTTGAAATGATATGAATCAGTTTTTTAGGCTTTTTATTTTAACCTTGATACTACAACCTTTTACAAGAGTGATGGCGTAGGAAGGATATGCTGTGCAAACGAAAAAAGCTCTTGACGTAATGTCATCTGCAAAAGACCCAAACGATTACAAAAAGTCATTAGATATGTATGAGAACGCATTTGTTTCATTTCCAGACAGTATCGATTATGCAGGATTGTACAATGCTTCGATATCGGCCTCGGAACTGAACCTATACGATAAAGCTTTTGGTTATATAAATGGCATGAAAAGACTCCAGAAAGATGCATACGGCTTTCCGTGGTGGGACTATATTGCATGTCAGAACGCGGAAGAAGACTATAAACATTTGATGTCGGATAGAAGATGGAGGGTTTTGCTAAGGGATGCCGTAAAAGAGAAAGAGATGTTTTACCGAAATTTGGAAAAAGAAAAGAAGGAGTTTTTCGCTTTAAAAGAACCTTTACCATTCGATAATAAAAACATCAAACCTCTTGAACTTTATAAAAAACTCAAATGCTATAATGCGTATCTCACCAAAGAGAGACCTAACTATTCTATTATTTTCGACATCAACGACAGTACGCGCACATCTTATTTCGTGGATCTGCCTACTCACTATAATCCCGATAAGAAGTATTCTCTGCTCTTTTTCCTATACGGTGCAGTCAAGTACAACGCATTGGTTGGTGTACAACAAACAAGATAGTGTCATCAAAAAAGATGTAGAGAAGTGTGCATTTGATTTCCCTCGTAAATCAGGAAAAGTGAAAGCCACTTACCGAAACAACGAATTTCACATTGAGACCTCATGTCTAAAATCACTTTCGATCAATATCTCTCCTGAAATGGTAAATATGAATAAACCCATAAAAGTCTATATTGATGGGAAGTTACGTTATAATCACAAGGTGGTATTTGGTAAAGAATTTATGAGACAAAACTTCGAAAAGAACCGGGATCGAGATCAAGTGTGGGTAAATCAGATACGACTGAATATGTAGACAAATAAGTCCGGATTTGGTAGTATCTATCATGGCTGAAATAGAGCTCTCTGCCAAATCCGGAGTTTGAGACTGGTATTGCATTATTTATTCAATTGCTCTTTATTAGAAGTAATAGATCTGATATATCACTCGCAGGTGCTGTCTTTGAGTTGGTAAATAGATGGGGCTTGGTTAGAATTTTCGAGTCTACAACTTTATTCAATATATCCCACAGAATCTCATGGTATAAAATAATTATTGCTTGAGAATCATTTTCAAATCCGAATTCTCTTTTTAGTAAATTAATATCTACATCATTAAGTAAGAATGCAACAATAGTATCAGCTATTTTTTCAGACAATAAATTATTACTAACAGTAACACAGTGGGTGGGGAAATAGGGGATGCTATACACGCCTTTACTTAGGTGATAATTCGTAAAATCTTGCTTAAGGTAGGAGTTGGTGTATTTGTTGGAGAAGCTAATCTTTTTTTCAAAAGGATGAAGCCAAAATTGCTTTTCTATATAAATAGGAGAAAATATCAACTTGGCTATAACAGGGAGGATGATTGGGCTAACTACCGTAAAAGATCAGATACTTTTCAATGTTTGACTTGATATATTCGATGTTATGATGCCCTTCGAATACATGATTCTCGGAAGAGATACCTTTTTCTTCTAATATTTTGTGCAATATGGCACAGCCTTGGTAGAATTTACCTTCATCCTTATTCCCTGCATCAAGGTATATTCGGAAGTCTGTCCTTGTGACGTTCTTGATGATCTGTATAGGGTTGTACTTACTCCAATCATCAGGGTTAGGAAAATAAGCCTTGTCTTCTTCTTCGAGTTTTAATTCTATTGCCGGCATGTGGCCCCCGACTTTATAAAACAATTCGGGATGCCTGAATGCTAAATGTAGCGCTGCATAACCTCCTGCTGAAGCCCCGCCTACACACCGAGCCTTCCTATCATGTATGATTCTAAACTGTGTTTCTATTTGCGGGATTACCTCTTTTATGAAGTAATCTTCATATAATCCCAAATTAATAGTCCTTCCATATGAATCTTTGACCTCCTTGCATTCTAAAGCGGAATTGATTCCTCTGCTGTTTTCCAAATCCGGACAAACAATTATCATGGGCTTTATTTTGTGTTGTGAGATCAATTTATCAGCAGTTACATTTAAATCTGTTTCTGTCAGGATAGTTTCATTACCGCTTCTGCCATGTAAAAAGTATAGGCATGGGAAATATTCTTTACTGTCATTATAGTTGTAAGGCAAGTATACCCAAACGGGCATATCCTTGTTTAGGCTCTTGCTTTTGATTGTTAATCTCTTGATACTCGATTGTGACATTTGTCTCTTAATTATTAAGTTGGCTAATAATATCTCTATCATGATACTCATATTACGAGACCGTTGTATAGCAGGCCAATTGCTTCGTTGCTTGCGAGATTCGCACTTGGTCATTTACCTGAAGTAAACTCCCTGTGCACTCACTCTTAGCGCCTTGCACTTTACCTTCTCTGCCCGGTCAAAGTGTCTTTTGTCGGCTTTGCCTCGAAAATCCACAAGACTGTTGACTTTTGCAACAGTCTCATTACCTATAAAAATAGTTCATTCTAAAAGATATATTGCAATGGAGTGAGACAAATACTCGTGAGGAAAGGGGGAATTGAATATTAATGAGGTATGAAGCAAGTGCTCTATATACAGGATAATATTTTGCAGAGCATAAAACATAATCTTATTATGCTCCGCATTCTATTGTTTTGATGTGGGGTAAGGGCGCTTTTATGCTTTTTGAGACCGTTGCATAGCAGGCCAATTGCTTCGTTGCTTGCGAGATTCGCGCTTGGTCATTTACCTGAAGTAAACTCCCTGTGTACTCACTCTTAGCGCCTTGCACTTTACCTTCTCTGCCCGGTCAAAGTGTCTTTTGTCGGCTTTGCCTCCAAAATCCATGAGACTGTTGACTTTTGCAACAGTCTCTTTTTGCTTTCCCTGTTCTTTTCTTACTTTATGATGGAGAATCTTGCTTCATTTGATTCATCTGCGGAATGCCGGGCAACCCATAATATACATTCTCCGGGCTCAGCTTTCTTTTTCATATCTATGCCATAAAAAGCTAAATCATCCGAAGTGAGTTCGAAAGTTACCTGCTTCTTTTCTCCTGCTTTCAATGCTATCTTCTGAAAGCCTTTCAGCTCTTTCACCGGGCGGGTAACGCTTGCCCATAGTTGGCGTGTATAAAGTTGCACTACCATTTCCCCATCCATATTACCTGTGTTTTGTATATCTGCCGTGACGGAGAGTTTACCTCCTTGGCTTCTCAGTTCTGTGGAGTTTGTTTTTACAT
Organism: Porphyromonas pogonae; assembly: GCF_036320655.1. Taxonomy (NCBI): domain Bacteria; kingdom Pseudomonadati; phylum Bacteroidota; class Bacteroidia; order Bacteroidales; family Porphyromonadaceae; genus Porphyromonas; species Porphyromonas pogonae. Next base: position 918,256 of record NZ_CP143258.1, read on the forward strand.
TGGAGATACCGAAGGAGGTATAGCTTAGTCCGTAGCCAAAAGGATAGAGTGGGGTGATGGAGGTATCAAGATAGCCCGATTTGTAGTCAATCTTTTCATTATTCAGATCTACGGGACGTCCGGTGTTTTTGTGATTGTAATAGATAGGTATTTGTCCTACTGATCGGGGAAATGACATGACAAGACGTGCCGAAGGATTGTAATCACCTGTGACAATATCAGCAATCCCATTTCCTGCTTGGGTACCGGGAAACCATGCTTGTAATATAGCATCCATATTTTGGTCTTCCCATGACAGATCCAATGGGCGCCCGCTCAATGTAATCAGAATAATGGGTTTGCCCGTAGATTTCAAAGCCTTGAGCAATTGCCTTTGAGCTTCGGGCAAACGTATATCTGTGCGTACTGCCGCCTCGCCCGACCAATTGAAGTCTTCGCCCATTGCAGCTATTACCACATCAGCCTGTTGTGCTGTGGCGAGAGCTTCATCAATCTTCTGTTGGGATGTTTGTGTTATGGATGCACCTTGTGCGTAGATTATTTTTGTGTCGCTTCCCTTGTATTTCTGCTTTAGACCTTGCAGTATGGATATGCTTTTGTTTCTGTTACCCAGTGCAGCCCATTCGCCGTTGAGGTTGATAGAGTCATTTATCATAGGGCCTACAAGAGCTATAGTGCGAGCCTTGTTTTTTCGTAAGGGAAGCACATTATTATCATTCTTGAGAAGCACCGTAGAGGCTGCGACAGCTTTGCGGGCAACGTCCATAAACTCTGGTTTCATGATCGTTGCTTTAGCCCGTTTTTCATTGAGATATCGGTAGGGATCATCAAATAGTCCCAAAAGAAATTTCATTTCGAGGATATGCCTTGCTGCATTGTCAATGGTGGCCTCTGATACTCTGCCTGTTTTTACTGCTTGTGACAGATATTTGATAAATGTAGCTCCCGTCATGTCCATATCAATGCCTGCATTTGCAGCCAGTACGGCAGCTTCTCTCTCATCTTTTGCCACACCGTGAGGAACAAGCTCATTGATCCCCGTATAATCGCTTACTACAAAACCTTTGAAGCCCCATTCTTCTCGGAGAATTTTTGTCAGTAACCAGTGATTGCATGTCGCAGGCACACCGTTTACCTCATTGAACGAAGCCATAAAAGTAGCTACACCCGCATCCAAAGCGGCCTTATACGGCAGGAGATAAATATTTCGCAAAGTATGTTCTGATAGTTCCGCAGTGTTGTAATCCTTGCCTGACTCAGCAGCGCCGTAGGCGGCAAAGTGCTTGGCACAAGCAAGTACCGTATTGGTTGCTTTTAATGACTGCCAGTTACTCCCGCCTTGAAACCCTCTTATTCTTGCTTTTGCTATGAGACCTCCCAAATAAGGATCTTCTCCGGCGCCTTCCATCACTCTTCCCCAACGTGCATCATGGCTTATATCTACCATAGGGGCAAATGTCCAGTTAAGACCGTCGGCCGATGCTTCTTCAGCGGCAATGCGTGCAGTTCTCTCCATCATCTTCAAATCCCACGAGCAAGCTTCGGCCAAGGGCATGGGGAAGATAGTCTTATAGCCGTGCACCACATCATGACCGAAGAGAATGGGAATACCCAGACGTGTTTTTTCAACAGCAGTTCTCTGTATCCCTCTTATCCCTTTTACAGATGTGGCATTGAAGATACTACCGATTAATCCTTTGTCAAGATACGGCTTGAAATCATCAGGCATAACAGGTCCGGTAATGGATCCATTGACTGAAAACTGTGTCATCTGCCCGATCTTCTCTTCCAGTGTCATTAGCTTTAGTACAGAGTCGACACGCTGTTCTATACGTTTGTCTCCACTAAAGCTCTTCCATGATGATGTGGGCGTCTGGGCGTATCCCGTGATAGTCGTTAGTATTGCTAATAAAATGGAGCCGGAGATTTTATTCATTTTATAGATATTTTATTGTTTGTTCATTGATCTTTGGCGGAGAAAGTACTTTGGGAGGCTCTGGCTCCCGAGGTTTCGAATGTGAAGCCTAGTTTCTTCAATCCCTTCTGGATCTCGGGTGCTCCCATAAACAGCTTCCATAACAAGCCTGTGCGGTAGTTTTCGATCATCGGGGCAATGGTGAGTTGGTCTATGGCCAAATAACGTTGGGGATACCATCCGTCTTGAATGCTGAAAGCATCATAGAATCCGTATTTACCCCAGAGCTTGTCACCAAGGTCAAAATAGAAATGTCGCAAAGCTAGCATCGACTCCCTTGGAGTGTATGGGAAGCTTGATAATGCTGCGGTGGGCGTAATGACACCGATATCATTAGTCATGGGCATATGTGCTGTGTACCCTTTTACGGAATAGCTTGCCGTGAGTCCCCAGCAGTTATCGCCATATCCTTTAAAGCCTTTGGGGTTTTGTACGCAGTAGTGATGATTGATAAGAGCCTGATTGCGATTTACCTCCCAATAATCGGCATATTCATCTTTCAACCCCTTAGGGTTAAGTCCAATGTACGAGTAATGTGCCCAAAACAATGGTCCGCCGTATGCCTCGGCTCCATTATGTTTTAGGAGTAAGGGTAAGCCATATGCTTCAGCATTGCTTTTGATGTCACCATTGCGTGCCCATCCTTTATGATAGGCTGAGGCGGGAATGGTGTGAGTAGGAGATGAGGCTGCCAATATGTAAGTAATAAGACATTCATTGTAGCCTCTAAGCGGGAAGTTCATTTCCCATCCGTAATCAGGACTCCAATGCCAATAAAGCACATCTTTACCGTGGAGGTACCATGTCCAGTCCATCTCTCTCCAAAGCGTGTCTATTTTCTGTGCTAATTCTTTTTCGGTTTTATCACCGTCTTTGAAGTATTCCCGAGCGCAGAGCAACCCTTGCATCAGAAAAGCACTTTCCACAAGATCTCCTCCGTTATCCTTTTTACCGAAAGGCTTGGTTTGGGCTGTGGGGCCATCGATCCAGTGCGACCAAACGCCATGATAGCGAGGTGCTCGGGCAAGGAAATTTGTAATTTGATGTAACCGTGCCACCCCTTCGGATCGAGATATAAAGCCTCGCTCAATGCCGACAATGAGTCCAGCAATACCGAATCCGCTACCGCCCGTAGTAACCACATCAGCGTCATTTTGCGGATAATTACCATCGATATGGATACGCTCGGGAGCTAATCCCGATGTTTTTTCCGCTCCATCCCACATATAATTAAGATGGCTCTTTTGGATAAAATCAAGAAACTCATCATCTGATGCGAAAGTGAGCGTACGTTTGTCATTGTCCGTAGCGAGGTTCTTCTTTTGCGTACCGGAGCAGGAAGCCATCGATAAAGAGACCAACGCCACAGCCACGCCTCTCACTATACTATATGCTTTCTTATTCATGTCTTATCTGTAATGCGTTTATTTGCGTCTTTTGTGTTGGAATAGCCAGGACATAAAGTCCTCTTTGTTAAAAGCCTGATCCCAGCATGCATGTCCGGCACCTGCAAACTCAAAATATTCCACTTCCATTCTTTTGGCTTTGAGTATTAAGTATGCTTCACGAGAGAATTCTACAGGGATTACCGTATCGGCATCACCATGAAAAATGCGGAAGCCCGTCTTGGACGACAGTGCATCTAACCGCTTGGTATTCACCCCTCCGCAAATAGGGATAGCTGCAGCAAATACATCAGGGAAACGGCATACCATATCCATTGTACCCATGCCTCCCATAGATATCCCTACGATATATATCCTGTCTGTATCTATCGGTTCAGTCCTTACTATACTGTCCAATAATTCCTTTGCCAAGCCCAAGGGTTTAGTTATCTCAGCATTGAGCGGAAATGGATTTCCCTCTTTGAAATTATCGGGACGTTTTGGCGCCGGCCAGTATTGGGTAGTAGGGCATTGCGGGAAAATAACAAAACAGGGATAATGCTCTCTATTTATCGGATTGGTAAACATCATGGCTCCATTGCGAAGTTGTGATACATTGTCCGAGCCTCTTTCTCCGGCACCGTGTAGGAATAATACGAGCGGATATTTTGTGCCTTTGGTTATTTTCTGCGGATTGAGTTGTCGATAGAGTAATGAATCGCCTTGCTTTGATAAATATATATGCGAGTCATATTCCTTGTATTGTGCTTGCGAAGCCGAAATACCGAGCAGTAGTATTACAAGCAGGAAGACTGATTTATGTTTCATATAAATTTTATTTCATATCCCACGGCCCCTTGCTATCGGAGCCGTACGGATTTTAGAACAATCAATTTCCTATTTTACCATTGCAGCTTTGATTTCGGTGGGTGTAAGCGCTTTGTTGTAGATGCGCAATTCGTCTATCAAGCTATTGTCCGAGAGATGCCCCCATTCTGTAAATCGCGGTGCCCCTGATCCGATGGAGATAATATCACAGCCATTCCAACTCACTTTGGTCAAGTTTGAGGAAGCTACTTCCTCCGCATCGATAAAAAGAGTCGCTTTGCCTTCAGTAAGCACCAAGGTGATGTACTTCCATGTAGGATTTGCAGGGTCAAGTGCATCTTTGGCTTGTCCGCTTACCCAGATGTCTGATTCGCCATTGCCTACATTTGCTTTGATGAGTTGCTTCCCCGATGCGTTTTCTCGGAAGATACGGATACCCGAAGTTCGGTTGTTTTGCTTATCGGCGGGTTTGCCTTCTGTTTTGGGACTTATTACCAATATTCCCGCTCTGTCAGGACTTGCATTTACTTTGTACCAGAACCCGAATGTTACCGTCGTTTTTAGAGGAGTAGCCATATTGAGCAGTCCAAAAGTAAGGTAGCTGTTTTGGGCTCCGGCATATGCTTTACCTTTTTTCCCTTCGGCGAAGGAGGGAGTACCCTCTTTCGTCGCTTCGGACAAGCTCTGATATTCTTCATAGCCCGAGTCAAATGACATATAAAAGATTTGTCCGTCTGCCCCCAGAGGTGGAGGAGGTGGTTGTTGAGGATAATCAAAAGGAGGGTTTTGCCCTAAATCCTGAAAACATGAGGTAAGCGAAAACACTGCAAAAAGCGCAATAATATACTTTACAAGTTTCATAATGATTCCTTTTTAGTGTTTAATAATTGGGGTTTTGTTTCAACACACCATTAGACTTATCCACTTCGTTTTGTGGTAGCGGCAGTAATGCGTTCCTGTCCTGATATCCTGTTTTACCCGCTGCATGCAGTACCTCCTTGGCTATGCCCCAACGGACAAGGTCATAGAACCTATCAAATTCCATAGCCAACTCTACACGCCTTTCATGGCGTATGGCATCACGCAGTTCTATTTGATTCATTGTCGTCATTTTGGGGAGGATAGCCGCATTACTTCCGCGAGCACGAGCTCTTACCATCTCGAGGTAATTTACAGCTTCGGCAGGTTTGCCTGTCTCGTTTGCAGCTTCGGCAGCCATGAGTAAGATATCGGAGTAGCGAATGATACGGATATTGTACCAGTATCCGCCTTTGGAGTATGTAGTGCGTAGGGTAGGATTGGTATAAGCTTTTTTATTGTAATATTTATTGACAACGGAGGCACTGGCAATCGGTTTTTCGCCCCAAGGCTTATTGGCCGGGATGGTGGCAGGATCCTCTCCTGTTTTGATAAAGTAAAGCAATGTCTCGTCTTTGCGAGGATCACCCGGCTCGAATGCTTGAGCCAATAGTTCCGTAGGAGTGTTCCATCCCCAACCGAGATTCCACTCTCCTGCTCCTCGCACGCCTTGTACTTGGGCAAAGGAACTCCCTATATCGTGTGAGTCGGGTTGGGAAGGAGTAGCAGTACATTGTAATTCAAATATGGATTCGCTACAATTTTCCCCTGTTTCCCTGAATATCGTGCTAAAAGGAGTATTGAGGTTATATATACCCGATTTGATCACATCTGTCGAAGCCGTGTACATCTTTACCCAGTCATTGCGTTGCATGTAAGTTTTGGCGTGGAGAGAGCGTGCCGCTCCCCACGTAAGTCGCCCTATGTAGATGCCCGGCCATGCTTTGGGTAGGTGTTGTTCGGCTGCTGTAAGGTCTGTATCTATCAAGGCGTAAATATCACTTGCGGGAGATTTGGCGATATTGGCTTGTTCGGCTTTGTCCACTTTGAAATCAATTTTAGGAACATCGCCAAAGGCGCGTACCAGATTGAAAAAAGCGAAAGCACGGAAGAAGTGCGCTTCTGATTGATTGATCAGATCACCTTCGGTCAACTTCCCTTTATTCTTTTCTTCTTTTGCTATATCATCGAGGATCTTATTGGCTAATATGATGATTTCATAATTACCTGTCCAGTACCCTTCAAGTAACGGGTTGGTTGCTACATATTCGAAGTCATCATACATCTTACCATGCGCTGCTCCATCGGAAGCTGTACTTCCTTTTTCCGCATCTTCCGACCTAAAGCTGTGAATAGCCAAAGCCGGTGTGCCGGATGTCACATTGAATCCTCTGATCTTGGCGTACAATGTAAATACGTCAGACTGGAATGAACCTCCCTTCCCTTCATCACCCTGAACCCATTCTCCTTGTGGGTGCTGATCTAATAAGTCAGAACATCCGCTTGCTGATGCGAAGAAAACAAGCAGGAGGAACAATGCTGTATATTTTGCTGATATTTTCATGATTGCTGTTGTTTTAGAAAGTTAAGTTTAACCCAAATGTGTAAATCATAGGCATCGGATATGTACCCCTGTCTATTCCAAATTCCAATGCTGAGCCACCGATCTCGGGGGTATATCCCGTGTTTTTGCTCCATGTTTTCAAGTTCTGCATATTGGTATAAAGTCTGAGAGACTTTAGTCGCAGTTTTTTCAAAAGTTCGGGCGCAAAGGTATATCCCAGCTGTATATTGCGTATTCTGAAGAAACTGCCATCTTCTATGTAATAGCTCGAATTCGAGAAGTTCAAAGCTCTGGTAGTATTCAGGATGGGCTCCCAATTGGATGTTCCCTCTCCGTGCCACCTGTTCATCCGTGCTGTGAGGTAATTCAGTTGAGCATAGGACGGGTCATCCCATGTCCTGTATATTTCATTGCCATATACCCCCATCATGTCAATGCCCAGGTCAAAGTTTCTATAACTAAGCCCTATATTGAGGCCATAGGTAAAGTCAGGTGTGGGGTTACCTATTACAGTGCGGTCATCTTGCGTTATCTGTCCGTCTCCGTTTACATCCTTGAATTTCAGGTCTCCCGGTGCGGGACTTCCCAGCTTATTAGGGTAGTACTTCTTGATATCTTCTTTATTCTGATACACCCCTATCACTTCATATCCGTAAAAGTGCCCTACGGGATAGCCCTCCAAAGAGCGTGATATGCCTTTGGGGCCTTCAAAAATAGCATCTTGTGATCCACGCCCCAGGGAGAGTACTTTGTTGTTGATGGTGGTAAGATTGCCGGAGACGGAGTAGTTGAATCCGCTTTCGCCCACTTTATCCTTCCAGCTTACTGCGACTTCAACGCCGCGGTTTCTTATCTTACCCAGATTCTCAAGTGAGTTCTTTGCGCCTGAGAATCCTGATAGCATTACTATAATATCTTTAGTCTCCTTATTATAAAATACAGGTTCCACACGCAGGCGGTTATTGAGCATTGTCATCTCAAATCCCGCTTCCCATGCATATGTCTTCTCCCACGATAGGTTTTGTGGAAGATATTGGATAGAATAGCCTGTGATGATGTTGTCACCGAATACCGCACTACCCGAACTCTCAAGACGAGGATAGGTAGGGTAGTTATACCCGCCAGTATTCTGGCTCCCGAGTACACCCCATGATCCCTTGAACTTCAGGTAATTGATAAAGGACTGGTCTTTCATAAACCCCTCTTCTGATGCTACCCATCCTGCTCCGAATGAGTAGAAATTGTCCCATGTATTTCCTATGGAATGAAATACAGAGGACCCGTCACGACGATATGATGCGTTGAAGAGGTATTTATTATCGTAGCTATACAGCGCCCTGAGAAGGTACGACATGGTGAAACGTCTGTACTGATCACTCCTGTTGCTCATGGATTTATTACCAATGGAGGATATCCACCACTTATCGGTGTTGTCACCGGGGATGGAGAAGATGATATCATCCAGATTTTGGCTCCTTTCCGCTCCCAGGCCTGAGTGTGATATGTAGTTTGTTGTAATACCTCCCATAGCCGTTATGCTATGCTTCCCAAAGGTATTATTGTACGTCAGGATATAATCGCTTTGGGCTATGTATTTAGTTGCTTTTCGCTGTGTAATAGATTCAGTGTTTGCGAGGTTTTCCTTACCGGGTATATCGGGGTTGTATACATAAATAAGCGGGCTGAACTTGCGCTCTTCTCCTACCCCGTAATCCAATGAGAATGTAGCTTTGAACTTGAAGTTTTTCAGGAAATCCACCTCTCCGTATATGTTACCTGCAACACGATTATTGGTCGCTATGTTGGTATTGGCACGTGTGATGACATCGATCATCGGATTCCACACCTGAGCTCTCTGGAAGTCCGGCAGAGTGTGGAACAACTCCCCTTTGGCATCGTATATCGGTGATATTGGTGCAGCTTTGAGGGCGGCGGTGACTCCTTTGGCATCTGTGGGGGAGGTTCTGGAGCCATTGACTTGGAATCCGAAACGTAAATTCTTGGTTACATTATAATCACTACTTAGATTGACGGTAGCTTTGGAGAACTTCTCTTTCTTGATGTTTCCTTGTTCTGTCGTGTAGCCTATACCCAGATAAAAACGTGTTTTCTCGCTTGCTCCCGTGATACTGATATTATTGTTGGTCAAGAATCCTTTTTGAAAAATCTCTTTTTGCCAGTCGGTATCAGCATTCCATATGGTATAGTCAAAGGGATTCAAGCCTTGATTCGATCGCTGTTCGTCGTACAATTCCCTGAATTGTGCCGCATTGGTCACAGACATCCTTTGAGAAATATCTTTGAATCCCATGGATGAATTAATATTGACGAATGTTTGACCTGATTTAGCCCGTTTAGTATTGATGATAATGACTCCATTTGCTCCTCTTACTCCAAAAATAGCAAGAGAGGAGGGATCTTTGAGGATCTCCATGGATTCGATATCAGCGGGATTGAGATAGTTGATATTATCCGAAAATAAACCATCCACTACATAGAGTGGTGCGTATCCGTTGATAGAGTTGGTACCGCGAACCCTGATTTCAGGATCTTGCCCCGCACGTCCAGTATTTACTACTTGTACCCCGGCTATTTTGCCTTGGAGCGAAGCCAAGGGATTTGCAGCAGGCCTATCAGCCAGATCTGAGGCATTTACACTGACTATGGATCCGGTAAGGTCTCGTTTCTTTGCGGAGCCGTAGCCTATGACCACGACTTCGTCCAGGGCATGTACGTCCTCGGAGAGAGCAATGTCAATGTGGGTGCGATCTTTTATGCTTTCTTCTACGGTTTTCATACCGATATAGGTGAAAACCAAAGTTCCGTTTCGTGGCACATTATTTAGGGTATAGTTACCGTTTGCGTCGGTAACCGTCATGTTTTTTGTGCCTTTCACCAAAATGCTGACTCCTATGGCGGCTTCGCCCGTTGCTTTTTCCGTTACTTTTCCCGAGACTGTGATTTGTTGCTGGGCAAATATGAGTGTGGGAATAAGTAAAAAGCCAATAATGAATAAAGATTTACATTTCATGGGTTTCTTTTCTTAGAGTTATTAGCAATATTGAATTTCAGCAAAGAAATTCATTCTTTTTTCCTTTGTCAAGAAACTGACCTCTCTAAATATACGCTATGTTCTATAACATCTATGTGCTTGCTACTTTATTGCTACTTTTAGTATTACTAAATATTTATTATGTAATGCTTTATGTTTGCTTGCTGATGCGGTGGGAGTATAACGTAAAAAGTATAATAAATGAGTCCCGGATACGAAAAATCTATCCTGTTCAAAGAGCAAAATAATCTTGAATAATTTTAAGTAAAAGTATTCTTTGGGATAACACTATTCTGACAAAATGATACTATTGACTATCCCGACTCATCTCTTGTTGATGAGTATAATGTGTTTGTTATGAATATACTAAATAATAATAGCAATGGTAAATGAGGCTAAAAAATCTTCTTGTTTTAGTTACGATACTGAGCTTATTTAGACAAAGTCTAAATAAGAAACCTGTATTTTGCCCTCTTGAATTACCCCTCTATAAGGGCTAAATAAAGGTCACTTATGTAAATGGATATGAAAGTAAATATCTGCAAAATGTATAGCACTCATATTTCATTTATTTATAGATATGCCTATGTTGATGATATGATGCGGTAGGGATGTCAGTCTTATTAGGATCGGTCTACTAACCTTATATGATGGGTCTGTCGGCTTTATACATGAGTCAGCCGATCTTATATGATAAGTCAGCCGACTTTATACATAAGTCCGCTGACCTTATATGATATTTAGGAGATTTAAATAGCAAATCCTGCGTGAGGAATATGCAGGATAGGCTCAAGGAATATGAGCGAAGTGAAGTTATAAGGGGTATAACTTATCAGGAGGGAATAGTGGAGGAGGGAGTGGCGTACAAAGCATGACATGCTATGAGGTACGATGTATCCATATCTGTGTGAATAAGCTGTTGTATGTGTCTGTCCGTAAAGCGCTGTCTGCCATAGCTATTATATCTTTGTGTTGTATAGATAAGTCCTGATTGTTATGTAACTCCATTGATATGCACTGAGGGGAGAGGGTAGTATAACAAAGATACAACATCATAATGCCTTTGTCAAGCCTGTGCATGCTGGTGCATCATGCATGGCGAAGGCGTTGATGGAGTATGCTCTCTAAACTGACAGATTGATAGTCTATCATGTGCTTTTATGCATAAAAGTAAGTATGGGGTGTAAAAGATAAAATAGGACGGATATGTGCCGTGCGGGCATGCAATGCCCTATATGTTTTGAGACCGTTGCATAGCAGGCCAATTGCTTCGTTGCTTGCGAGATTCGCGCTTGGTCATTTACCTGAAGTAAACACCCTGTGCACTCATTCTTAGCGCCTTGCATTTTACCCTCTCTGCCTGGTCAAAGTGTCTTTTGTCGGCTTTGCCTCCAAAATCCACGAGGCTGTTGATTTTTGCAACAGTCTCATTTTGCAAAAGATGCCGGTGCACAAACACTTCACGATATGGTGGAGCCGCACCGGACAAATAATTATCTCATCATTAAAATTTGATCCCACTATTTGAACTCTATCATAAACGAAACCAGATTAATGTCCTCAGGGAGATGGAGCTTTTTTCGCAAGCGATAGCGTGCTGCTTCGACACCTCGAGTTGTAAGGTTGAGCATTTTGGCAATATCTTTCGAGGTGTAGTTTAGTCTCAGCAGTGCGCACAGCTTCATATCCGTAGGGGTGAGTAATGGGTATTGGTGGTGAAGTTTGCGGAAGAAATTCTCATGAATGAGGTCGAAATTCTCTTGAAAAATAGCCCATTCATCTTCTCCCGACATACTCTCATTGATGAGTTTTACCAGTTTATTACCCTCAATCCTGTTGATGCGCCCGGAAAGGATATTGGTTTGGATTTCTTTTTTGAGGAGATTGAGAAACTCTTTATGATTGATGAGGTTCATAGATGCGCTCGCCAATTCTTTGCCCTTGTATACCAGTTCTGTCTCGAGCTTCTCATTCTTGAGTTGTGTGATGATACGCTCTTGCTTCTCGAGTTGCTGACGTCTTTCTTCCTCCTGCTGCACATAGAACTTCCTTTTCTTTTCTATAATCTGCTGTGAATAAAGACGAGTGAATAGGAGTACACCTCCCCAGAACAACAGGATATACACCACTATGGCAAAGTCGGTCTTGTACCAGGGCTTATTTATACTGAATGCAAATGAGAGGCTTGAGAGCTCGTTACCTATATCATCGATTATTCTGGCTTTGAGATTGTAGCTCCCGGCGGGGAGGTTGTCATAGGATACGGCAAGACCTTTGGGCATGGCATTCCACCGCAAGTCATAGCCTTCCAGATAACTTTCTATAACCAATGCTCTCCTTGAAAAATCAGGATACCGGAATTTGAATGTAATGTTATTGTTCTGATATTTGATCGCCAATCCTTCTTGCACGGGCATAAGGTCTTGTTTATCTTTCTTCCTATTGTAAGTCCATATGGTATTTATTCGCAATGTATCGTTTGGGCGATGATGGAAGTTTGTTGGGGTAAATTGGGCTATGCCGTTGTTGAGAGCAAGATACGAGACACCCTTTTCGCTTACAAATACATTGCCTCGCCCGGAACTGGGAGGGAAATTGAGTATGCTGAATGGTATGCGCAGCTGTACTTTGTATTTGTTAGCTTGTTGTGAGTAGGAGACGAATGTGTACTCATTGTCCCGTACAAACCAAAAAGATGTATCCGATACCGAGACTATCCGATGCACGTTGCCGGCATCAGGGAAGTCTTTGTTGAGCTGATCGTATGGTATTATTCTGCGGTTGAGATCATCATAAGTATAGAATCTATTACCGCTACTAAAAATAACTCTTCCGCGCAGCTTCATGACATGGACGGGTGATGCTATCTTTTGCACAGAATCCTGAATGGAAAAGTACTTTACTTCTGTAACCTTGGTAAGTTTATCATCGAAGCGCAACTTATACACCCCTTTGTACATATGACCGGCCCACACATTCCCCATATGATCTGTTTCAATCTGATTGACGAGGTCATAAAAACCTTGGATCTGATTGCTGTACTGCCACTGGCCATTGGCGTTTTTGCGGTATAAAGATAAATAAGTGTAAGTAGACTCGAGGAGAACCTCCTGATTGTTGATGATGGAGTGTTTGATATCCATACCACCCGTACACACATCCTTTAAAGGTGTATTGCGGTCATTGACTATGAAGGATGTACCTATGTTATTTCCCGTAATAATCTGATTACCGAAACGCTTGACAAACCATGATTGACTGTCAAATTCGGGTAGTCGGTACATATTTTTCTGAATTGGGTCATAAGTATATATGCCCTGATTTGTAGCGGCATATAGCTTGTTGTTATAGGTGAGGATGTCTTCTACGAGACCTATGTGTACATTCGATGGCTCGAAGAGGTAAATATTTGAGTTGGTCTGGATATTCGATATGCCGTTGTCCAATGCAGCCCATATGTTTTTGTCTCGATCTTCGTACAGCCCTAATACGGTATTGTTATGAAGGCCGTTTCTGATATTAAGGTGCCATTTTAGTGCCCCGTCTTTGCCGATAGCGAATACTCCATTCTTAAGGGTGCCTATAATATAAAGAGAGTCGGCATGGTAGATAGCGCGGTTGGCGGTTGCAGCTTTCAACTCCATGTCGGCACTCGTTGCCCACTGACTTACGCTTTGGGTGTGAGGTTTATAAAGAAGGATGCCGTTTTTTGAGGTTACAAGCAAGAGGTCTTTGTCATGCGGGAGTAATGCCACGATGTAGTCATTGTGCAGTTGCTTACGAGCGAGTAACCTCTTGAAAACGTTATGGTCTAGCTCATAAAAGTCATCTTGAATAAACTGTGAATACAATTTGTGATTATAGGTGAAGAAATATAACGGAGCGGGGAATGGCTTAGAGTGAGAGATGGTGGAAGCTTTCTCATTGTAGACGAAATAGGATGAGAAGGTTTGGAAATAAATATTTCCGTCGACTTTGTGGATGGTCCATACCTCATCATTCTGAAAGCGGTAATTCTTGATCATCCTTTTCAGCGAATGATAAACGAGAATGTTTTGTCCATTTTTCTCGAAAAAACCTAACTCTTCGAATGATCCCACATATATCCTTTCTTTTTTCTTTGCTTGGTCGATATAGATAGTCGCCCCTTAAAATCGTGTTTATTTTCTGATATACAGCAAATTGCACTCTTCTATTCTTTGATAAATCTGCAAGTTTTTGTATCTTTGGATATAGAAACTTGCAGATTTTTTTATGATACGCCCTACTCAAACAGTTCAATCTCTGTTCTCTTCGCTGGACGATTTGCTCAACCAGCAACATCCTCTGTATAAACTTTCCCATAAAATCGATTGGAAAAGGTTCGAAGAGGCTTTTTCTTCCTTGTATTGCCCTGACAATGGTCGTCCCGGTAAGCCTATTCGTTTAATGTGTGGTCTTTTAATTCTCAAGCATTTGCGCAATATTTCAGATGAATCTGTTGTAGAACAATGGAGTGAGAACGCTTATTTTCAATATTTTTGTGGCATGCAGGAGTTTACTCCTTCCTTTCCCTGCAATGCCTCGGAACTGGTTCACTTCCGCAAACGTATCGGCGAAAGAGGGATAGAGCTTATTCTTGCAGAAAGTATTCGTGTGAATGATGACAAAAATGATAAGGATCACCACGATACCGCTTTTATAGACTCCACCGTGCAGGAAAAGAATGTGACCTATCCTACAGATGCCAAGTTGCATAAGAAGATAGTAGGCAAGGTTCTCAAAATCGCAAGGGCTCTCAATCTACCCATTCGTCAAAGCTATACTTTCGTATTGAAAAGAATTTATCGGGATCAACGTTTTCGCAACCATCCCAAGAACCGTAAGAAAGCTCTTAAAGCGGATAAACGGTTACGAACAATAGCGGGACGTTTGGTTCGGGAACTTAAACGAAACCTAGGTAGTAACAGGGAGTACGACAAACTCATTTCCCTCTTTGAAAGGATTCTTTCGCAACGGCGTAATTCCACTCAAAAGATTTATTCTCTTCATGAACCGGATGTTCAATGCATCAGTAAAGGTAAGGAGCACAAAAAATATGAGTTTGGAAACAAAGTCTCGATTATACGCTCCATGACGGGAGTGATTTTGGGAGCCTCTTCTTTCCGTAATGAGTACGACGGACATACCATAGAGCAAAGCCTCGATCAGGTGAAGAGACTCACGGGAGAAAGGATTAAGAAACTGGCCGGAGATAGAGGTTACCGTGGAAAAAAAGAAATAAACGGTACGCAGATATTGATTCCTGACACTCCAAAAGCTAAAGACAGTTATTATCAACGTAAAAAGAAGCATCGACTTTTCTGCAAGCGTGCAGGAATAGAACCAACTATCGGACATTTAAAATCAGATTATCGCTTGGGACGTAACTTTTACAAAGGGCTCTTCGGGGATGCTATCAATGTAATGTTAGCTGCAGCGGCATATAACTTCAAAAGAGCCATGAAGCTTCTTTTGTACCTAATAAACAAAATCAGCGAAACACTCCCAATGGAGAGGATTGCGCTGAAATGTGCTTTTTAAGGGACGACTAGATAGACTTTACCGAAAGCTTGTTGGGGAGCTCATATAGTTGCCAGTTGGTTCCGTCGAAAGTGAGTAGGCCGTTATTATTGCCTATATACATAATGCCGTCCTTGCCTTGGGCTACAGCCCAGTTTTGATTCCCGCCATCGTAGTGATTGGTCGTGTAGTTATAAGAGGGTGGAACAAAGGGAATGTCTTGTGCCTCTGCGTTGCATACAATAAAGAACGTAAGGCAGGATAGGAGCATACGGATATATTTTTGTAGGATGTTTGTTTTCATACTTCAGGGATTAAGTAGATGCCCGGGTATAGATATTGGAGTCTTTATTGCTTTGTATTCTGATGCACGGTCTTTAAAGGCGTATTGTCTCCGATTGTTTGCTATTGTCTCTAAATCCATGTTTTTGATCTAAGTATTGCGACTACCGTAGTATTTCGAGTATATGACCGATCATGATCACAGTACCCCGGTTGTATACGGAGCAAGAGCATTGTTGGGTAAAACCGTCGATAAACAATGTAGCCTTGATATTCACAAATATAGAGTATTTGCTTATATCTTAAACTATAGATATCCTAAAATGTAAGGGTGTATTGCTTGGGTATGATTACAGAGAAGTTGATAATCCCTTCCCTTAAACAAACTCGAAGAGGATGATCTCATTGGCTGGTTTATGCTTCAATGAATATAAAAGGATACTGGTGCTGATCATGAATAAATCATGTAGCCATATGGAGACCATGCTAAATAAAAAAGAGTGTAAATAGCATGATTGCTTGATTTACACTCTTAGCTGCGGTATGGACGGGACTCGAACCCGCGACCCCCTGCGTGACAGGCAGGTATTCTAACCAGCTGAACTACCACACCGATTGGATCATTTTTACGATATTGAAACCCTCGTTTGTCAATCGTGATGCAAATATACTACACTTTTTGGATTATACAAAACGATGTATACATTTCTCTTATTTTTTTACGAGACAGCAATGCTGACTTGAAATATTTAAAAAAATATCTCTTTATTAAAACAATAATAAAAGGCCGAAAACTATCTATATCTTATAGTATTAGGTCTTAAATGTCGTATATGTTATATAACATCTCTAACAATTTTAGTGATAAATACTTTTCATAGTAGAAATATTTCTTCTATTTTTGTCGCATAACGGTTATCCTCTTACTCTATTTTAACTCTTATATTTTGTAGTGAGGTCTAAATTCATGGTATAGCGCAAGCTTGTGCCATACGATGCGTGAAAGTATTTTTTTGCTGTAATAACCTTGATTTTTGATTTATTTACCTATTAAATATTGCGTTTTTAATTTATTAACGAGCCTCTATGACTAAGATTAAATCCACATGGCATAGATTTATAAACAAGATGCTGCCGTCGCTCAAACACAAGATATTCGCTGTGACTATCTTGGGTGTGATAGCGGGGTTGAGTACTTATCTTGTATATATGTCCAAGGCGTACAGTTATCTGAGTGATAAGCCGGAAGTATGTATCAACTGTCATATTATGGGTCCTTACTATGCTACATGGCAGCATAGCTCACATGCTGAGCGTGCTACTTGTAACGACTGTCATGTCCCTCATAATAATGTACTGAATAAATACTTCTTCAAAGCAAAAGACGGCCTCAGGCATGCCTATGTATTTACCATGCGATCAGAGCCACAAGCTTTGCAGGCCATTCCTGAAAGTCAGGCAGTAATCTATGACAACTGTGTACGATGTCACTCACAGCTCAATCAGGAGTTTGTAAAAACCGGAAGGCTTTGCAAGGCCGACATTGAAAAAGGCAATGAGATGGCCTGCTGGGACTGCCATAGGGATGTCCCACACGGAGGAAAGAACAGCTTATCCTCTACACCCTCTAATCTTGTACCTTACCCCAAATCACCGGTTCCCGACTGGTTAAAGAAACACATGGAAGAGAAAAAATCAAAATCAATATAAACAAGACGTATATTATGAACGAAAAGAAATCACTTAAAACATGGCAAGGCTGGCTCCTATTCGGTGTGTCGATGGTTGTAGTCTTCTGCCTCGGTTTACTGGCGGCATCCGTAACGGAACGCCGTGCCGAGATACAAAGTGTATTTGCGAATAAGAAAGTCAACATCAAACCACTGGAGGCAAGAAACGAAGTTTATAAAAGTAATTACCCCAGAGAGTATGAGACATGGACACAGACTGCCGATACTACTTTCCAATCAGAGTTCAATGGCAGTAGCGCCAAGGATGTATTGGCCATGAGGCCCAATATGGTAGTGCTTTGGGCAGGATATGCCTTTTCTCGTGACTACAGCACACCGCGAGGTCACATGCACGCTATCGAAGATATGAGGCAAACGCTCCGTGTGGGTAACCCGGGCATCGATGGAGACAAAGATATGCAACCTGCTACTTGCTGGACATGTAAGAGCCCCGACGTACCTCGTATGATGCAAGCATTGGGAGTCGATGAATTCTATAAGAACAAGTGGAGTGCACTGGGTAGCGAGATCGTTAATCCCATCGGCTGCGCTGACTGTCATGATCCCGAAACCATGGATCTGCACATCTCTCGTCCCGCTCTTATCGAGGCTTTCCAGCGTCGCGGTATTGACATCACCAAAGCTACTCATCAGGAGATGCGCTCTTTGGTTTGTGCTCAGTGTCACGTAGAATATTATTTCAAAGGTGATGGCAAATACCTGACTTTCCCCTGGGACAAAGGTATGACTATGGAAGATGCCGAGAAATATTATGATGAGTCCGATTACTATGATTATATTCATGCTTTGAGTAAGACTCCTATTCTCAAAGCTCAGCATCCCGATTTTGAGATTGCCCAGCAAGGCATCCATGCCCAGCGTGGTGTGTCATGTGCCGACTGCCACATGCCTTATATGAATCAAGGCGGTGTGAAATTCAGTGATCACCACATCATGAGTCCACTCGCCAATATCGATCGCACTTGTCAGACCTGCCATAGAGAAAGCGAAGAGACACTTCGTCAGAATGTATATGACAGACAGCACAAGGCCAATGAGATCCGTAATAAGCTGGAGAATGAACTTGCCAAAGCCCATATCGAAGCTAAATTTGCATGGGACAAGGGTGCCGGTGAAGCTGAGATGAAGCCTGTGCTCAAATATATCCGCCAGTCGCAATGGCGCTGGGACTACGCAGTAGCTTCGCACGGAGCCTCATTCCATGCTCCGCAAGAAGTGAGTCGTATTATGGGAGACGGTCTTGAACGTGCTATGCAGGCAAGACTCGAGATAGCCAAGATATTGGCTCGCCATGGTTATACCCAAGATGTACCTATCCCTGACATCTCTACCAAAGACAAGGCTCAGAAGTATATCGGCCTTGACATGCAGAAACTTCATGAAAAGAAAGAAAAATTTATGAAGACTGTTGTGCCCAAGTGGGTAGAAGAAGCCAAGAAGAAAGGAACCCTCATGGCTGCTAAGTAACAATACTGTGCTTTTGTCAATATTATAATATTATTCTTAACAACATCTCCCGGCGAAGTAAGCGCATGCATTTTTCTACGGAGATGTTGTTTCTCTTTTGCAGTAGCCCTTGTGCCGTTGCAAACTGAGACTGTTGCAAAAGTCAACAGTCTCATGGATTTTGGAGGCAAAGCCGACAAAAGACACTTTGACCGGGCAGAGAGGGTAAAGTGCAAGGCGCTAAGAGTGAGTGCACAGGGAGTTTACTTCAGGTAAATGACCAAGCGCGAATCTCGCAAGCAACGAAGCAATTTGCCTGCTATGCAACGGTCTCAAACTGTTTACAATAATCAGAACTAAGTATTCTATGTGGAAAAACAATTGGGGATACAGGGAAGGTATATTTGTAGTAATAGGTCTTGCACTGGTGGGCATATTGCTATAGCTCCTTACCGGCCCCGTCCCCACTACAGCATTTGCATACCCCTTCAATCTCATTGGCGGGTTTATGCTTCTCTTTCTTGTAGTGCTTACAGATATCTTTGCCCACCTCAGGGTCAAGGACCCTCGGAACCCGGGATCCACCGCTGAACATCGTCTCAGATTCCCTCATTTGAGATTCTTCGGTGGCCAAGCTGCTACGCTCACTTCCATTGGCGGTATCATTGTGGTCATGCTCGTTATGGGGCTCACCAAGCAGATTCCTACAGGTATGGGAGCTGTGATGCAACATCCTTTTCATCGACTTGGACTCAGTACCATCCTTACTACCTGGTACTTCCTGCTGCTCTATCTATACCTCCTTTTTATTTTGGGTAATGTGATTGCTCGCAGAGTACGTCGGTTGCAAAAAGGTATTAGAGACTTCGCTTTCCTTCTCAACCATTTGGGGCTTTTTGCCGCACTATTTTTCGGTCTGCTTGCAGCAGCTGATATGCAACGCTATCGTATGCAGGTATATACCGATGCCGAGTACCCTGAGTGGCGTGGCATAGAAGAGACCTCCAATAAGATGGTGGAATTACCCGTAGCTATCGAACTCAAGGAGTTTTTACTGGAAGAATACCCTCCTAAGCTCATGATCATCGAGAATAAGTCGGGCAAGGCCCTTCCCTTACAGAGAGCAGAGCACCTCTCTATCGATCACCTCCCGGCTTCCGGCAATATAGACGGGTGGCACATCGAGGTTACCGAGCATATGCCTTACTCTGCCGCCATGGTTACCAAGGACTCTGTGGTGTTCAAGGAGTTCCGGACAGAAGGGGCTGCACACTCAGCCAAGGTCATGGTTTACCCGCTCAACAATCCTGCTCACAAGACCTCAGGTTGGGTGTCAGCGGGGAGTTATATCTTTCCTTACAGAAGCCTCAAACTCACCGACAGCTTGTCCCTCGTCATGGCAGAGCCCGAGCCCAAGCAGTATAGCTCCGATGTAGTATTGTATGCGCAGAACGGAGATATTGATAAGAAAAACATTCAGGTCAATTCGCCGCTTCGCTACAAAGGCTGGTATATCTATCAGCTCAACTACGACCGGGAAAAAGGACGATGGAGCAATATGTCCGAGTTCGAGTTAGTTCGTGACCCATGGCTGTACGGTGTGTATATAGGATTCGGTTTACTCTTTGCCGGTGCTGTATTCCTTTTCTTGGGGCCTTTGCCACAAAATACTTATCATCCTAAAAGAAAGGAGCATCAATCATGATAGATTTATTACCTCTCCTTGATTGGACGAGTTTTATATACTTTGCCATCCCCGCCATGCTATTGCTGGCTGTGGCTGCATTCATGGCATTCAGGGACAAGCGTGCATGGGCACTTGTTTTTAGTTTGCTTGCCATAGCAGTGCTCAGTGTGTTTATCGGAGGCATGTGGCATTCTTTGCAGCGTCCGCCTCTGCGCACTATGGGCGAGACACGGCTTTGGTATTCGTTCTTTGTCATCATTGCAGGTGTTATAGTGTATATACGCTGGCACTATAAGTGGATATTATCCTTTTCTGCTGTTATGGCTTCTGTGTTTATGATCATCAATCTAGCTAAGCCTGAGATCCACAATAAAAGCATGATGCCCGCTTTGGAGAGCCCCTTTTTCGTCCCTCACGTTATCTCCTATATTTTCTCTTATGCTCTGCTGGGAGCAGCACTCCTTACAGGCTTGTACATTATTTACAGGATGCGCCGTGACCCTCGGTTCGATGCCGGCAAGCTCATTGGCGTTACCGACAATCTTGTCTACACGGGGCTTGCCTTCCTCATGATCGGTTTGTTGTTGGGGGCAGTCTGGGCCAAGCAAGCATGGGGCACCTATTGGGGCTGGGATCCCAAGGAAACTTGGGCCGCTATTACACTGATGAGCTACTTGCTCTATGTGCATCACAGGCTATACCGCCCACGGGCTTTTGCTCATTCCCTTATCTTGCTCCTTACCAGCTTCCTTTTCTTACAGATGTGTTGGTATGGGGTCAATTATCTGCCTTCGGCTCAGGGTGTGAGTGTGCATACTTACGGATCTTGACCAGATATAGGTCGCAGAGATAAGCTCTCTTTTTTATGAAGACTGTATCGTGACTCGACTATGAGCGGCTCAGGATACAGTCTTTTTTGTTTTCTATAACATACCCATATAGTAGCATGATCATCGCTACGTGGTCATTTATTACGGAGAGGCTTCAAGAGCAATTATTTGACAAAATGTCAAAAATGTCTCCCGCTAACCCGATCTGTTTGTCATACCCAATAAGTAATGAATCAGTATTCTAAATAATTTCAGAAAAAGCATGTCAGCACACAAAATACCTCTGTCATAGTTATAAAACTGTGCTTATTTGTACACAGTCTAAATAAGAAATCGCTTTTATGGAGGCTAAAATGGGTTTTAAAAGAGGCTAAATAAAAGAGGGATGGCTTTGATGGTAAATTAATGAATAATGATAAAATCTGTCCCTATTATATTGTGTTTTTTCATCCATTACTCTAGCTCATCCTTAACCATGGCAGGTGCTGAGATTCTTATATGATAGGTCGGACAACCTTGTATGATAGGTCAATCGTCCGTGTACATGAGTCTAACGTCCGTGTACTATAAGTCAATTGTCCTTATAGGATAAGTCGATCGTCCTTGTATGATAAAATGAGACCGTTGCATAGCAGGCCAATTGCTTCGTTGCTTGCGAGATTCGCGCTAGGTCATTTACCTGAGGTAAACTCCCTGTGCACTCACTCTTAGCGCCTTGCACTTTACCCTCTCTGCCCGGTCAAAGTGTCTTTTGTCGGCTTTGCCTCCAAAATCCATGAGACTGTTGACTTTTGCAACAGTCTCAAAATATATGATCAGTGGAGCAAAAAAGATACTCTGTGTAGAATCGTTCGGCTGTGCAGCATGTGTGAGGGGTAATAGATATGGCTTAGCGTAGCCGGGTAGGTGCTCAAGGTTAGGGTATTAGTCGTTGATTGGGATGTATTATATTACACTTGCAAGGGGGGAGTATGCCGGGAGGCAAGCTCTTGCGTGCATGTCTGTAAGGTGTAGATGCACGGGACTTGACGCATTACCTTGGAATAATGAGCTGTGGGGGTAAGTACGGGGTGGCTTATTTGTGCTGACATAGGACTATAGGGTATCATAAGTAAATGCATCAACTCTTTTTCTACAAAGATACAACATCAGCCTCCCTTTGTCAAGCCCACAGCATGCATGATACAAGATACAAAATGAGAGATTGTACTATCACTCCCCAAATTGACAAAATGATAGTTGACAAGGGGCGTTTTAGATTTTTTAACCTTTGTACACTCCCTCCTCGGGGTATGCAGACTGATCCTATCGCATAGCCCTCCTTTACTATTATCTGCCTAAGAGCACTACCCAAACTAATACCTCTACACTCTTATTATCCTTTACGGGCTACAATAATTCATTAACTTTGTCACACAAAATACTCAAGTTTATGCCCCAAGAACCCATTGTTATATACGAAGATAATCATCTGCTCATTGTAAACAAACGCCCGGGAGAGATAGTCCAAGGTGATAAAACCGGCGACGAACCCCTGGCTGATACTCTGAAGCAATGGCTCAAAGCGAAGTATGACAAGCCCGGTAATGTATTCCTGGGCGTGGTGCATCGGTTAGATAGGCCGGTAGGTGGCATCGTTATATTTGCCAAGACAAGCAAGGCTCTCACCCGCATGAATGAGATGTTCAAAAAAGGCGAAGTGCAAAAAAAGTATTGGGCCATTGTAGCACAAAAGCCCTCCAAACAGCAAGATACCATAGTATCTTATTTGAAAAGGAATACCAAACAAAACAAAAGTTACCCCTCCACCTCCAAAGACAAAGAGGCCAAGGAAGCGCGGCTTACTTATCGCCTATTGGCATCGTCCGAGCGTTATCACCTCATCGAAGTGGAATTGCACACGGGAAGACATCATCAGATCAGGTGTCAGCTCGCCTCGATAGGTTGCCCTATCAAGGGTGACTTGAAGTATGGCTATCCTCGCAGTAACCATGACGGTAGTATCAGTCTGCTCTCGCATGAGATACAGTTTGTACATCCGGTATCAGGGCAGGATATTCACCTTGTTTGCAATACGCCCGGTGATGTCTTGTGGGATACGCTGTCGCGTGCCATGTTATAGATCAGACTGTTTTATAATTGCCATGGAGTACAGCTCCCTTGTCTGGAATGGATAGATGCCGTGTAAACGGCTTTTCATAGGCTGCTATGTATGCTCCCCCATGCGGTATTGTAAAGCATGATGGCGCATATCCACCATCTCGCATATCAGCGAAGAAGATGCTGTGTGAAAAGTGCGTTCATCCGGCTTATGCCTTGAGTAAAAACACGATGCCGAGATCCGGTTGCGGATACAAATCCTTGTTTTGTCAGGCAACAATGATTTAATAATTATCTTTATACAGTAAAAGATACTCTATTCCCTAATTCGATACTTATGAACTGTATTAATACGCTTTTGAAACACCTTTCTATGGGGGTGATACTCTTCTTCCTATTCTCTCTTTTTGAGGGGAAAGCCTTTGCAACACCCATATCTGCTTCCTCTACGCTTAGTCACAAGGGGGGTACAGATTCTTTGAAAGTAATCCCCTCGGTAGATAAGTGGGAGCCTTCACAAGGATATTATGGTATCAAACATCTCGATGTGAGTTATGCGCAGGGCAATGACTCCATACGTGAGCTGGCTCATGTATTCCATGAGGAGATCGCCCGTGACCTCAAATTGACCTCTAAACTACGAGGTGCGGTCGGTACGGGCGGGAAGCATACGGGCACTCCCGGTATCTTCCTCAATATCGATGCCGACATCCCTAAGCCCGAGGCTTACCGCATACGCATTACATCCAAAAACATACTCCTTAGCGGTCATGATTACCGTGGACTTGTGTGGGCTACCCGCACACTGTTGCAGATGATGGCACAGTATGGCTATGGCCTGCCACAGGGTGCGATAGAGGATAGCCCGTCTTATCCCAATAGGGGATTTATGATAGATGTGGCGAGAAAATTTTTCACTATAGAGGATTTACGTGATTACATCAAGCAATTGTCGTACTACAAGATGAATGAGTTGCAGGTGCACCTCAATGACAACGGTTTTCCCGAATATTTCGGCAATGACTGGAATAAAACCTATTCAGCTTTCAGATTGCAGAGCGATTACTTCCCTGGACTGGCTGCAAAGGATGGGCACTATACCAAGCAAGAGTTTCGTGACTTGCAAAAGATGGGGCGTATCTACGGAGTCAATGTGATTCCCGAGATTGATATTCCGGCTCATAGCCTTGCTTTTGCGCACTACCGCCCCGAGCTGGGGAGTAAGAAATACGGAGAGGATCACCTTGATCTGGACAATCCTCATGTATACACCTTTTGCGACAGTCTCTTGCGCGAGTATATCAGTGGGGACAATCCTGTTTTTATCAACGATGATGTACACATCGGTACGGATGAGTATGATGCACGCGAATCGGAGAAGTACCGTGCTTTTACCGATCGTTACCTTCGATTTGTACAGTCGCTGGGCAAAACGGCACGTATGTGGGGAGGTCTGCGATGGCTCAAGGGTAAGACCCCCGTACAAGCCCAAGATGTGGTGATGAACGCCTGGTCTTATGACTGGGTAGATCCTCACCTCTCAGTGCAGGATGGGTACAAGCTACTCAATAGCTGCGATACTTGGCTCTACATTGTCCCGGCCACGGGGTACTACCGTGATACATTGGACACGAAGTGGCTGTACGACAAATGGACTCCTCTGATGATGAATCGCAAAGAGACTTTGTCCGACAGCGAAAAGCATGCCTTGCTGGGTACCATGTTTGCCGTGTGGAATGATCACTGTGGCAACGGTATATCAGCCCAAGATGTACACTGGCGTGTGTACCCTGCTATCAAAGTCATGGCAGAGCAGACGTGGAGCGTGGATCATACAGAGAGGAGCAAAGACTACAATGCCTTCAGGCACAGCATGGACATCCTGCACGAAGCTCCGGGAGTGGATATGGTGGGTCGTTGGTCCGACAAGGAGTTGCAGGCATTCAACCGGTCGGTCAAGGGCAAGAGCTATACGCTCACGGGCAACAATACATATAGCATGCATGCACCTCACAACTCTGCAGGCTTTGATTACGAAGTGGAGTTCTCATGGCTCGACAAGGGTAGCAGGCCCGGTACCGTACTGTTTGGCAATAGATACACGGAAATTCTTGTCAATATAGAGGGTACGGGGTGCATCGGCTTTACACGTGACGGATATACTTATAAGTTCAATTATAAGGTAGATAATCGCAGGCATCACTATAAGATCACGGGTACATCCGCCAAGACATGCTTGTGGGTGGATGGCCGGTCGGTAGATACATTGAGCGCTGTGCCCATAGAGTCATCGATCAATAAACACGGACGTAAGACCCATATGTACTATCAGCAGACATTGTTTTTCCCTACCCAAACCGTAGGGCATCCTACACGCTCTGCTAAGGGTAGGCTCAGCGACATTTCTATTAAGCAGATCTCCCATTAGGCCAAGCATCACAGGCTTCTTACAATAAGAGACAACGCCATTGTCTCGTAATAAATTAGTCAGCGTCTCCAGACTATCCTTAGGTAAAGGTGTGTTTAGAGGCGCTGATATTTTGGGCCGTGTAGGTACGTAATATATTACTCATATCCACATTCTACCTGATATGTTGAAGGAAAGGAATAGCTGAGGGAACTACTTATCAATTATTATTATAAAGCTGTAAAATCATTGTTTTTAGGGATTGTGCCTCTGATGTGGTTCTGCTACTTTTATGTTATCGGCATGAAGAGTCTTTTCATAGATGTCGATGCGGTTATAAATGTGACCCTGCTTGTAGAGCACAAGGGGTCATTCACTAAAATTAAGCCTTATGAAAGAAGAAAAAATGAATATGGATCAAGGCCACTGGATACTTGCCAAGTTGGGTAAGCGGGTACTTCGCCCGGGTGGTCGAGAGCTTACAAATATGATGATGGATATCCTTAATATCACCCCGCAAGATGATGTTGTAGAGTTTGCTCCCGGCATGGGGTATACTGCATCTCTCGCAGTAGCTCGCAGCCCACACTCCTATACAGCGATAGAGCTCAATGAGGAAGCAGCGGATATTGTGCGTAAGAATATCCATTATGCGAAAGCTGAAGTGGTGATAGCCAATGCAGCAGCCACAGGATTGGCCGATGGCTGTGCGTCCAGGGTGTACGGTGAGGCTATGCTCACCATGCAAAGTGATGCGCAAAAGGAAAGTATCATCAGAGAAGCATCACGATTGTTACGTCCGGGAGGTATGTACGGTATTCATGAAGTGGGACTTTACCCCGATGATATAAGCGAAGATATCAAAGATAAGGTACGAGTGGATATGATGAAAAGCATCAGGGTCAATGTGCGTCCTTTGACGCGCTTGGAGTGGTGTGCATTGTTGGAGAAGCATGGGTTCGAGATTGTAGCAGTCAGGCAAAACGCGATGCATTTACTTGAGCGTGACCGAATGATTGCGGACGAAGGCTTCTGGAGATTTCTTGGTATTGTGATCAGAATGATGTTTCATCCCAAGGCTCGTGCACGAGTTATACAGATGCGCAAGACATTCCGCCGTCATGCCGATCATATCAATGCCATAAGCATCGTGGCTCGTAAATTAAAATAAGATAGAGGTGTTGTTCCTTCATCTTAATTATTTATATTTAGTGGGGATCGATTGAGTCGATCTTACCGTAAGTTATTTTATCTAAAATGAAACATAATGGAAGAAATGAAGAAAAAAACGATTCTTACTCCTGCATCTCTGATCGATTATGCTCAGGGTGGTATTGTGAGTAAAGAACTGATTCATACAAATACCGGCAATATTACTTTTTTTGCTATCGATGAGGGACAGAAGATCAGTGAACATTCAGCTCCTTTCGATGCCACAGTAATGATTGTAGAGGGCGAAGCCGAAATTATAATCGGCGGGGAGCCATTCATTCTTAAAGCCGGTGAAATGATAGTGATGCCTGCCAACGAACCGCATGCACTCAATGCTGTGAAAGCGTTTAAGATGATGCTTATCATGATACGCTCTCTGGCTAAGTAAATATCCTCATACGGATGTAGCATCCGTTATTGTCTCCATTGCTCGTTGGGTACGAGCTGCCTGCCGTTCAACTGATCGGTGTGGCAGCTCGTATTTTTCATTACTACATCTTATAAGATCTCTGTAGCTCCTCATTATATTCTTTATTTTATGATATATGCAATATAAGTCATATATTCTCGTTTTGATAATAAAATCCATGAAATTATTTTATTCTCTATAATAAATTAAAATTCATAAAGTCCAATGAAACACATTTTGAGATTCACGAGCTTAATCCTGCTGGGAGTTATGTTTGGAATTAACAGCTATGCACAAAGCAACAGCGGTACAAATCCTGAATGTATCTATAAATACGTAGTCAGCAGTACAGACAAAGCGGGCTCTAAGGTAGAGGGCAATTACTTTGGCGTATTGCAAATGACTCCCGTCCATTCACGATTTATCGATTATTCGGCATATGCCGTGGATTCTGCCCAAGTGTGCAAGGCTCCGGCCGGTGAGATCAAGACTCTTTCGGAGAAAGAATTCAAAAATACCCATTACTTCACTCCCGTTATCTATAATATAGCCAAAGACAAGAAGCTCACGGTGTATGATTACATAGGACTGGATCTGTGTAAATATAGTGAGGAGTTGCCTATTGTTAAGTGGGAATCAGTCGATGGCTCTATGGACGTTTGTGGATATAAATGTGCCAAAGCCGTGGGCTCTTACGCCGGTCGTCGCTGGACTGTATGGTACACGCCGGATATCCCTCTGCCTTATGGTCCTTGGAAGCTCATAGGACTGCCCGGGCTTGTACTCAAAGCCACCGATGCCGATGGCATACACACTTTTGAAGCTATTTCCATCCGTAACACCGCTGTGCCGTGTGTTTCCAGGGATGCGAGGGATGCTACCGGTACATCAAGAGACAAGTTCATCGCTACAAGGAACAAATTCATGGAATCGCCCATGTCCAATATCCCCCAAGAATCTATCAAAGAAATATCCGTTTTGAAAAATGGTGATGAGAAAACACTCATTATCAACGGTGTTCCGCTTCGCAATTTCGACGGCACTTACATACCTCTCGAGCTCAAGTAAAGCCCCTCCAAGCAGGTATATATGAGACCTACAATTCGGACGGCTTTATTACTCATCTTGTTATCTCTGCCCGGGCTACAATCAGTGTACGCCCAGGTGAGATGGCTGGGTAAAATATCTGATGCCTCTACAGGACAGCCTGTGGAGAATATGATGGTGAGAGTGGTGAATGCCGGTAAAGTCAAGTCCTTTGTGATGTCTGATAGTAAGGGCGCATTTGTCCTTGAGTCTAAACAGACCGATGACAAGGATGAGCTCGTATTCAGTCACTTGGCTTATCAAAGCAAGACCATTCATCCTCAAAGTCCCTCTACCTTCATCAAGGTCAGTGTGACGCCCAAATCCATTGCTTTGCGAGAAGTGACTGTGAGCCAACCTCGCATTGCGCAGAAAAAAGATACTCTGGTCTACAACATTGCCTCTTTTATAGGCAAAGGCGACAAGTCTCTCGAAGACGGTCTCAAAAAGATACCCGGTATCCAAGTCAATGACAACGGAAGCGTACAGTACCAAGGCAAAGACATCAGCAAATTTTATATTGAAGGGTCAGATATCATCTCCCAAAACTATACCGTGGCCACGAAGAGCATGCCTGTAAAAGCGGTGTCCAAGGTGGAGGTTATGGAAAACCATCAACCTATCAAGCAACTTCAGGGTAAAGTGTTCTCCAATCAGGTGGCACTGAATATAAAACTCAAAAACAAGTACCTCTTCAAGCCTTTCGGATCATCAGAGGTCGGTGTCGGCATCAATCAGGATAAGGACCCGCTATACAGAGCTGTAGGTTCAGTTATGGGATTCAACCCTCGCTACCAATTTATAGGAAGTATCAAGCTCTCCAACAACGGAGCTGAAGATAGCCGAAATACTTTTTTCATGTCTTTTCCTCAGCCTCGGGCCAGTACTGCTGCCGAGATATTGGGAGAGATCTCAGGCTCGTCTCCTCCGCTCAAAAGAAAAGACTATACCGCTATTACGGATCATATGGTGAGTCTCAATGCGAGATACAAACACTCCAATGATGCCTATACCGATGCCAAAGTGGACTATATCTACAACAAAGGAGTGCATACCTACGATGTGCATAGCCACTACTACACGCCTGCTCGCCACATTGATGTCTATGAGATCTCAAAGCCAATGTCTGCTCTGTATCAGCCTACTCTCACCCTGCGCTATCACCGAAACGATAGTCTCATATACCTCTTAGACGAATTTAAGGTGAAAGGGAAATTTGAGAAAGGCCAATTCGATTTGTGGCACAATAGCGACGCTATCTCGCAGACCCGCTCAACTAAAATATTGGATGTTACCAACTCGCTCAATCTCCTGAAGACTATAAACGACAAGCGTGTAAGTCTCAATTGGGATATACAGTACAATTATACACCTCGGGTCAATATAGCTTATGGAGGTGATCTGCCGGCTGCAGACCGTATGACACAGCAGGCACAAAACTCGTTCTTGTCTACAAGATTCAGTGCTGGTATGGATCTCAATATCGGCCGGCATCATATGATCCGATTGCCTCTTACCGTATCTTACCTTTACAACCGTGTAGAGACTATGACAGATCCGCTCTTGCCGTACGCTATGCACAATGAGCTTTACGGCTATTCTCTATCCCCCATGCTTAATCCGTCATATACCTACACGGGGGTGGGACGCAAATTTGTACTCACACTCAGTACCCCTTTGGGCTTGTACAGGCATAGTTTCCGTGATGTTCCGGGAGCCAAGGACAGGTTTGTCAACCGCTTCGTATTCAATCCAACATTAAGCATCAATTATGATATTATCTCTAATCTGAAACTTTCGTTCGAGTCTCGATATAATGAAAACATCGGTGATATCACGGATTATCTTACAGCACCCATAAGAGTGAATTATAGAACAGATCGCATAGCTTCAGGCATCACGAGTCTCAATAAATTCTTTTACACACGTGCCGATATCGACTACAAGCGTCCGCTTGATTTATTTTTTATCAATATGTATTGCAGCTATGGCCGGCTTTCGTCTAACCTGATCTCCAACATCTCCTTTTTGCTCTCCCAAAAGCAACTCCTCTCTATACTGCCATTTTCGTCGCATACTGATAATATAAAAGCACGTGTGGGAGTAAGTAAGCAATTAATTGATATAAAAACCAAGATCGGTGGAGGTATACAATACATCTACTCGAAGAGTTATGCTTATAAGGAGTCGGAGCGAGTACCTGTCTCAGGACATTCTCCCTCGGTGGATTTTTCATTCAATACCAATCCTTACAAATGGATCGACGTTGGCTACGACTTCAGTTACGCTTTACAGCGCTACAGCTATGCGGGTATAAAATCATCGTTGAACAACAATTCTCATGCTGCCAAGATGAGAGTATATCCGCTTTCCGATCTGGCATTGATAGCCGATGCTTCCTATAACCATCATAAAATAGCCGAGCGTGTTTACAAGGATTTCTTTATGATGAATGCGGCCTTGGAATATAAGATTGATAAGGTAAAACTGAAATTGGAGGTAAACAATATCTTGAATCGCCGCACTTACTCCTACACCCTTTTTAGTAATGCGGACTTCTACTCATACAACTATCATCTGCGCCCTCGTGAGATTTTTATCTCCTTAAGCCTGTTCTAAGGTAATTATTGGAGTATAATTATACTCTTTCACTAGGTATGGTACTGTGCGGTGTAAATCATCTTGATTCAAATCAGGAGGAGCTTGTTTTGACATTTTGTCAAAATAGGCTCTTCTCCTTTCCGTAAAGGTTATTTATGTAATTTATTGCTCGCCATTTTATTAAACAAATTGAAGAAGTGTGGTTATGTCTCAAAAATAAAGATGTGTTAGTTAAGACAAAGAGCTTATTTGTACAATGTCTAAATAAGAAATACCCATTTTCACCTCCAAATTGCAGAGGATTTAAGGCTAAATAAAACTGATGGTCACATCTTTGTCATATAGCCAATAATTATAGAATATGCATCCGCTATGTTGCATCTCTTGATTATTATACAGCATCTAGCATAGTTGCTAAAGCAATTGCAAATTCTAATAGCATGAGTCAATCATCCGTATATGATAAGTCCATCGACCGTGTACGATAAAATGATCGACTGTGTACGATAAGACGATTGACCGTATAGGATAAGTCGCCCGGCCTTGTACGATGTTTTTGAGATCCGAGTAGGGCAGATATGGGAACCGGAGCGTCAATTTTTTGGAAAAAAGCAGGTGGTGTGTTTGCGCAGCCGTAGATGTTAAGGCGTAGAGATTACATTTTGGCGAGGATTCATGAGTGAAACTTCTCAGGTATAACCCTCAAGATTTGTAACATCTATTTATGGTAAGGCACGGAGCCTGACTCTAATGATAGACCCGAGTATAGCCTCACCATGTATTCATGTAGGGTGATATGGGCGTAGGTAGTGGAGGTGTGTGATGTGTAACAGATGTTCATGTAGCGAGTAATGTATGGGATGAAACGTGAGAGGGTAGGCCGTAATGCAAAGATACAATATTCGCACCCCCTTTGTCAATACCCCATTATTTGCTGTATACAT
Organism: Porphyromonas pogonae; assembly: GCF_036320655.1. Taxonomy (NCBI): domain Bacteria; kingdom Pseudomonadati; phylum Bacteroidota; class Bacteroidia; order Bacteroidales; family Porphyromonadaceae; genus Porphyromonas; species Porphyromonas pogonae. Next base: position 950,214 of record NZ_CP143258.1, read on the forward strand.
ATACGCGAGCTCATTAGTATGCAAGCCTCATTTACTTACATTATGATAGTTTGCGCCCTGAAAAATCACAATGTGTTACGAACGTTAAAAAGTGGTGTTATTGAAGACGTTTGAATATAAATAGTTAATTTTGTAATCAATAAGAAAAGTATAGAAATCATTAAACCTATTTTCAAAGCCGGATATTTATCGTGATAGTCGGTTGTCAAGACATGTTTATCGAACAGTTCCATATTAAACCAGCTCTACAGGCAACATCCACAATGACCGGTTTGACCTTTACATCAATAAAGTAATGAAAAATAAGTATATCTGCCTTTTGGCCGTTTTATTCCTGATTGCCCAGCCCTCCTTTGCCATGCATATTATGGAAGGTTATTTGCCTTTCAAGCATTGTTTGATATGGTACGCTGTCTCGCTTCCCTTTGTGGTATTGAGTTTCCGTTATGTGGCAAGGCTGGTGCGTCGTGATCCCAAGCAAAAGATTACACTGGCACTTGCTGGGGCTTATGTGTTTTTGTTATCCGCTCTCAAGTTGCCCTCTGTCACGGGGAGTAGCTCTCATCTCACCGGCACCACTCTGGGCACTGTGATCACGGGGCCTATGTCACTGCCCGTGATAGGGCTTATAGTGCTACTGTTCCAGGCTTTGCTCTTGGCTCATGGCGGTATCAGCACTTTGGGCGCCAATATTTTTTCACTTTCTATAGCGGGGCCTTTTGTGGCTTATGGCATTTACAAGGGGCTCGGATCGCTCAGAGTAAACAGGAATGTCAATGTATTCCTGGCCACTTTCATAGGCTCGCTTTCTACTTATCTTACGACTTCATTCCAGCTTGCTTTTGCTTATCCTGATCCACAATACGGTATCTGGGCATCTGCTATGAAGTTCATGTCCATCTTTGCCGTTACGCAGGTACCGCTTTCTTTGATCGAAGGCTTCCTTACGGTGCTTATATTCAATATACTCGTGAAACAAGGTATTACTCCCTTGCATTTGATGGCTAATAAAAACGAAGTACGATGATGAAAAAGAAACATTGGATATTACTTGGGCTTATAGCCTTGTTCTGTGTAGGAGTACCCTTGGCGGGCATGCTCATTGACTTTGGCGAAGGTACGGATGATGCAGCCGGTACTATGATAGAGCAAATAAGCAACACACCTCCGCCCGAGACACAGGGCTTTGGATTTCACCCTACCGAAGGACAGGAGCCTTGGCTCTTCGTTTTACAGATCTTGATAGGTCTGGGTATATTCTTCTGGGCTCTTGTGGCTTTGAACAAACATCACTCCAATAAGAAATAATGACCGTAAAGTCCCATTTGACCAACAAGAGCAAGATGCTCAAAGCGAGTCTTATGACGAGTTTTATAGGCGGTAGCTTGCTGGTGCTTGTTTTGTTGTTGGCCATAGACTCTGATATATTCACAGGTATTGTCGCAGGCGTCATATTCCTGGTGCGACTTGTGGGCAAAGCTTCGTGGCGTAAGTTGTTTTACAAGCGCATGCTTTGGTTGCAACCTTTTTTGCTGCCCGCAATCTTGCCAGTACTCTTTGTACGTGTCGTAGGAGGGCAAGATAGTCTATGGAATATATGGGGGTGGGGTATTACGGATGAGTCTTTGTCTTTGTTTGTCCATATATATCTGCGATGCTTGGGAGCCATTGCCTTGGTCATGAACCTTACCGTAGTATGCCCCGTGTACTACCTCCTTAGAGAGATGCGGCGTGTGAGGGTGCCCGGCTTGCTGGTAGAGCTATTCGAGCTGGTGTATCGGTATATCTTTTTGCTGGGCGAGACAGCTCACAATATCCTCATCGCGCAGAAAGCACGGCTGGGTTACTGCGGCGTTAGAAATCGCATGCACCACTCCTCCATGCTTTTCGGCCAAACTCTGGTGCTGGCATACAGCGAGGCCGATAGGTTTTACCACGGTATGGTATCGCGTGGCGGAGGCGGTGAAGAGGAGAGAGAGGCACACCCTTACCTGCAAGGTCGTGAGGAGCAAAATGATGCTCTACCCTTACAGGTAAAAGATCTATGTTTTAGCTATGTGTCGGGTAAGGAAATCCTGACCCAAATATCATTTGATATAGAGAGAGCGCAGAAGATAGTCTTGTTGGGCTCGAACGGTGCAGGCAAGTCTACACTCTTCCTGCTACTCGACGGCATACTCAAATCCAATGCGGGAGACATTGTGCTGGGAGATATAGCTATTGACTATAAGAAAGAGTCGGTGCGCTTCCTGCGACGGCATATCGCTTTGGTCTTTCAGAACTCCAATTACCAGCTTTTTGCCCCTACTGTGGAAGAAGAGATAGCTTTCGGCTTGAAGAATATGGGGCTTTCGGGCGAAGAGCTGGATGTCACGGTGGAGAAGGTAATCGCGCAGTATGAACTTGGCGAGATACGCACTTTGCCGCCGCATAAGCTGAGCGAAGGTCAGAAGAAATGGGTGGCAATAGCAGCAGTACTGGCTTGTAATCCGTCGATAGTTATTTTGGACGAACCTACTTCTAATCTCGACTGCTACTATACGCACCGAGTGATAGAGTTACTGGACGAATTATACCGTCATGGAAAGGTTGTGATCATCTCCACACACGATATGAATCTTGCTTATGAGTGGGGAGAGAGAGCTATTGTTATGGACAAGGGTGAGCTCATTGCCGATGGCAGCGTCATAGCTGTATTCAATGATAGGGAGCTTTTGGTCAGAGCCAATCTGGAGCAACCGGCTATATTGCGATTGCAGGGTACGCACCTGCCCTACGGTGAGGTTGAAGCCGTAGAGGATGCATCTGCCGGAGGTGGATTTTTACCTTTGTTTCTCAAGAGTGGAGATGTCCGTTGCCTTATTGTGGGTGGGGGGCAAGGTGCGCTGAAGAAGGCTATGCTTATGCAGGGCAAAGGAGTAAAATGTACACTACTGGCACCCGAAATTTGTGCGGACATGACAGAGTACGTTGGGGATCATAGCATACCTTTTATACAGAAGGATTATTGCAGTGCTGATATCTGTGACTTCAACCTTGTGGTAGCGGCTACCGGTGACAGGGCTGTGGAAGAGATGATAGCACGCGATGCCAAGGAGGCGGAGAGGCTGGTCTGCTCTATTTCATACCCGGAATTGGGAAACTTTGAGTTTGCAGCCCTATGTGATAAAGAAGGGTTGCAGATTGCAATCCACACATACTACAGCTTGCCTGTGCTCACACGCAAACTGAAAGAGCATTTGCAGGAGACTATTCCTGTAGGGTTGGCACAGCAATTAGCAGAACTGAGCTTACTGCGTAAAGACATAATAACATATCACAAAGAACAACTAGATATTTCACAAATTAACAGGTTACAGAATAAATATGAACAACTCATGGCACAAGTGCTCGAGTTATTGAAATTATGATAGGATTAATCGGGATCAATCACAAGAGTGCCGATGTCGGGATCCGAGAGTTGTACGCTCTGGCTCCGGCAGAAGGCATTGCATTCGTAGAGTCTTTGATATCTACGGGAATGATAGAGGGGGCTATGGTGCTTTCGACTTGTAACAGGCTGGAAGTGTATTACGAGACACGTTCGCTTTGTCCGTCCACAGGTCTGTCCATAATTACACGGTTGGAAGAGTACAATCATCTTCAAGAGTCATCAGCTCAACTTTTCTACCGTTGCACCGGCAGGGAGGTGTATGATCATTTATTCCGTTTGGCATCGGGGCTCGACTCCATGGTCGTGGGCGAGACACAGATATTGGGACAACTCAAAGACGCCTTTCGCCGTGCCACGGACAACAGCCAAAGTACTTCCGTGCTATCGCGCATGTTTCACAAGGCTTTCGAAACTGCGAAGAAGATACGCTCACAATACCTTATCAGTTCTACACCGATATCTGCCGGCAGTGCGGCGGTAAACTACATGACCACCTTGGGCATCGGCAAAGACGAGCCTACGCTTATAATCGGGGCAGGACAAATGGCAGAGACTATATATGATACGCTCATGGCTTCAGGCTACAGCGATATCAGGGTTTACAACAGAACCCGTGAGCGTGCCGAGAAATTTACCGTGGGGCGCAGGCTCAAATGCTATTGTGAAGGAGAGTTGGATGTAGCTCTTGCCGATGCATGCCAAGTGTATGCCGCTACTTCTTCCCTCACACCTGTAGTGACACGTCAGGTAATGCCTTTCGCAAGTGACAGGCCGGTGTATATGTTTGACATGGCTGTACCTCGCAATATTGCGGAGGACGTGGCGCAACTCAATCATGTGCATGTGTACACTATAGATGACCTCAAGAAGGCGCAAGGCGAGGAAAGTGACTATTCTATGTTGAACGAGCCTGAAATAGAGGCATGCCTGCAAGAGAAGATAGAGGAGCTGGTATCATGGACGGAGGCTTCACGCATGAGGGAGGTGATATCCTTGATACAAGAGGCTACCGCCAAATTGCTGGAAAAGGAGATGGCTCATCTGCCCAATCAGCTTACTTCTGAAGAAATAGAACTGATCAGCCGTTACGACGAGCATTTCCGCATCACGATGTCTACTGCTATAATCTCATCACTCAAGCAGATTACCAATGACGGGCAGAACATGAAATATGCCGAGTCGGTCAATCGTTTGTTTAAAAACATACTTACCAATATATGAGATCCAAAATAGTATTGGGCACACGGGGGAGTAAGTTGGCGATGCGCCAGACCGAGCTGGTGCGAGAGGCACTGATGCAGGTATATCCCACTTTGGATGTAGAGATCAAGGTGATCTCTACCAAAGGAGACAGAGACCTCAACATGTCACTCAGGGGACAACTCACCAAGGGGCTTTTTACCGAGGAGATAGAGGCGGAGTTGCTCAGCGGTGACATAGATGCTGCCATACACAGCCTCAAAGACCTACCCGTGGAGTGCACTGCCGGTACTTGTATAGGAGCTTATCTCAAGCGAGCCGATACGAGTGAGGTGTGGATAGGGCATCACCATCTGCGTGATCTGCCTGCAGGTTCCGTTGTGGGCACATCAAGCCACAGACGTGCCTTCCAGTTGCTCAGTAAATATCCTCATCTTGAAATACGTGATATCAGGGGTAATGTAGAGACCCGCATCAGGAAGTTTCAAGAGGGACTCTATGATGGCATACTCATGGCCAAAGCAGGCATAGATCGGTTGGGCCTGGGCGGTCATATCCGTGAAATCATTGCAGAAGATACTATCGTACCTGCTCCCGGTCAGGGTGCAATAGCTGTACACATACGTGACAATGATGAGGAGCTCAAGGATGTATTGGCACAGATCAACGATCATACTACCGAACGTGAAGTGATCACCGAACGAACTATCCTCAGTTTGTTGGGGGGAGGATGTGCACTGCCTTTCGGCTGCAGATGTCATTACAGTCACGGCACTTATCATATACTTGCTTTCTTTAGTGATGAAACTGGACAGGTAACACACCGGGCGGAGCAAACAATTGAGGAAGGTGATTATCTCCGTCAAATAAACTATCTTGTGGATACCCTTAAATCAAATATTCAAGGATGATGGAAAAAGGTAAGATATATCTCGTGGGCGCAGGCCCGGGTGATCCCGAATTGCTTACGGTGCGCGCGCGCGACCTGCTTACTGAAGCAGACTGTGTAATTTACGATGCGCTGGTCAATCCTGCCATACTCAATCTGGTCCCGTTACACGCCCAACTGATCTATGTTGGCAAGAGAGCCGATCATCACTCCTACACGCAGGAGGAGATCAATGATATCATCTTGCAAGAGTATAGACCCGAGGGTATTGTTGTGCGACTCAAGGGTGGTGACCCCTTTGTTTTCGGCCGTGGAGGTGAAGAGATGCTGGCATTGGCACAAGGGGGCATTCCTTTCGAAGTAGTTCCTGGTATCACCTCCGGCATCGCTGCTCCGGAATATATGAGTATCCCCGTTACTCATCGGGGCATCAGCACGTCCGTGACGTTGATCACAGGATTTACCAAAGAGCTCCAAGCACCTGATGCGGACTGGGATGCATTGGTACGTCTCGGTGGCACTTTGGTTTTTTATATGAGTACCCGCACAGCTCCATTGGTGAGTGCCAAGCTCGTAGAGGCAGGCATGTCCCCTGATACACCTATGGCTATTATTACCAACGGTACATTGCCTCATCAGACTATGATCTGTGATAAGATTTCGGCTTTTACGGATACATTTACAGACTACGAAATATTAGCTCCGGGGCTTGTGGTCATAGGCGATGTGATAGGACTCAAAGACAGTGTGCCTGATCGACCGCAAAAACCGCTGCAAGGACAAAATATATTGGTAACCCGCTCACTACACCAATCATCCAATCTAGCAGATATGTTGAGCAACTGTGGAGCCAATCCTATATTGCTGCCTACGATAGAAATTACTCCCCTGGAAGATCAGTCGTGTCTGAGATCAGCTTTTGAGAATATCTCTTCTTATAATTGGATATTCTTTACTTCGGTCAATGGAGTAGAAGTTTTCTTCGATGAATTACTCAAAGGGGATAGAGATATTAGAGCCGTGGCCCACTGTTCCTTTGCGGTAGTAGGTAAAGCTACCGGAGATGCCATGATGAAATATGGACTTAAGCCCGACTTCGTACCTGCCAAACACACGGGCGAAGACATGGTGGCGGAATTTGTGCAGAGCTATGACATGGATGGGGTGAAGGTGCTACTGCCGGGATCTGTATTGTCACGCGATGCTATCAAGGACAATCTGTCCGATCATGGTGTCGTCTGTGATTTTATTCCCGTTTACGACAATCAGCCTATCCACTATTCGTCGCAACGCCTGGAGGTAATGCGTGCTATTGCTCCGCAGTGGATCACATTTTGTAGTTCATCCGCAGTGACCAACTTCATGAAGTTGGTCGACAATCATGGTTTGCAGGATTGGATACGGCACTCCCGCATCGCCTGTATAGGAGAGCTTACCGCACACACAGCCACTCATGCCGGCCTACAGGTGGATGTGATGCCACACAAGCCTCTCATGGAATTATTGGTTCAAGAAATTATAAATTATACACAACAACAAACACACTAAGGATATGTTCCCATTTACCAGAATGCGCCGTCTCAGAAACACTGAAGCTCTCAGAGCCATGGTGCGTGAGACCTCATTATCACCTCAAGACTTCATAGCTCCGCTCTTTGTACGTCATGGAGAAAATATTAAAGAAGAGATATCTGCTATGCCGGGGCAATACCATTTCTCTGTAGATACAGTGCTTACAGAGTGTGCAGAGCTGGCAGCTCTGGGTATCAGTGGAGTGATGCTATTTGGTATTCCCGACCACAAGGATGCTACAGGCTCGGAATCGTATGATGACAACGGCATAGTACAGCAAGCTATCAGAGCTATCAAAAAAGCTTTGCCCGACTTCCTTGTTATAGCGGATGTGTGCATGTGTGAATATACCGATCACGGACACTGCGGTATTATTCACGACCACTACGTAGATAATGATGAGACGCTCGAATACCTGTGCAAGCAAACGCTCTCTTATGCCCGTGCGGGCGTGGACATGGTGGCTCCCTCCGATATGATGGACGGGCGCATACAAGCGATGCGTAGGGCTTTGGACGAGAATGGTTTTGTGAAGATTCCCATCATGGCTTACTCAGCTAAGTTCAGCTCTGCATTTTATGGACCTTTCCGTGAAGCAGCCGACTCTGCGCCCTCGTTTGGTGACAGACGTTCGTACCAGATGGATCCTGCCAATGCCAATGAAGCTCTGCGTGAGATAGAATCGGATATAGAGGAAGGCGCAGACATTGTAATGGTCAAGCCTGCTTTGCCTTATCTCGATATAATTGCCCGTGCGGCACAGGAATTCAAGTTGCCTATTGCCGCTTACAATGTGAGTGGCGAGTACTCTATGGTAAAAGCTGCCGCAGCCAATGGATGGATCGATGAAGATCGCATCATCATTGAATCTCTATTGAGCATCAAGCGTGCGGGAGCCAAAATTATTATTACTTATTTTGCCAAAGATGCCTGTCGCATCATGAACAAACATTAGCGATACTATGCCTACTTACACAAAATCTGAGTCTCTGTTTCAGGAGGCCAATCAGTATATCCCCGGAGGAGTAAACAGCCCTGTGCGTGCATTTAAATCTGTAGGGCGCACGCCACTCTATATCGATCATGGCACGGACGGTCATGTGTTTGACGTAGATGGTAATGAGTACATCGACTTCATCTCTTCGTGGGGGCCTCTCATCCTGGGGCACGCCAATCCTCTCATCCAAGATGCCATCCGCAAAGAAGTGGAGAAAGGTACAAGCTACGGCGCATGCAATGAACACGAGGTGGAGATGGCTCGTATGATCTGCAACTTCTTCCCCTCCGTAGACAAGGTGCGTATGGTCAACTCGGGTACCGAAGCTACTATGAGTGCAGTGCGTCTGGCAAGAGGTTTCACGGGGCGTGACAAGATTATCAAATTCGATGGTTGCTATCATGGGCATGCCGATATGTTCCTGATCAAAGCCGGCTCAGGACTTGCTACTTACGGCGAGAGCGGCAGTGCAGGCGTAACCAAAGGCACTGCGGAGGATACTTTGGTGGCTACGTATAACGATATTTCTTCGGTAAAAAAACTGATTCAAGCCTTTCCTCATCAGATAGCCGCTGTGATACTGGAGCCTGTGATGGGGAATATGGGGCTTATCATGCCTCGTGAGGGCTTCCTGCAAGAACTGCGTGAGCTTACATCCGAACATAATATCTTGCTTATCTTTGACGAAGTCATCAGCGGGTTCCGTGCAGCCAAGGGTGGGGTACAAGAGCTATTCGGTATAAGTCCTGATCTCACCTGTCTGGGTAAAATTATAGGCGGTGGTCTACCTGTGGGAGCTTTCGGAGGAAGGGCTGATATTATGGATCATCTGTCTCCTAACGGACGTGTCTATCAGGCGGGCACCCTATCGGGCAATCCACTGGCTATGGTAGCAGGTATTGCTATGCTTCGTCAATTGGAATCTCCCGGGTTCTATGACGAGCTTGAGGCGGTAGGAGCTCGATTCGAGGCTCTCGTGCAGGAAGCTATTGTTCCCTATGGGGACAAGCTTTCGTTCAATCGTTGCGGATCATTATGCACACTCTTTTTCAAATCCGGCGGTGTGATTTGTAATGATGATGCCAAGAAGAGCGATACAAATTTGTATGCTCGCTATTTTCAGCTGATGTTGGATCAGGGCGTCTATTTACCACCATCGCAGTTTGAGTGCATGTTTCTTTCCGCTGCTCATACCGACGAGGATTTACAGCGTACTGTAGAAGCTATGTCTACTGCTTTGGCCAAGGTGCTGGCATAGCTTTCATAAAATATAATAAACAAATAGGGTGTGCCAACTGTGTAGCACACCCTATTTTGATTATATGTATTACGGACCAATTCTCAACGGTGTGAGTATTTGGGGCCGTGTTTGAACGAGTCTAAGACTTACTTTACTCTCTTGTAACCGTAAACGGCAAGATTGCCAAGTTCTTCCTCGATACGGAGAAGTTGGTTGTACTTGGCCATGCGGTCGGTACGGCTGAGCGAACCTGTCTTGATCTGACCGGAATTGGTAGCAACAGCGATGTCTGCGATAGTAGCATCTTCTGTTTCGCCGGAACGGTGCGAAGTTACACTGGTGTAACCATGACGGTGAGCCATCTCGATAGCATCAAGAGTTTCAGAAAGTGTACCGATCTGGTTCACTTTGATCAGGATAGAGTTACCACAATCTTCAGCAATACCACGCTTGAGGAATTCTACGTTGGTTACGAACAAGTCGTCTCCTACGAGCTGACAACGCTTGCCGATAGCAGCAGTAAGTTTCTTCCAGCCTTCCCAGTCGTTTTCGCTCATACCATCTTCGATAGAGTCGATAGGATATTTCTCTACAAGCTCAGTGAGGTAAGCTACTTGTTCGTCAGCATTACGCTTTACACCCTTGTCACCTTCGAATTTAGTGTAGTCATAAACGCCATTGCTGTAAAACTCAGAAGAAGCACAGTCCATAGCGATGGTAACATCCTTACCGGGTACATAGCCGGCAGCTTCTACAGCTTTGAGGATTGATTCGATAGCGTCTTCGGTGCCATTGAGTGCAGGTGCAAAACCACCTTCATCACCTACAGCAGTGCTGAGGCCACGGTCATGTAATACTTTCTTAAGTGCGTGGAATACTTCGGCACCCATACGAAGACCTTCACGGAAGCAAGATGCACCTACGGGACGGATCATAAACTCTTGGAATGCGATAGGAGCATCAGAGTGTGAACCACCGTTGATGATATTCATCATAGGCACGGGAAGAACGTAAGTATTGGTTCCGCCGATATAGCGATACAAAGGTATTTCGAGGTATGCGGCAGCAGCTTTGGCAACGGCCAAAGAAACGCCCAACATGGCGTTGGCTCCGAGGTTACTCTTAGTCTTGGTACCATCAAGCTCGATGAGTTTGTGGTCGATAGCACGTTGCTCTAGAACGCTCATGCCATATAACTCGGGAGCAATTACATTATTTACATTGTCAACAGCTTTGAGAACGCCCTTACCGAGGTAACGCTTCTTGTCGCCGTCGCGAAGTTCGATAGCTTCATTCTCACCTGTAGATGCTCCACTGGGTACTGCTGCACGGCCCATAACGCCACAAGCCAAATGCACGTCAACTTCTACTGTGGGATTACCACGAGAATCAAGAATCTCTCTTGCTACAATCTTTACAATTTCCATAACCTTAATTATATTTTTAAACTGATAACAAACGCAAAGATAATAAATAATAAAGAATTAATTCATTAAATAAATTTGTATTTATACCTCTTTCTTTTTAGTTCCTTGTAAATATTAGGATTTGTTGGGTAATTTATTGATGATCACCCACTAATAATTGAGGATTGAGGAGGTATCAGTCACTTTAGTGCGCTCTGATACTACAGACTTGTTTAGGGCGCTATACGGGTAAGTGTCCATGTGTTGTCCTCATTGCGGGTATAGAGAAATCTGTCATGCAGGCGACTTTCCCTTCCTTGCCAAAATTCTATTCGATTCGCCTTGACGGCGTATCCTCCCCAGGTACCAGGGCGAGGCACCTCACGCCCTGCGTATTTGAGACTTTCCTTCATAAACTCGGTCACGATAAACGTCCTGCCGGGAATAGGGCGGCTTTGGGGAGATATTCTAGCCCCTACACGACTTTTATAAGGACGTGTTTTGAAATATGCATCGCTAATCTCGGGCTCTAATTTGCGGATGTTTCCCTCAATATGAATCTGTCTCTCGAGCTCGTGCCACAAAAAGGTAAGACACACATGCGGATTGGAGGCAATCTGCTGTCCTTTGCGACTTTCGTAGTTGGTATAGAATACAAACTCATCACCCAAAACTTCTTTGAGCAGTACTGTGCGTGTACTGGGGTGCCCGTCCGGAGTAGAAGTGCCCACAATCACAGCGGTCGGCTCCAGCGCTTTAGCGTCGATAGCATCTTGTAGCCATTTAGCAATTAATATAAAAGGATCGGCCGGCATATCCTTGCTACTAAGACTTTTACTTATATACTCACGTCTTACATTCTCAAGATGTAAATCCATCATTTAGTATTTGATTTAATTTTTTAAACTCTTTTGTTCGTTTATTTACAAAAATACCTTTTTTTCTATACTTTTGCGTAGTCTTTATGATAAATAAGGATTACCTTTTTTACTTATTACACACTACTTTCTAATTTAGAAATTCTTCACTCATGGAATCAATAAAACAAATATATCGTATCGGTTATGGCCCCAGTAGCAGCCATACTATGGGACCTCGCCGGGCAGCAGAGCAGTTCCTGGAGCAATGCCCGAGGGCTGATTACTTCAAAGTCACTCTTTATGGTAGTCTTGCTGCAACCGGCAAGGGACACCTTACAGATGTAGCCATCTTGGATGTGCTTACAGCTGTGGCGCCTACCGAAATTATCTGGAAGCCCGAGATAGAAATGCCTTTTCATCCTAATGGGATGCTTTTCGAAGGATATGATGGCGAGCATCATCTGCTCAAAGATTATCTGATCTATAGCATAGGCGGGGGTGTACTTGCCAATGAAGACTTCAATGAGCAGAAAGCATCACAGATATATCCCCACAGCACCATAAAAGATATAATAGAACACCTGAATACTACCGGAAAGAGCTTCTGGGAATATGTAGAGGAGCATGAAGGCAATACCATATGGGACTATATGGCAGAGGTATGGGATGCTATGCGAAGCGCAGTAAGAGAAGGGTTGGAAGCAGAAGGCGTTTTGCCCGGAGGTTTGGGCTTACGTCGTAAAGCGGCAACCTATATGATCAAAGCCAAAGGATATGGCTCCAGTGTGCGCAATAGGGGTAAGGTATATGCTTACGCTCTTGCGGTAAGTGAGCAGAATGCTGCGGGAGGGCGCATCGTCACAGCGCCCACATGTGGAAGTTCCGGTGTTGTGCCAGCTGTGCTTTACCATTTGCAAGAGAGTAGAGAGTTTGCCGATGTGCGTATCTACCGAGCTTTGGCTACAGCTGCTTTATTTGGCAATGTGGTTCGCACCAATGCTTCCATCTCGGGAGCTGAAGTAGGTTGTCAGGGCGAAGTAGGAGTGGCTTGTGCCATGGGAGCTGCGGCAGCATCTCAGCTTTTCGGAGGGTCTTTACAGCAGATTGAGTATTGTGCCGAGATGGCGCTGGAGCATCACTTGGGACTTACTTGTGATCCTGTGTGTGGCCTTGTGCAGATACCATGCATCGAACGTAATGCTTTTGCTGCTGCTCGTGCTTTGGATGCCAATACTTATGGATCATTCAGCGACGGCAAGCATCGTGTAAGTTTTGATCAGGTAGTAGAGGTGATGCGACAAACAGGTCATGACCTTCCTAGCCTCTACAAGGAGACATCTACCGGAGGTCTTGCTATGGTTTAAGATGGTCACAATACCCAATTGAGACCGTTGCATAGCAGGCCAATTGCTTCGTTGCTTGCGAGATTCGCGCTAGGTCATTTACCTGAAGTAAACTCCCTGTGCACTCACTCTTAGCGCCTTGCTCTTTACCCTCTCTGCCCGGTCAAAGTGTCTTTTGTCGGCTTTGCCTCCAAAATCCACAAGACTGTTGACTTTTGCAACAGTCTCAATTGGATAAAATAGAATACAAAAAATCCTGTGGCAATAGTCACAGGATTTTTTTGTTTGAACATGTATTATTTTCTTATTCTCTTTCTCCCCATTTCTTTGTGAGGTTGATGAGCGGAATACTTAGGCGAAATGCGATAGCCGGTTTACCACGCTCAAAATCATATCCCAGGAATAAGCCCATACGTGTAAGATCACCATATCCTATCGAGTAACCTCCTTCAATGTAAGGTTTCATGCCTTGGATCTGTGACAAAGCCTTGACATGTAAGGTTTCATCGAGGCGAGCTTTTTTGATTTTATTCCATTGGGTTACCAGCAAATTCTGAGAGGTATAATTCAATTGGGTCGAAACCCATTGATTACCTCCTGTATAGAGGTTAGGTAGTGTCGCAAAAGTATAATTGAGAGGTTGAATGGTAATTGCATAGTTCTTCCCGAAATACTTTTCATCAGGTTGCATTACATACGTTCTGTCAATATATTTACCTGCCGTAACCAGATAGTCAAAGAAGGCTTCTTTACCCGTAGGGAATGCTCCTCTGACTATTCCTTCTATCATTTTATACTGTACCCACTTGTCCGAAGTCTCTCCTTTAGGCTTGAATGCTTGCCGGTATATGACTCCCAATGCCGGCAGTGGGTATCCTGCCGGATTGATATATTTGGCTCCCCCTGCCGTGCTATATCTAACTTTGGGACTCAGATGAAACAGTAACTGAGCTTCTCCTGTTAGGGCTTTGTGCATCTCAAACTGGCTGTTGTCTTTGTAATAAGGTGTCCTTTTTTCCATTGTTCCCGTTAGAGTGAGCTGTAACCTGTTACCTATAAACATTTCATTGCGTACCAAACCGTATTCTTTGCGGTAATATCTTACCGGGCTATTACCCAAGGGGAATATAGGATACTGATTGAGATATGTTTGTTGTGCTGCCATGTAATTGAGATCCCCGGAAGTAATCCCTCCCGATAAAACCAGCAGGCCTGCCAAGGTGCGAGGAGCATAATGCAATGATAGATTATGCTGCGTATTGATATACTTACTTTTTGTGGTGTAATAAATAGAAGGAATATAAGTGAGCCTAACCCCGGGTTTGAACCTATATGATAATCCTATTTTGTATCCCAACCACCAGCCGTCATCATCATTGATTTCATCAATAACGCTGGTGAGACCGAAAACACCTAAACGGAAATTCTTAAAATCATAATCTTTACCAAAAATGAGATATCCCCATATTCCCGCTTCATCTCCTTTGATCATAGGATGATCAGTCCGAGGGTCTTTTTCGCGTTCCCTGTAGCTACTATCTATCTTTCTCAGGAAATAATAACTTCCTATGACCCTGAACTTCTCTTCTGGCATGTAGCGCAAGAAGCGTTCCATGCGTTTGCTGGGGCGCAAAGTATCTGCACTCACCACACTTTTTAGAGCCGCATTATCACCTTTTATGGAATCATTTAATGGCACATTATGTGCATTTAAACTCAGGGTAGTGAGGGCTATCAAAAAAGATATTATATATTTATGTTTCATTTGGGGGTGATATTTATATCAAAGTTAAATGAAAAACGTTTATATAAAATAGATTATGAGGATAAAAAGAAAAAAAGTTACACAAGTATTCTTATGGCTTATTATCATGCTTGCAATAGTATGCATAATAGCCGCATTTTTTGTCAATGAAGCTCAACGATTGATAATCATGGCAGGAGGAGCTCTTCTAATCATCAACCTTATTATCATGATGTATTTCTTTAGGCGCAATGCCGAGGACTGACTCCTATAAATATTGTGATTCATAATATTTTTTTAACTTTGTACTATACAAATCATGGGGATGACTGGCTTTGACAGCGTGATGAAGTGATTTGTAAGCATGTAGTGCGTGGGTGGCTTGCACTATAATCTCAGACATCGAACTTTTTAATTGGCGAAAATAATTTTGCTCTTGCTGCATAACCGAAGTATAGTAAGTTAATGCTTAATCATCGCAATAGTTGCGGTGACAAGACATCACCCGAAAAGCTCCCGTCCTGTAGCGTTTCGATATGGTGGTGCTAAAAATTCAGGAATCGCTCATTGTAGCCTTCGGCAGTGGGTTAAATTTTAGAAGGATAAGGATAGTCCACTGGTAGCTTCAGCCGCAGGCCTGTCTCGAAAATCGTAAGTGAGGCTAAACATGTAGAAAGCAAATTAATTCCATGTTTGGACCAGGGTTCAATTCCCTGCATCTCCACACATTGTTAAGCGTAAATTGTTGTAATAGACACTTTACGCTTTTTTATTTTGATTTATTGATCTTCCCTAGCTCCCCTCTATTCCTATCCAATCCCACTATGGTACGATTAAAAGTCCCCACTCTTGCGCGTATTCTTAGTCTTAGTATTCAATTTCAATTCCAGTATGGTACGATTAAAAGTCCCACACGTACGATAGTTATTATTCCATCACAACAAATTTCAATTCCAGTATGGTACGATTAAAAGCATAATTTTAAATTCGGCTCGATCATGTAAAGAACTTATTTCAATTCCAGTATGGTACGATTAAAAGTTCGAATATCCTTCAGCAATTCATCCCATTCTTGTAATTTCAATTCCAGTATGGTACGATTAAAAGGAAATATGGATTAACTCCCTCGTGGGTAATCTTTTTGATTTCAATTCCAGTATGGTACGATTAAAAGTGAACACTAATAATTCACAGCCTACTCGAATATCAGATTTCAATTCCAGTATGGTACGATTAAAAGCTCGCTGTCCGATAGCCCTTTTTCGAGGATATATATATTTCAATTCCAGTATGGTACGATTAAAAGTCGGTGTGACTGTAGCACGGGCGTTTGGTAGAGACTCATTTCAATTCCAGTATGGTACGATTAAAAGATAAAGATGACCACTTCTTAATTTGGCATGACTTAGATTTCAATTCCAGTATGGTACGATTAAAAGTATTCTTCATCACTCACTTCTTTTTTAGCGTCCTCGATTTCAATTCCAGTATGGTACGATTAAAAGCAATTAACAGAAAAGCAAATCGAAGAGATCGAAAAAAATTTCAATTCCAGTATGGTACGATTAAAAGTACGATACGAAGTCTTGTAAGCCGTTACTGTCCATATTTCAATTCCAGTATGGTACGATTAAAAGTAAGGGAGAATAACCAAACGTACAGACTTGGATATAATTTCAATTCCAGTATGGTACGATTAAAAGGCATGTGATGACGACTCTATAAGGCTATCTATATGAATTTCAATTCCAGTATGGTACGATTAAAAGCTCAAGGGCACATCTTTTCTACCAAAGCAAGATATCAATTTCAATTCCAGTATGGTACGATTAAAAGTGTAAATCCGCATGATGCGGTTTTAAAACGGTATCATAATTTCAATTCCAGTATGGTACGATTAAAAGCATTCATGAAGAGGTGGTTTCTGTCAAGGCTGAAAATTTCAATTCCAGTATGGTACGATTAAAAGAGCGTAAAGAATATGCCTTATTATTACATGAACGGTATTTCAATTCCAGTATGGTACGATTAAAAGATCATTTAGCCAACTTCCTTTCCAATTCGGCAATCTATTTCAATTCCAGTATGGTACGATTAAAAGCGGATATTATTGCTCCCCGTCTTGGGTTGTCACCTGATTTCAATTCCAGTATGGTACGATTAAAAGATGTGTTTTCCAGCCAGCACCGCAGTTGAGCGTCGTATTTCAATTCCAGTATGGTACGATTAAAAGCCTTCTTCGATTGCTGATCTAACCGCCTCTGTTTCAGATTTCAATTCCAGTATGGTACGATTAAAAGTCGAACCTGCCGAAACATGTTGGCGCCCGCACACGATTTCAATTCCAGTATGGTACGATTAAAAGTATACCCGTCTCCTCGTAACAATAGTCCGGGAGCCCAATTTCAATTCCAGTATGGTACGATTAAAAGTGTTAAGAACCTATATGTTGATGCAGCACATATATCATTTCAATTCCAGTATGGTACGATTAAAAGTCGGGCATGCCTGTGAAGGTAGCCGAGTGCCACTTGATTTCAATTCCAGTATGGTACGATTAAAAGCCATGCCAATCACTGTCTGATAACCCTTTTTCTATAAATTTCAATTCCAGTATGGTACGATTAAAAGACGCAGTCCAGGCTATGCCGATGCCTGGCCATACAATTTCAATTCCAGTATGGTACGATTAAAAGACATAACCATTCCCAACAATTGATTGTCTTTACACGAATTTCAATTCCAGTATGGTACGATTAAAAGTTATCAAAATATTATCATTAGTTGATTCAAACAACAATTTCAATTCCAGTATGGTACGATTAAAAGTGCTAAGCTTTGGTAATTACTAAGTGCTTCATAAGATTTCAATTCCAGTATGGTACGATTAAAAGAATCAACCTTGTATCAAGTTCCTTTTTGGTGTCTTGATTTCAATTCCAGTATGGTACGATTAAAAGGCGCAATGCTGATGAATTTGAAATCGTCGGTCGCCGATTTCAATTCCAGTATGGTACGATTAAAAGACGATGTCCAAGTTGACAGATTTGATCAGATTCTGTATTTCAATTCCAGTATGGTACGATTAAAAGGCAGGTTTTTTTGTGCCTATACATATTATATATATAGATTTCAATTCCAGTATGGTACGATTAAAAGCAGCCTATCTGTTAGGTCATTACCATTCTGTACGTAATTTCAATTCCAGTATGGTACGATTAAAAGCTTGGATATACGGAAATGTGTAAAGACGGATCTAAAAATTTCAATTCCAGTATGGTACGATTAAAAGTTCTCTTATTGTATATTCTTGTGCGATTGCCTGTGAATTTCAATTCCAGTATGGTACGATTAAAAGTCGGCAATAACGAGATTATATCCAAGATAAATCAGAATTTCAATTCCAGTATGGTACGATTAAAAGCACTCCTTGGCATAGCTTGCGAATTACGTAATATATAATTTCAATTCCAGTATGGTACGATTAAAAGTGCTTGCACATTTCAACAATCTTTCGTCCGGTTTCAATTTCAATTCCAGTATGGTACGATTAAAAGGGTAATACTGACGATATAACTGTATTTGAAAAAGATATTTCAATTCCAGTATGGTACGATTAAAAGCTGACGCACCCAGATATCTTGCTTCTCTTTCTCCCAATTTCAATTCCAGTATGGTACGATTAAAAGAACATCCTGAACTATGACCTTACAGACACTTTCGCCATTTCAATTCCAGTATGGTACGATTAAAAGTCGCATCCGGATCGGTTGCATCATAAGTGTATTCCATTTCAATTCCAGTATGGTACGATTAAAAGGTTGTCACCTGTGGAAGTAAGAGATAAGTATTTTGAATTTCAATTCCAGTATGGTACGATTAAAAGGCTTTCGCTGAAGCATTGTCAGCAATAGCAAGTTCAATTTCAATTCCAGTATGGTACGATTAAAAGCTTTTCCGGCATTTTTAAAAGCTTGCTTTACGGCTTATTTCAATTCCAGTATGGTACGATTAAAAGGCCGAAAATAAGAATCAAAAGCCTTTCTTTGAAAGAATTTCAATTCCAGTATGGTACGATTAAAAGCTACTTTGGCCTCTGTTGCCCGTTGTGCATCCTCTAATTTCAATTCCAGTATGGTACGATTAAAAGTTGATATTGGACAGATAAGAGCAATGTATAGAAAGTAATTTCAATTCCAGTATGGTACGATTAAAAGCAGAGCACCTCTCACATGCAGATATTGTGAAGAAAAATTTCAATTCCAGTATGGTACGATTAAAAGTACTTTGAAACCTATACGGATAAAGCACACTTCATGATTTCAATTCCAGTATGGTACGATTAAAAGTGGCTCGCATGACGGGTTCACTATCAAAAAAGTTGAATTTCAATTCCAGTATGGTACGATTAAAAGCAGGTTCAGAGCTGAACTATCTAAGGTAATGAATGTATTTCAATTCCAGTATGGTACGATTAAAAGTAAGTTCCACAGATAAACCTTTGCGCCCAAGTAGTAATTTCAATTCCAGTATGGTACGATTAAAAGCCGTCAAAAATAAAATTATAACTTTTTTGTTTACAGTATTTTTGACTTTGCTAAGATACAATTTTTTATCACAAAAATCGTCGACCTTTATTTGTAGGATTACTGTAGGGTATTGACGACTTTTTATTTTGTTTATTATCAGTGAATTAAAGTAATTGTTATTAATAATGTCAAAGATCAAGAGTATTTTATAGTATGGACTGACGATTTATAAAAAGTTATCGAGGTCATTCTTCTCTTGTCCTATGACCTGCTTATCAAGCCATTTCTCATCTCTGGAAGTGAAGATAATAATACTGTCGGTATCTTCCTCCATAATATTCTTAGCTTTTGAAATCAATTCTTTTAGTTTTACTTGGCTTATAGCTCCTTCAAATACACTGTTTTGAATCCAGTTGAGGTACTGTCGGCATAGTTTAAGCATTTTGCCTACTCTTTTTTCTCCAATATCATAAACTAATATACAGTACATTTTACCACCAAGCCTTAAAAGGTTTATATTCTTCAATATTCATAATATGTTTCACCAACTTGTAGCATTCCAAACGGATCAGATGTCTGTAACTGATATTCCTTTTCAACGCACGATGCTTTATGGTTTCATTTAGTCGTTCTTCCCAAATGGTTAAAACTTTCTTACATCCTGACGGCTTTAAAATACAACCGTTTAAGTGATTGTCAAAATCATTCTTTTGAATTTGTTTCTTATTTAGTATAGAGAAAATAATCCTATCTACTAAAATGGGCTTGAATATTTCTGACAAGTCCAAAGCAAGTGAATATCTTCTAAATCCGGGTTCGTGTAGATAACTAATGGTTGGATTTAGTTGTGTATGGTATAATTGATCAAGGCAAGTTGTATAACAGATCATATTTAAGAAAGAAATCAGAGCATTTACTTCGTTATTGGGAGGTTGTTTTGTTCGATTATTCATAACAAAATCATTAATGATTTTGTCAAAACCACTATAATACGTCATACGTATATTACCCTCTATACCCATTAATTGATCTACTTCACTGGTCAGAAATATTTCCCCAATATAATTTTCAATCGATTCAATTTGTTCTGTCAGCTCTCTGTCTCTTGCTGCATAATACTTTAGGTTACGAAGCATATTGCAAGCTCCTCCTGAAACAAATTTCTGGGCTATAGCTATTCTTTTTCTTGAGGAATTATAATGCCTTACTTGCTCTACGATTACCTTGCCGCTAAGAAGATACTCTTTAGGCATAAAACTGCCAGTGTAGTGCTCGTAATAATCGAAGA